>NZ_CALXIN010000004.1 GCF_944388365.1 uncultured Negativibacillus sp. | reverse complement strand
AAAGCGGAACAGGCATGACCGAAATCATGCCTGTTCCAAGAAATTCACATATTACTGTTTTACGACCACCGAGCATTAGGTGTGGCTTTTTTACTGAAGAAATTTAGGATTCTTCTTCATCAGTTTGCTGCGCGACCTGTATCTGCCGTGCCAAACCATACTCTTTTCGGGCCATCTCCTCTACGATCGGGTTCAGATCCGAGATATACAGGTCAGGGTCCTGTCCCAGTCGTTCCAGGTCGATGCGCGCTGTCAGGCATGCATTGCCCGAGGGACGCTCGGTCTGTACGATGACACCATTGTCCATCTTGCTGGCGGAAAACGGCGCATAGATGCCGCTGATCGCTCGAAACGGCAGATCCATAAAGTCGCCGGTCAGCCAGGAGGATACCGCAAACACCGGCTGCTCCTGACAGCGCATGAAGGCACAGCTCTGAAAATAATCACTGCTGTGGCTGGAACAGAACGCCGATGGACACAGCAGCAGCTGTGCTCCTCTAAGATGCGCCGCACTGGCCGCCTCAAAAACGCGCTGATCGGTTCCTGTCAGCACCGACACTCTGCACAGCTTGGTCTGTGCGGTGACGATCTCTTTTCCGGCGATCAGCCCGCACAGCTTCTCCTGCGGAGAAAGATGCAGCTTGTCCTGCTGCAAAATGATGTTTCCATCAGGATCAAACAAAAAGGCGCGGTTTACAAGTCCTTCGCGGGTTTTTACAATATTTGTTCCCGCCAAAATATAGATCGAAGATTTAATTGCCAGCAGCGAGAAAAAACGGCAATAACTCTCCAGCAGCGGCTGCGCCAGATATTTGGAATAAAACCGCAGTCCATCCTGTATCGCCTGCTCCTCCCTGTTGAGCAGATCCTCGGAAAACTGATAGCACAGATCAAACAGGGTCGGAGAACTCAGCAGAGGTAATAGGCCAATGTATTCTGGAAAAACAATCAGCTGGCTGCCCTCTCCAACGGCTTCATTCAGGTGATCTACAATCATCGAGATGCATTCCTTAAAGGATGCTTCTGCCCGCAAAGAGAGCTGTACACTGGTTACTTTGATGTTGTTGGGCATGATGTATTCCAGTGCCCGCGACATTTTGATTTCGCTTTCCTCAAGCAGATGGTCCAACCGTGTAGGACTCCAGTGGGCCAACAGCCTTTTTGCCGCAGCAATGTGCTTGAGATTCATCACAGCGTTCCTCCCTTTTCATAGATCCGCAGATCCAGCTTGTCCGACAGATTTCCTCCAAACTCTGTTCTGGCCAGCTTGTCCAGATACAGCTTTGCAAACAGGCTGTGAGAACTGGTCGGCGACACAAGATAGCCGCTCTCATCCTCGGTCAGACTGCATGGTGCTGCCACTGCAGAAAAACAGTTGCAGCAGCCCACCACATAGACGCCGTTGGACTGGGCTGCATTCCAGATGCCGGTGGTCAGCATGTGACGGCTGAGCTGATAAGAATCAATAAATTGCGAAGCTATTATCAGCTGCGCGCCCTTCATCCTCGCCACACGCACCACCTGTGGATGGTAGATGTCCACATCCACACACAAAAAGATATTGCCGATCGGCGTCTGGATTGGCTCAATCTTGTCATACTGAGAAAACTGCGCCTGATTATACAAATTTCGGTGGGTTGCTCCCTGTATCCCCAAAATTTCTCCCTGCGGCGAAAACAGGCACAGGTACAAAACATTATCCACAACAAAGCGGCTCGGCACCAGATAAACGTGGTTTTCCGCAGCATATTTGCGGCAGGCATTGAGATAGTCACGGGTATCCCATTCCGGAATATAGGATTTTACATCAGAAAAAATGACCAGTTCAGAAAGCTGCTTGGGCTTTCCAAATGGCGGCGTGATACACACGATGGCACGCACCTTATTCACCTCTTTTTGCAGGAGCTTTCAATATGGTATAAAAATAAAATGTAATAATTATATTATACTATTCTCGTTAGACGACTTCAAGGAGAAAAACAAAACTGTTGTCGGACACGCTCTCCCCAGCTTTCCACATTTGTTCAGTTGAATTAGTTGAAAAGTGATTACCAGACGTAAAATATAGGTAAAATATCATAGTTTAAACAGTTTCAACAGAGTTTTCAACATTTAATCCTGTTGATTTATGGTGAAATTGGGTGAAAAAACAAAGCGGTTTTCCCTCGAATTGATAAAAGAATATCAACTCGGAGGAAAACCGCTTTCCTATCCCATTTTAGCGCAGCGAAGAAAAAAATCTGCTCAAAATTTCGCCGCATTCTTCGGCCAAGATTCCCGAACGAATCACCGGTGTATGATTAAATGGCATCACAAACAAATCCGCCACCGAGCCTGCACAGCCGGCTTTGTCATCCTTGGCTCCATATACAACACGATCCACCCTGGAATTGATAATTGCACCGCTGCACATGGGACATGGCTCCAGCGTCACATACAGCGTACAGCCGCTCAGACGCCAGCTGTGCAGCTTTTTACACGCCTGCGAGATACACAGCACCTCAGCATGTGCCAGCGCATCACAGTCCAATTCCCGACGATTGTGTGCCCTTGCAATGATCTCTCCCTGATAGACCATCACTGCACCGACTGGAATTTCTCCCAGCTCTGCGGCCTTCTGTGCCTCCAGCAGCGCTTCTTTCATCCACCGCACATCCTCCTTCAGGTAGGAGGGAATCTCCTGTTGTACCATCTGCACACACCTTTCCTGGATTTACACCCAAAAAAGAGCGTCGGTGACGCTCTTTTTTACTTAAAACATATTCTGGATAATCAATGCGACCAGCAGGATCAACGCAAATACCATCGTCAGCGATGAAAATGCGACGCGATATTTGATACGTTCGGTCGAAAAAGTGGTCGAACGGATAAACATAAACATGTTTGGATATTTGCGCACCAGCACCAGCAAAGCTGCAATGCCTGCGACCAAATAAAGCGCAAACACACTGAGCAAAAATAACGACTGATATTCCTCAGGCAAAGCTGCGCACAGCAGATCCAGCGCCAGGCTCATCGCATTATTGACCGCATGGATGATAACTCCTACCCACAGGGAACCGGAGTACAGTACGAAGTAGCCAATCACCAATCCCATCAGGAAGGCGTTTGGTGCCTGCACCAGATTGCCATGGAACAGTGCAAACAAAATTGCGGACAGCACCAGAGCAAAGCTATCACCAAAGCGGCGCATCGACTGGAAGATCATCCCGCGGAAAACAAATTCCTCAATAATCGGGGTAATCACACACAGCTGTATCCCAAACAAAACCATTGCGACTGGTTGCGTGGGCATGTACAAATCTGTGTGCGGCTGCAGGTTCAGCGTCGATAACATTGCCGAAATCAGGTTGGAGGAGGTTACTCCTATGACACTGACCGCCAGTGCAACAAATACACATGGTATGCACAGCGACGCTGAAAAACGGTGAAGTGGAAAAGCAATGTTCAACGGTACCCGACAGAGCAGCACAAACAGCAGAAACGGTACAAACAAACAGATCGCTGATGAGAGTACATTGACCAGCATAATGACATGGGAAGATGCCAAAACCTGGTTTCCATAGATGCGAATAGCTGGCTGAAAGATTGCAATTACTGACAGAATAAAAAAGGGCACGAATGCCGTCAAAATAAAATAAAGCAGTGTTGCAAATCCCAGTCCATTGGAATAACGCTGCAAAATCCGACGTTCCGTTACCAACGGCGGTGGCGGCGTAAATCCATACCCATCTACATAGGTGTAGCAGTTTGGGTCATCCTCCCGACGGCAGGTTGGGTCGGTTGGTATTTTATAATAGCGCGTCATAACAATCCCTCCGTGGGAGAAAAGATAAAATAAAGATCGCCTCACCATGGTGCTCCGATCCGGTTGTTTTCTGTTTTTTAGTATATCATAGAAATTTATCCGAAATGTTAAGACAAAACTAATTCTTCTTTCTTCCCCACTTTTCTTTTTTCTTTTCCATCTTCCCACTCTGCCCTCTATTCTGATTTTAACAAAAAAAGTTGTCAAAATCTTCTCTTCCCTATTGACAAGGATCCTTGTCAATGCTATACTGAAACCAAGATAAATGACAAAAATATATGTCATTTTAAAATGGATTCTTGTCAAAAAGGAAGGAGGAAACTGGATGCCACTCATCAATCATTTAAAAGAATATCGGGCACGATTTCATCTGAGCCAGACCGACCTTGGAAATCTGGTTGGTGTTTCCCGCCAGACCATCAGCCTGATTGAGCGCGGCGATTATAACCCATCGGTCACACTGGCACTAAAGATTGCAAAGGTGCTGGAAGCGACGGTGGAGGAATTATTCTCTTATCTGGAAGAACAATAGACAGATTCATTTTGAAGGAGGGTTCTTTATGAAAAAACATCCTATTATCAAGTATATCCTGATTTTGGTTATTTCCGGTTCGTGCGGTGCGCTGGCCTCCAGTATTATTATGAACTTTGAGGACGGTGTTGTCGGTGCAATCAACAGCTTCAGTGACTGGTTTGGTTCGGTAACACCGGCGCTTCACATCAGCATCTGTCTGTTTTTGTCGTTGATGTCGGTTTATTCCATTTATAAGCTCAAAAAATTACTCAACAGCATCACTCCTGAAAACGAGGACGCCATCTACGACCAGATCGAAAACCAGTCCAATCCTGGCATGATGTGCAGCGTGCTGTGTACGATCTGCAACTTTTTCTTCCTCGGTGCGTCGACTGCTTATATGATCCCGAAAAATATTTTCATCAGCGCAGCAGCAACCCTTGTTTTTCTGTCGATTAACACCTGGGTGGAGGTCAGTCAGGTCAACCTCATCAAAAAGATCAATCCAAAGTTTAGAAATGCCGACCCGATGTCGATGCGCTTTATGAAAGACTGGGAGAAGGAAAGCGATGAGGCAGAGACCTTTGAGATGTATCGCGCCGGTTACCAGAGCTATAAAAATCTGAGATACGTTTTTCTGATCGCATTTGCCATCTGCTGCATGATTCAGATTTTTTACCCGATCGGCTTGGCTCCGTTTATTCTGATTGCCATTTTCTGGGGTGTTCATAGCCTGAGCTACCTTAGCGCCTGCGGGAAAAAATCAAAATAACAATCGATTGATAGAGGTTTTTATTGATGCCATTCTTTGATTTAAATCCAAATACAACCTTGCTGATCTATTCATTTCTGCTTTATTTTATTATCCGAATGGGTGTAAAACATGGGAGTTTATCTGCACAGAAAGCCGTAAAGAAATTACAGGAAAATTCTCTAGATCAAAATAAAAAGTAAGAAAAAAGCTCCCAGTTTGGGAGCTTTTTACATAAGTGCTAAATAATGTCCAACTTCAAGCTGGCACTGCCGAAAACTTCCCACTGGGAATTTTTCGGGGGTAGCTTGTATAATTTGGCAGTTTGTGAAAACTTTTTCTCTTGCAGAAAAGAGGATTGAAAACAAGTTTTCAATCTGGAGCTTACTCTTTTTGCCCATGAAAGATTGGGCAAAATTGTCTTCGGCAACCGAGCAAAGCGCCGTTGACAAAAAACTTTTGTTTCGCTCTGCCAAACTTTTTGCTCAAGCTACCCATCCTTTCAACGCGAAGCGTAATGCTTTCTTTTGGCTTCACCTTTTCTTTCTGCTAAAGAAAAGGTGAAAAAAGGCTCCCGAAAATTCGGGAGCCTTTTTGTAAAGCTATTATGACGACTAGGAAATGTAGCCAGCTGCTTTGAGGATCTCAACAGCTTTGTCATGGTTAGCTTCGGACATCATAACCAGAGGTCCGGTGCAGCCCATGCCGCTCTCTGCGTAGATCTTAGCTTTCCACAGAGCCTGTACAGCATCCTCCAGGTCCATAACCTCGATACCAGCAACGGAAGCGGTTACAACCTCTTTTGGTGGGCACTCTACGACTTCTTCGGAAGCTTCTTTCTTCACTGGTTTGCGAGCAGCGATAACTTTCTCCAGACCAGCTTTCTTAGCAGCAGCATATTCTTTAGCAGCAATTTCTCTGTAATTGCCTTTTACCAGCTGTGCAGCGTATTCCATAGCGTTAGCCAGAACAGGAGCACCGGAAGCACGGGATACGATCAGAACCAGTCTGTCGTAGCCTTCGCCGATACCTGGGCCGTAGCCGTAGCCAACAGCTTCGTAGCTGCCGCCAGTGCAGTAGGAAGACATCATCTTCATCAGGATGTTACCTGTCAGAGAATCAGTTACCATAACGTCGCAAGCGCCAACGAGAAGGTCGTTACCTCTCATAACGCAGCCGCCGTCTGCACGGGAAGACTCTGCAAAGTGGATGTCATAGCCGTTAGCCTGAAGCTCTTTCAGAGCGCCTTCACACTGTCTAGCGCCATCAACGTTCAGAATACCAACGGTTGGGTTTTTAACGCCGCAAGCTTTTGCAGTAATGATACCAGCGATGGTGTTGCGGATCATTGCTTCAATTCTTTCAGCAGCGGAAGTACCGGTTGTGTTAGCGATGAACATCTGTTTGCCTTTACCTGGGGTAACAACGCGGCCAACAGTGGAAACGCCAATCGGGAATGGATAATGCATGGTTACACAGCCATCAATGTCGCCGCTGTCCAGCATTTTTTCCATCTCTTTGTACATTTCGTCTTCATCAGAAACCTTAACGGTGTTGAATTTTTCGTTTTCAGCAGTGCCGATGAGGGTAACATCAACACCTCTGTCAGCAGCCAGAACAGCTGCTTCAACAGAGTTTGCTTCGCCGTGTTCACTTCCAAGACCGGTTACAGCGATTCTTGGTCTGGCACCAAAGGAGCCAGTTTCAAGACCTGTAGCGATGTCCATGAAAGTTTTGGCAATCATTTTTTCGATCTGTGCCATAATGATCTCCTCATTCCTTTCAGTTTTCAGATACAGCGAACCTGCAAAAATTATTCTTCTTCAGCAGCAGCCAGCAGGGATGCAGCAAAGTCTTTCATAGCTTTGCCGATGAGGCCCTTGATGTGCTCTTCGGAAACTGCAGCTTCTTCTGTCTTGCCGGAGTTCTTGGTGATCATTACGGATACGCCATCGAACAGGTTGGTCATACGGCCAAGGAACAGAGAACCTTTACCGATGATCATAGCTCTGTTTACTTTGCCTTCGAGGATATCATCGCGGCAAACACCGATGTATGGAACGCCGGATGGAATATGACCCTGTGTTGGAGCCCAACCAACCATACCATGTACAGCTGGGAAGGTAGCCAGGTCTTTCTTCTCGAGGTCGCCTCTCTTAACACCCAGAGCAGCGATCATCTTGTAGTTAGCAAGCGGAACGTCACCAGCACCAGCAGGTTTGGTGATATCTGGGTTCTGCATCTCAGCAGAGTATTTGTCAACGTCAGTAATCTTCAGACCAGCAGCATCCAGAGGATTGGTTACCAGGGAGGAGATTACGTTCTGAGGAGCGGAACCGGTTCCAACGGTATGTTTGCCGGTGTGCTCGGTGTCAACTTCTGGGTTAATACCATCGTTTTCGCCCAGCAGAACAGCAAAACCGCCGATCATATCTTCGAGGATTGGCAGACCTTTCTTAACATGGTCTTTACCGTTCATACCCAGTTTAGCGGTACAACCACCAGCAACGATAACTACGTGTTTGTGGGTGCCAGCTTTTACCAGGGAAGCAGCGTTGATGAATGCATGAGTTGGGCCAGCGCAGAAGCCGCGGACGTCACAACCGGTTGCATTAACAAGACCTGCGATCTCAGCAGCAGCTTTAGCGAAGTTACCGCCGCCGCGCTGGTTCATATCACCGCAAGCCTCCTCGCAGCAGTCGATAACGTAGTCGATATCTTCTTTGTTGATACCGGTTACGCGGATCAGGTGCAGCAGGGACAGAACTGCGGATGCTTTGGTAACCATGTTTTCGAGCATGGTGTGAGCGGACAGGTTCGGGTCAACGTCATGAGCTCTCTTAACGAAACCAACAGTCTTGCCAGCAAATACCAGTGGTTCTGCATGCTCTTCGTTTACAAAGTGCTCAACTTCGGAAGCGTCAACACCTTCATGGATTCTTGCAACGATGCTCTCGTCGATAACTGGGTTAGCAACGAATTTCTCTTTTGTTGCAGCAACAAAGCTCTTTTCCAGCATAACCAGCTCGAAAACGTCTACGCACTGCATCAGCATGTAGAACTCGTCCTCTGGCATGATTTCGCCGTATTTACCAGTTCTCTGGTTCATACCTTCAACGGTGGTGTCAACCCATGGCTGATCGTATTTAGCCAGCTCATCTGGATGCATGTTGCCGATGTAGGTCTGGTTTGGCAGGTAAGCAAGAGCCTGCTCGTATGTTCTGATGTGGTTTGGCAGTTCTTTCAGGTACTCAGAGTTAGGATTTACGATTTTCTCGGTGGTCTGAGTTGTACCATTTTCCATTACCATGTCTGGTGTATGGGCAAGAATGTAGCTTGCGCCTTTGATTACACTGTTCATTGTAGTCACGCCTCTCATTCATTGATTATGAATCTTTGTCAATCGGTTGCCCGATCTCCTACCTTTTTTAGGCTTGCCCTTTAGGGCATCCCATGAAAAGCTGTCCATTTTTTTGGACAACTCCCATAAAAATAGTATACACTACTTTTTTCAAATTGTCATGGGGATTTTATGAATTCTGCTATTTTTCACAAGAAAAAATTCCACTTCATGTGAAAACAGCAAAGAGTAAAAAGAGGTGGTGCGGCAAGCTGGTGATACATCACCAGACCACCGCACCACCTGTTGTTTTGGTTTAGAGGTATTTGCAGTATTCGTTGCGGATAGAGCTCATCTCAGAGATGATGTCATCTACATCCAGAACCATTTCCATCATACCTACCTGCTCATCGTAAACAGTTGGGTCAACTTCGTTTTTGATTTCTGGTTCGCATACGTGATATACTGTGAGTCCTAACTGAACTCCTGTCAATGGACCTGCAAAAGTAGGGTCACCAGCGGTTACTGTTTCAGCAGCAAGACCTGCACCTTCGCCCTCAGCAGCACCCAGAACAACAACGATGTTTTCTGGACCATACTGTTCTGCGAATTCTTTAACTCTCTTCTGATTTTCCAAATCCATTGCGCCAGCGGCAGTTCAGACAAAGCATTCTGTAGAGGAGTACACTACTTCAGCGCCAGCAGTCTTAACACATTCTTCGATAGCTGGGCCTGGAACGCCGTCTCTGTCGCCGATGATGATAACTTTTTTACCATTCAAAAGGCTCATGACTTATCCTCCTTATTTCTTTCTTGATGACTTGCGTCATCGATTTATCAAAACAGTCGCAAATAAATTGCGTCTATTTTTCATGATGTTTTGCTTTGCAGGTCAGAGCGGACATCTCGTCGCTGCAAACATCGTTTTTGACCATCAGGTCAAAAATTACATGTTAACGTATTTCTCAACCAGAGCGGTGATGGAATCCTGAGTGCAGTCTTCCTTAACCAGAGCCTCAACCTGAGCGCCATCTTTGTAGATAGCCATTACAGGCAGACCCATGATACCCTGTTTGATAGCCAGACGTCTAGCTTTTGTTGTGTTCATGCAGCAGAATTTCAGCTTGCTGTCAGCATATTTGTCTGCCAGAGCATGTACATGTGGCATCAGAGCAGCACATGGTACACAACCATCGCCGAAGAAGTCTACGAATACATAACCTTCAGCCTGCAGTACTTCAGGCTCAAATGTTTCTTTTGTTACTTCTAACATAATAACATGATCTCCTTCTGCTAAAGAGGGTTCATTACCGTAAAAGGTTTGCAGGACCTTCTTTATTTAGATTTTATGTTTGGAACTTTGAAAAGCCGCCGGTCTAAACTCTCACATAAAAACCGAACTTCCAAAAAGTCCCCTAGATTCGAAATTGAATCCCCTTGCTGAGATTAGTCAGCCAGGTTTTCTACGTAGTGCTGAGCTTCGGTAGCTGCAACAGCGCCATCGCCGCAAGCAGTAACTACCTGACGCAGATGTTTAACGATAACGTCACCAGCTGCGAATACGCCTGGAACAGAAGTATGCATGTATTTATCGGTAACGATGTATCTATTTTCCATTTCGAGTTTGCCCTCGAACAGCTGGGATTTAGGATCGAAACCTACGAATACGAAGATACCGAATGTTCCATCTTCCTCATCAGCCTCAATCTCTCTGGTCTCGCCGGTTTTGGTGTCTTTTACGATCATGGATGTTACAACACCGTCACCTTTGATCTCTTCGATTGTGGTGTTCCACATGAATGCCATCTTTGGATTAGCAAATGCTTTTTCCTGGATGGATTTAGCAGCTCTGAGCTCGTCACGTCTGTGGATCAGAGTTACTTTTCTTGCGAATTTGGTGAGGTACATAGCTTCTTCAACAGCGGAGTCACCGCCGCCTACTACGTATACTTCAAAATCTTCGAAGAAGTTAGCGTCACAAGTTGCACAGTAGGAAACACCTTTACCGGTGAATTCTTTCTCACCTGGGCAGCCGATCGGACGTGGAGAAGCGCCGGTAGCGATAACAACAGCTTTTGCATAGTAATCACCATGATTACCTTTGAGGTGTTTTACCTTACCTTCGAGCTCAACGTCTACGATAGTATCTGTAACGCGGTCAGCACCGAATTTTTCTACCTGTTTTGTCATTCTGGCAATCAGGGACGGGCCGGATTCTTCCTCCAGGGAGCCTGGATAGTTTTCGATTTCGTTGGTGATAACGATCTGTCCGCCATCTTTTGTTCCTTCAATAAGAAGTGTGTCCATTCTTGCACGGCCAGCATAAGAAGCAGCGGTCAAACCTGCAGGGCCTGCACCTAAAACGATAATGTCATAAACTTTATCCATTGTTTTCGTCTCCCTTAATTTATTTTTTAAAAGACGGTCAGGGAGGGGAGATACCTCCCCGACCGAATCTTTTAAAACAGATTAATATTTAACGTCGAAGATTGTCTGATCGTCAACTTCGGTCTCGAGAGCTTCGAGAGCGGTTTCAACGATCTTTCTTCTGATTGCTTTTTCCTCTTCCATTGTCAGAGCTGGGTTGCCCAGTGGGTGAGGAATTGCGATAGCTGGTACGATTCTGTTAGCACCAACAGTCATGGAAATTGGGGTAACTGTGCAGATGTGAACTACTGGCAGACCAGCGCGTTCAATTTCTTTTACCATCGTTGCGCCGCAACGTGTGCAGGTTCCTCACGTGGAGGTCATGATTACGCAATCCACTCCATCTGCTTTCAGCTTCTGAGCGTACTCAGCAGCGAATGCTTTAGAGGAAGCAACTGCAGTACCGTTACCAACGGTGGTGTAGAATTTATTGTGGAGTTTGCCGATTCTGCCTTCTTTTTCCATCTCGCGGAGGATATCGACTGGCAGAACGCGGTCAGCGTCTTCGTTAGCGTATACTGGGTCGTAACCGCCGTGAGCTGTTGCCCAATGAGCAGCATCCAGGTCCATAACGCCAGTGATGTCGTACTCACCGTAGTGAGAAGCGGAAGAGGACTCGATGTGATCTGGGTTGCCCAGAGGAACGATACCACCAGAAGTACACAGAGCAACGGTTGCATGAGCCATATCTTTAACAGCTGGGTTTGGAGCAACACGGTCAAAGGTTGGCATTGGGAACTCTGTGGTGAATGGTTTGCCGTTGAGTTTAGCGATCAGCATCTTAACAGCACGTGCAGAACCTCTTTCTTTCTCGAACAGGTTTACACGAACGCCGTTTGGCATGTAGCCTTCTTCGCAGGAAGCGCCGATTGCTTCATGTCTAGCAAGTTTGAGAGCGAGAGGAGCCATTTTCTTGATAGCATCTCTCATACCAGCAGCGCTGTTCTTTGTAGCAACGATGTAAACATCTTTCTTGAACATATCAGCGCCTGGGTTCTCTTCGTACATACCAGTCAGAACTGGGATGTTCAGGTTGTCCTGAACTGCTTTTGCGATAGTACCGCAAGCTACGCCGTAACGACCAGCGTTGAATGCAGGACCAGCAATGAACATATCTGGGTTCTGGGATTTAACCATCTCAAGAACCTCAGCCTGAGCTTTTTCAAGGTTTTCGTTGAAGTAGGAGTCACCGCAGATGATGGTTGCAACAACTTCTGCTTCGTCGCCCCAAGCCTGATTGAGTGCAAGACCAGGACCTACTGGGCCTTCACGCAGTTCAGCTGGGATGTCAGCTTTTTCCTCGCCACCGATCTGAGCGAAGAACTGGTTAATATACTGTACTACTCTGATTTTGCTCATCGTATTTCTTCCCCTTCCTATTATCTAGCGGACAGGTAGTTGAAGCCTGTTTCGTTGGTAGCACCGGTGATTGCCTGAATCTCAACAGTGATGTTGCCGTGAGCATCGATGTTGTTAGCAGAACCACCAGCGATGGTGTCTACGAACTCGAGGTGACCGTATACAGTCTCCATTGGAGGCAGAACGATTACCTGGTTAGCGTTACCGCCGGTTACAACTGCGTCAGCGGATGGGTCAGCGTCAGCCAGAGACTGGGACTTACCATCGCGGCCAGCGTACTCATCAGTGATGATTACGGTCTTGATGCCTTCAGCTTCGATCTTCTTGGTGTTCATGATCAGGTCGGTATCTGGGTTACCAAAGCCTTCCTGGGAGATGATAACACCGTCGCAGCCGAGGTATTTAGCCAGTTTAGCGGACCAGTTGGAGGAACGCTCTTTATCTGCGAGGTATACGTTTTCGTTGGTGATGATCATACCAACGAAGTTCAGAGTTTTACCGTGCTGCTCAAACAGGTCGGTAACAACTGGGTTGTTCATATGAACGTAGGTTGGGTTCTTATCGCAGGAAGATACGCAGTTACCGGAAACGATAGCACCATCCATAACTTCGGTTGGGGTGATGATGGTGGTCAGAGTTTTCTTAGCATCTACGCCGTATACATATGTATCGTGCAGCAGACCCTGGGACTGAAGCATCTGAACATATGCAACTCTTGGCAGGTTTGGATATTTAGCAGCGGACTCAACGATGTTGTCAAACTCGTAAGTTTTAACTTCATCTGGAGTTACATTTCTGCCCAGTTCGCCGAGGAAGCAAGCGATCTTGAAGCCTGCGATTCTCAGAGCGTACTCATGCTCGTGCTGTTTGAGGCCTTCTACTGGCTCCATCTTTACAACAACGTTGTAAGTCTTGGAGAATGGGGTGTAGTCAGCGCCAGGGCCGGACATATCGATGATACCTTCCTGGAAGCCAACGATCTTACCGGTGGTAACAACAGCAGCGCCTTTGAGAACGTGGGTTCTGCCTTCGCCAACGGTGTCAACTTTAGCAATCCATCCTGGGAAAATGCCGCCTTTGCCTTCAACTTTTACGCGAGGCTCGATAACGTCTTTAACTGGGGTGATTCTTACGCTTTCACCTGGACGAGCGAGGAAAACTTCGCAAGAAGCGATGTTTTCATCTTCGAGAGCGATTTTGCAGATTTCTTCTTTGTTAACGTACAAAACGCCGTTTTCTACTTTTGAACCTTCGTTTGAAAACTGAACATCGTGAATGAGAATATTACCGAGTTCCAACTTTTTCAAAGCGAACACCTCCTTGTTAATATAAAACCCTTTATCTTTCTTAAATTAAACCTTACTTTGAAGATTTAACGTAAGCGCTTAGAAAATTTCCGGAATGCTCATCAGCGCACTCTTAATCAGCGTTGTATCAATCAGCTGAAAATCTTCTCTGACGCTGTCCGGCATTTCCGGGAACTTGACGCTGAATTTGTCGGCGGTGATGATGCTGTTTTCAATAATAGATGCATCCTGCGGATCCATCTTGCCCCACCGCTTGTCGACGAGAATGGATTTGTAAGGAGTTTCATTCGGCTTTACAGATCCGGAAAGCGGATGTGTCAGCAGCTTGTGTCCTCCATAAATCATATCCCGGACTTTACAAAGCACTTCGCGGTAGGTAATATCCGCAAAGTCCACTTCAAATTCTTTACCAAGTTCATCTCTTACCCTTGGATTGTTGGTTACAATTACAAATTTCATCTTTTTCTCCGGCTCCCGCAAATCTGATTTGTCTGTTGATACAAAAAAAGAGCAAAAAACAACAATCGTGCCTTTTGCTCTGTTTTAACCCTCATGGCAGGGCTGCTTGCGCTTCCAGAGATTTGTCAAACCACAGTGTTGAGCCTGAGATTTTTACAAAAGGTTTGGCAGCCTTTTGCTTATTCCCTACGGCACTCCTTCCTTGATCGGAACGGAGATTCTCCCATGATTCTCATCCAAAAACTATTTTATTTTCCCCGTGATACGGCCATTTGCCGTTATATCGACTTTATCTATCGTGCCTTTCAGTTACAATAGATATTTCCGATTTCACTGGCTTTATTATAGCTGATTTCCTTTCATTTTTCAAGAGGTTTTGCATTGGAGGAAGAGTAAGTTTTCTTTGGACTTTTTTATTCAATTTGTACACTATTTTATAGTTCAACAGACAGTATGTCACAATTTCTTTGTCGTTCTTTGAACAAAAAGGACATCATGTCACTTTTTTAACGAGAAGTAACCCTATTTTTGGAGGATTTCTCTGATGGCATTTACCGCATAATCGACATCTTCCATCGTGTTCTTAAAACCAAAAGCAAATCGAACGGTTCCCTGCGGATAGGTTTCCAAAGTCTTGTGTGCGTTTGGTGCGCAGTGCATACCACAGCGGGTGCTGATACCGTACTCACTGTCCAAGCGGAAGGAAACTTCTGCATTGTCGTGACCAATAAAGTCAAACGAAACCACTGGGCCGCGTTTTGACATATCGCGGACACCTACCAGACGAATATTTTCATTCTCAAGTGCATCTACCTTGTCGATAAAGGCTTTGCACAGCTCCATCTCATGTGCATGGATGTTTTCAATGCCGGTTTTCTCCAGATAACACAGCGCTGCATGCAGTCCATAGATACCTGGGATGTTCTGGGTGCCCGATTCAAACTTGTCAGGCAGAAATTCCGGCTGAACCTCCTGATCGGAGATGCTTCCAGTACCACCGGTAACCAGCGGAACCATCTCGTGTGCAACCTCATCGCTGACCAAAAATCCACCGATTCCCTGTGGACCCAGCAGACTCTTGTGTCCGGTGAAAGCCAGTACATCAATGTGCATCTTCTCCATATCAATCGGGAAAGAGCCGGCAGTCTGTGCCGCATCCACGATAAACTTGATACCGTGTTTGACACAGATTTCTCCAACCTCTTCCAACGGCATCAATGTGCCGCAAACATTGGAAGCGTGCAGAATCATAATTGCTTTGGTGTTTGGACGGATCATCTCTTCAATTTTTTCGACCATCATTTCGCCGTCGCGGGTACATGGAATACGGTCAAAGGTGACGCCGCAGTCGACCATCTGGTTGAGCGGGCGCATCATGGCGTTGTGTTCCAGCGAAGAAACCAGCACATGATCTCCTGCACGAAGATATCCTTTTATAATATAGTTGAGCGAATAGGTGATGCTCGGAGTAAAAATCACATTGCGCAGCTTGTCAAAATGAAACAGCTTGCAAAGCTTCTCTCTGGTTTCAATGATAATATCTTCCGCTGCATATGCTTCCTCATAACCACCGCGATTGACGTTGGTGCCGATGTTGTCCATAAAATTCTTGACTGCATCGCTGACACCAGGTGCCTTTGGATAAGAGGTGCTGCCGTTATCAAGATATACTCTTTTCATTATATATATCCTCCGTCCTGCCTTTTGCCAGGGAGTTCCGTGCATCGCCTGCCCGCTAATTCCCCATTTTCCTTATAACTTTATTATATCATCTCTCTTTTTTTCTTCCAGCACTATTTGTATTATCTATCTATTTTTTTGTTTTAATTGATAAAAACAATTTTCCTTTCTTTCTCACTTGTTATACACTTAACTTGATCCAAACTTGACGATTTTTACCAAAATCCAGCAAAGATCGTCATCACAACTCAAAAAGGGAGATGTATTTATGAAGGACAAAAAAACGTATGTTGGCATTATTGCCACCGGCGCAGTCATCGGATTGATTGCCGTCGCCCTGGTTGTTTTAGGCAACCCAAAAAACATGGGCTTCTGTATTGCCTGCTTCCTGCGTGACATTGCCGGTTCTACCAAACTTCACACCGCTCCAATCGTTCAGTATTTCCGTCCCGAAATCGTTGGCCTGGTCATCGGTGCTATGGCAATGGCATTGATCGGCAAGGAGTTTTCACCAAAAGGCGGTTCTGCTCCGGTTACCCGTTTCTTCCTGGGCGCTTTTGTCATGATCGGCGCTCTGGTATTCCTGGGCTGCCCTCTGCGTATGGTTCTGCGTATCGGCGGCGGTGACCTCAACGCTGTTGTCGGTCTTATCGGTTTTGCTGCTGGCATTCTGGTCGGCATCTTCTTCCTCAACAAAGGCTTCTCTCTCAAACGCACCTATAAGCTGCCTGTTTCCGAAGCATTTGTTTTCCCTGCCGGTCTGGTTCTGCTGTTCGCACTGTTCCTGATCGTTCCTTCGCTGTTCGTTTTCAGCGAATCCGGTCCTGGATCGATGCATGCACCAGTTATCATCGCTCTGATCGCCGGTCTGGTTGTTGGAGCACTCTGCCAGAAGTCCCGTATGTGCATGGTTGCAGGTATCCGCGACCTGGTTTTGTTTAAGGACTGGAAATTGCTGCTCGGATTTGTTACAATTATTATCGCAGCTCTCATCGGCAACCTCGTGACCGGAAACTTCAACCTCGGTTTTGCTGGTCAGCCGGTTGCACATTCGGTACATCTTTGGAACTTTATGGGTATGCTCATCGTTGGTTTTGGCTCTGTTCTGCTCGGCGGATGCCCGCTGCGTCAGCTGATCCTCACCGGTGAAGGCAACACCGACTCGGCAGTTACCGTACTGGGCTACATTGCCGGCGCTGCTTTTGCTCACAACTTCAGCCTTGCCGGTTCTGCCGCTTCTGCTGATTCGATCGGTGGTCCTTCCATCAACGGTAAAGTTGCTGTCATCATCGGTCTGGTTGTTATGCTGGCGATTGCAGCACTCAACACCGCAAAAGCAAGAAAAGACGCCTAAGTTCATAAGATACCTCTATTTTTATTAAAGGAGCTGAAAATATATGGCAGAAAAACAGATCGTAGATGCACGCGGACTTTCCTGTCCACAGCCGGTTCTGATGACCAAAAAAGCCGTTGAAAAAGGCGGCAAGAGCTATGAGGTCATCGTTGACAACGGCACTGCAAAAGAAAACGTCACCCGTTTTGCACAGAATGCAGGCTTCCAGGTCAAGGTCACCGAGGATGGAGACGACTATCACCTGACCCTGAGCAAATAGTTGTTTTCGCTGGCGTGATTCTGCGCGTTTGACGCTGTCAAAAGAAGGATGGTAACATTGACCTATATTGCAACCTTTTTCACCCACTTTGCGGCGGTGAACTTCTCCCGCCAGCTCAAAGGCACCGACAAAAAGCCGATGCTGATGCCGGTTCCCAGAAAGCTCAGTTCTTCCTGCGGCACCTGTGTCAAATTCCTGTACGATGGAGACATCCAGGAATTTGTCCATTCGGACATTTTTGATGAGGATGTCGACACCGTCTATCTGGTGGAAAACGAGGAGTACACTCCTGTGTTTGAAAACCACATTCGTTAAACAGACAGGGAAAGTCTTTCCATCCAAAATGGAAAGACTTTCCTTTTTTTACGGCAAAAACCGACCCTTTGCAAACGTTGACATTGCAGAGGACAAACGCTAAAATAGATTTGTAAGGATTATGTATTCTCCACAGAAAGGACCTTGGAATGAACATTTTCATCAAACACCTCTGCTCGATGCTGCTCGGTCTGGTGATGGTTCTGTCATTCGGAGCCTGCTCCTCACCAGAGAGCCAGGATTCCGGCGAATATCTTTCCGAGCTGACACAAACCGAGTCCTTCCCCGTCCGTCTGGAGCTTTCGGACAACAGTTACCTCATCTCCACCCGTCCACGGCGTCTGACCGTTCTGTCCGCTGATTTGGTACAGGCTTTGGGCGACATGGGTGCCGCCAGCCTCATCAGCGGCGTGTGCGACGACGCTCCACAGGATGTCGCTGTCTCCGGTGCCAAATCCTGCGGAACCAGCCTCGATCCCGACCTTGACCAGATTATCGCCTCCAAACCCGATTGGGTAATCACCTCCTCTCCTCTGCGCCAAAGTCAGGTGGATGCGCTGAAGGAGCAGCAGATCGAAGTCATCACCTTCTCACAGCCGCAGACACTGGAGGAGATTTACGACCGTTATCGTCAGCTGTTTACTCTCTGCTATGGTCTGGAAGGCACATCTAAATCCACCGAGTTTCTGAATGATTTTCAGGCTCGATTGGAAGCAGCCATCAATCCGGCTGCCGAATACGCCAAACTGAGCGGGTCCAAAACCGTTGTCTATCTTGCACAGCTGGATCTGACCATGGCCACCGGAGAAACCTTTGAAGGACAGCTGCTGGATGCCATGGGACTGCAAAACCTCGGCGAACTTGGTTCCCGATGGAACTATCCCGAAGTTGAGGCGGAATTCCTTGACCCACAGATTTTGTTCTATGACAGCAACACCATCTCTTTGGAGGAGATTGAACAGAGCGAAATCTATGGAAACTGCACCGCGGTGCAGAACGGAAACGTTTTTGCGGTTGATTTTTCCGCAATCCGACTGCGTGGTCTGCCGATGATTTCTGCTCTGGAAGCGATGGCACAGCAGGCTTATCCTCAGGCATATCAATAATCATGTATAAAAGAACAGAGCCTCGGCAAAAAACCGAGGCTCTGTTCTTTTATGTTTATCGCTGACTGATTTTCTGTTCTGTTTGATAGAAAATAAAATCGTCGATGTCGCCTGCTGTCTCCAGCCATTGGCGACAGCTTTCCGACAGATAACTGCGCGGATCGTTGTCGGTCTGTTCCAAATTCCGCGCCGGACAAGGCTGCTTCAACTGGGATTCTCCTTCACAAAAAAATTCACCTTGTCAGTATATGCAGAAATCCCGAAAAGATTCCTGGCAGATCCATTTTTTATGTAGAGCCCATTACCTTCTGCGACGGCGCACCTGTGTTTCCTGGCGCACCTTCAACCGGCGCAATGCATCCAGCTGCGCGCGGTCGATCTGATAAAACCGCACAATAAAATCCTTGCCCCTGCCGCTGCGTGCCGGACGGCTTCGACTGGTTACCTTGACAAACCGGTCCTCGCACTGGTATGCCCAGATCTTTTTGTGATTGCGGTAAAATCCTTCGATCAGCTGTTTTGGCGCCGCATTCATATACCGATGAAGCTGCGGTTCAAACTGTGGCTGCACCTGGTCGATGTCGGTGATGTTTTCCAGCGTTTTTTCCATCAACAGCTCCCCAGGTTCCTCCCGCTGGACTTTCTTGCGATGACGTCGTGCCAGCAGCTGCATCAGCTTTGGCTGATTCTGACGGATAAATTCTTCTCCGCCCAGGCTTTTGAAAATGCTGGCCGCATTGACTGCATCTGCCAGTGCCGAATGATACTGACCATACGGAGTCAGCTCCAATGCACCGAGCGCTCCGCCCAGCGCCGTCTGCTGTCCGCTTTTGACAAAGGCGCAGTCGTACAGCGCCTGAAGGTCATACAGTTCCAGATCCTCTCCACCGGAAAAGCCGTGGTACAAGAGATTTGACAGCAGCACCGCTCCATCGCAGTTTCCCCAAAAGATGATCTGTTGTTCTCCACCGCTCCAGTCACAAAACGCCTTCCACACCGTCGGGAATTTTTGTGCGCCGCTCAAACGCTGTGCAGTGATGCCGGTCAGCTTTTCCACATGAGATGCCATTTTGGGATAGACACTAGGTCCCACCAAACGGTCAAAGGTTTTGAGGATTTTTCCCTGTGCATCCACCTTTGCCGCCCCAATCTGAATGATCTCAAATTTCAAACTCTTTTCTGCGGGTGCCGATTGTTCTGTTGTCCCATAGTTCCATTCCAAATCCATGACAATCACGGAAAATCTCCTCCTTTCCTCTATTTTTTATCCTTGTTTTATACCCAAACACGCTCTATTATCTCATATTCCAAGAAAAATTACCATCCCTAATCTTTTTCCTTTTTTACAAAAATCCGCAAACCGGCTTTTCAGAAAGAAAAGGGCTGTCCAAAAAGGACAGCCCTTTGCATATTTTTTACATCAATGGAGCAAATGCCCGCAGCAGCGAGCGCAAAATACGCACCGGCGCCTTGATGGCACGCTCCTTTTCCAGTGTGATTTCCTCGCAGATGTTCTGCGTCCGCAGAAAATCCTCCTTGACCTGAGCTACCACCGGCGAAAGATAAAAAGCCACTCCGCACTCAAAATGCAGATAAAAGCTGCGAAAATCGACGTTGGTCGTTCCCACAATCGCCGTGTCATCATCCGAGACAAACATCTTTGCATGGATAAACCCAGGCGTGTACTCAAAGATGCGCACGCCTGCTTCCAGCAGCTGACGGTAATGCGAACGGGTCACCAGATGCACATACCACTTGTCAGGGACATGCGGTGTCATGATCCGCACATCCACTCCGCTCTGCGCCGCCAGACAGAGTGCCGTCACCATCTCGTTGTCTAAAATAAGGTACGGTGTGGTGATATACACATAGTTCTGCGCATGGTTGAGAATCTGCATATATACATTCTCCGCCACATTGAAGGAATCCAGCGGACTGTCGCCGTACGGCTGCACAAAACCTGCACAGCTGCACGGCTGGGTCGGCAGAAAGTCAGACAGGCGCAGGCTTTCCCGACAGGAAAACTGCCACAGTTCCAAAAACATCTCGGTCAGACTCTGTACCGCTTCTCCACGCAGCATGACCGCCGTATCTTTCCAGTGTCCAAACCGCTCCCGTGCATTGATATATTCGTCCGCCAGATTGATGCCGCCGGTAAAACCGACATTGCCGTCGATGACACAGATTTTGCGGTGGTCACGGTAGTTGGTGGCGGAACTCAGGCGCGGATGAAACGGGTTAAAAACGCCGACCTGGAAGCCCTTTGCACGGAGATAATCTCCGTAAAGCGCCGGCAGCGTCGCCACACAGCCTACATCGTCGTACAGGATGCGTATTTCCACACCGTGCTCGTGGCGCTGCTCCAGCACCTTGAGGATGCTGTCCCACATCTTGCCGTGCTGAATAATAAAATATTCGAGCAGGATAAACTTTTTGGCTGCACGCAGTTCTTCCAACAGCCGCTCGTAAAACTTTTCGCCGATGGGAAAGTATTCCACCTCGGTATTCTGATACAGTTCAAAACCCGAAACATTGCTGATATAATCGGCCTGGCGGGCAAGCATCGGATGATTTTTGCGCAGCTCGTCCAGACAATCCCCACAGGTACTGCCGCTGCACCGCGGCAGTGCTCCATGATCCTTATGCAGCAGTGCTCTGGTGTACTCCTCAATCTGGCGTGCCATCCGTTTTCCATTGACTTTTCGGCCAAAGATCAGGTAAAAAATTCCGCCTACCAGCGGTACCGCCATAATCAGGATGATCCAGGATATCTTATAGGAAGGGTTATCCTCCCTCGGGAGGATACACAGCACCATCAGAAAGCTGACAATATTAAAAACCACACTGATCCAATAGCGCATGGTGCCCACCTGGATCAGTACAAAAATCAGCAGCAACAGCTGCAGCAAAATCAAAACGCCCACGATAAAAAGCCGGCTGGTTAAAATCTTCAGCAGTCTTTTCCTGTGGGAGCGTCGGGTGGGTACTCTATCTTGAATATGTGCCCGCAGAAAATCACCCTCTCTCATTGTTCTGTTTCTCTCATGCTAACTTTTTCAGAAGAATTCCCTGTCTGATAAAACGAAATAACCTGTTCCAAAACTTCCCATCTTTGATAAAAGAGGGAGGGTATCTCCCTCCCTCTTTGCTCGTATTATTCCAGGCCGTTTGGGTTTTTAGAAATAAAGTTCCAGCTGCTCTGACACATCTCCTCGATGGTTCTGGTTGCTTCCCAATGAAGCAGTTCCTTTGCCTTGCTGGCATCAGCATAGCAGGAGGCAATATCTCCTGCACGGCGCGGCGCAATTTTATAAGCAATCTCGTGTCCGCACGCCTTTTCAAAGGCATGGACGATCTGCAGCACACTGGTTCCATGGCCGGTTCCCAGGTTGATGGCTTCGACGCCGGTGTGGGTCATGCTGTAATCAATCGCTTTGAGGTGACCCAGCGCCAGATCGACCACATGGATATAGTCGCGAACGCCGGTTCCATCCACAGTATCATAGTCATCGCCAAAAACATTCAGGCATGGCAGCTTACCGATCGCCACCTGCGAAACATACGGCAGCAGATTGTTCGGGATGCCGTTCGGGTCTTCGCCGATCAGACCGCTCTGATGGGCGCCAATCGGATTAAAGTAGCGCAGCAGGATGACGCTCCACTCCTTGTCGGCAACGTACAGATCGGACAGGATCTGCTCGATCATCACCTTGGTGTATCCGTAAGGATTGGTCGCCGAGGTCGGCATTCCTTCTTTAAAAGGCACCGGATTGTTCATGCCGTAGACAGTTGCAGAAGAAGAAAAGACGATTTTTTTGCAGTTGTGCTCCTTCATGCTCTGGCAGAGCAGCAGCGTACCGGTCAGATTGTTGTGATAATATTCCAGCGGTTTTTCCACCGATTCACCGACCGCCTTAAATCCAGCAAAGTGAACAACTGCGTCGATCTTCTGTTCCTCAAAGATACGGTCGATGGCTGGCTTATCCAGCAGATCCGCCTCATAAAAGGTCGGACGCACGCCGGTGATCTTCTCAATCCGGTTTAATACCTCCGGCTTGGAATTGGAGAAGTTGTCGACAATGACGACCTCCTTGCCCGCCTGAATCATCTCAACCACAGTATGACTGCCGATAAAGCCGGTACCGCCTGTTATTAAAATTGCCATGATGATCTCTCTCCTTCTGTTTTCTGCATGTTGCTGACAAAAATGGAAAAATCTGTTACATTACAGTATACCCTCTTGTTATAACGGTGTCAATCTCTGAACATCTTCAACACCTCTTTGCCCGTCGAGCTTTCCACGCCATTTCGGGGCATATGATTTATCAAAAATTGCACAAAAGAGCTTTTCTGAATTAGCTGATTTTCTTCATTAGCGTGTGCCGTCTTCGCGCCTTTTTTTGCTTGCAATCGAGGGGGATTATGATATAATAAGACTGTTATCAGTATTTTTGTAAGCTTTGTCAAAATGCATCTTCAAAAAGAGGTGAGTGTTTTTGAAGCCTGACCCGTTAGGCTGTCGATTATGCAGCAACAAAACAAACCAGAGGGCAGGTTTCAAGGTCATCCTGCCCTGAAATTGGGAGGGAGCGGCCATGCTCAATTATTATAAAACAATCGACAACCGTGTCAAAGAGATTCACGCTGTCGAAGACGGCTGCTGGGTATGTGCAATCTGTCCGACCGAACAGGAAGTTCGCTATCTGGTGGACATTCTGGGATTGGAACAGGATTTTGTCCGTGCCGCACTCGACGAGGAGGAAAGCTCCCGTGTCGAGTCGGAGGATGATCAGACGCTGGTCATTGTGGACGTGCCAACAGCCGAAAAGCAAGACGAAGAAAAAACGATTGTCTATTCGACCATGCCAATGGCAATCATTTCCAACAACCGTTTTATCACCACCGTCTGTCTGCGTGAAAACGCTGTCATTTCCGAAATCAGCCAGGGACTTGTGAAGAATATTCACACCCACATGCGGACACATTTTCTATTGAGTATTTTGCTGCGGATCGCCACACGATTTTTGCAGTACTTAAAACAGATTGATAAAATTTCCTACACAACCGAAAATCTTCTGCACAAAACGATGCGAAACAAGGAACTGATTCAGATTCTTGGATTGGAAAAATCGCTGGTTTATTTTTCTACGTCACTCAAATCCAACGAGGTGACGCTGGAAAAAATCCTGCGCGGACGCATTATCAAGCTCTATGACGAGGATGAAGAGCTTCTGGAAGATGTCATCATCGAGGTCAAGCAGGCTATCGAGATGTGTTCCATCTATTCCAACGTCCTTTCCAACACGATGGATGCCTTTGCCTCTATCATCTCCAACAATCTGAATATTGTTATGAAGGTGTTGACCGCCCTGACCATTGTTATGGCCATCCCCAACATGGTGTTTGGCCTTTACGGAATGAACGTGGATGGTCTGCCCTTTCCGCACTTCTGGTTTTCCATGGCAGTCGCAGGCGCATTGGTTCTGCTGTGCGTCGTTATCCTTTGGAAAAAAGACATGTTCAGGTAATTTTCCTTGTGTAAGTGCAAAAAACTGCTGGCTTTGCCAGTTTATTTCCGGCGCGCTGCAGTTTGCTTTTAAAACATTGATAACGCCTTCGCCTGCCTGTTGTCACAGGCGGGAAAAC
This sequence comes from uncultured Negativibacillus sp., assembly GCF_944388365.1. Lineage (GTDB taxonomy): Bacteria > Bacillota > Clostridia > Oscillospirales > Ruminococcaceae > Negativibacillus. The sequence continues at coordinate 38,083 of NZ_CALXIN010000004.1, read as the reverse complement.
ATTTATTATTTCCCGTATTTTTACGGAAAAGCTGAAAATTTCGGCTGTCTTTTTGGCAGCATTTCGATCAGATAGAAAAAGGCGGCAGTTGTATTCGGCTCTTTTTGAGCCATACTAACATTTGCCGGAGTCGTTCGTGTTTATCACAGCGATCAAAAACAAGATTAAGGGGAGTCAGCCTTGGAAAAATACGTAATTAACGGCGGAAAAGCCCTCCACGGTGAGGTGGAGATCAGCGGAGCAAAAAATGCTGCGGTTGCAATCATCCCTGCAACTGTTCTTGCACAGGACGTCTGTGTCATCGAAAACGTACCAAACATCAGTGATGTTACCATCCTGTTTCAGATATTGACCGATTTGGGCGCAAAGGTGCGCTACCTTGAAAAAAACACTGTCGAAATTGATACACGCCACATCACCGAACCGGTGGTTCCTTATGAGTGGGCGCGTCATCTTCGTGCGTCCTATTATTTCCTCGGTGCCTTTTTGGGACGCTTTGGAGAAGCTCACGTTTCTCCTCCTGGAGGCTGCAACTTCGGCGTCCGTCCGATCGACCAGCACATCAAGGGCTTTGAAGCACTGGGCGCCACCGTCACCACCGACTTTGGCTTTATCAATGCCACCAGCGAGGAGATGTTCGGTTCGCACATCTATCTGGATGTCGTTTCTGTCGGTGCCACCGTCAATATCATGCTGGCTGCCGTCCGCGCCAAAGGACTGACTATTCTGGAAAATGCCGCCAAGGAGCCGCACATCGTCGACCTTGCAAACTTCCTCAACTCGATGGGCGCGGACATCCGCGGTGCCGGAACCGATGTCATCAAAATCCACGGTGTAGATATTATGCACGGCACCAATTACCCTATCATTCCTGACCAGATCGAAGCAGGAACCTACATGACCATCACCGCTGCAACTGGCGGCGAGGTGCTGATTAAAAATGTCATTCCAAAACATCTGGAAGCGATCACCGACAAGCTGATTCAGGCTGGATGTGAGATTCAGGAGTTTGACGACTCCATTCTGGTTCGCCGTACCGGCAAACTTTTAAAAACCAACGTCAAAACCCTCCCTCATCCAGGCTTCCCGACCGATATGCAGCCACAGATGACCACCCTGCTTGCCATTGCACAGGGCACCAGCATCGTCACCGAGGGCGTCTGGGACAATCGCTTTAAATATGTCGATGAGCTGCACCGCATGGGCGCCAAGATTCAGGTAGACGGCAAGGTCGCCGTCGTCGAAGGTGTGGAACAGCTCTCCGGCGCACAGGTGAAAGCGCTGGATCTCCGCGCCGGCGTCGCTCTGGTACAGGCTGCACTCAGTGCAAAAGGCACCTCGGAAATCGAGGACATCCACTGGGTAGAACGCGGTTACGAAGATTTGATTGGCAAGCTGCAAAAACTGGGCGCTGACATCAAAAAGGTGACCATTCCTGATGCAGCTTTCGCTAAAAACGCATAAATCTTGCTGATTTTCTCCTTTTTTCTGTGGTCTGTAAAAAACAGACCACAGCTTTGCTGTGCTCTTAAACGAAAAAACGATTTAAAAAAAGATGGTGTTCATTTGCAGAACACCATCTTTTTTTACTTATGATACTTGCTGTGGTTATTGATGCTGCAGGCACGATACAGCTGCTCGAGCAGCATCACCCGTGCCAGCTGGTGCGGGAAGGTCATCCGCGACATCGACAATTTCAAATCTGCCCGCGCCTTGACCGAATCGGACAATCCCCAGGAACCACCGATCAGCAGGCTGATCTGGCTCATGCCGCGGTTCTGCACCTGCATCATGGTCTGTGCCAGCTCCTCGGAGGAAAGCATCTTTCCTTCGATGCACATAGCAACAACGTAGCTTTGTGCGGGAATTTTTGCGAGGATGCTCTCTCCCTCCGCCTGAATACAGGCGGAAATCTGTGCCTCGGAGGGATTCTGCGGCATCTTGTACTCCGGCAGCTCAATCACCTGTGTGCGCGCAAAGGCTCCCAGGCGCTTGAGATATTCTTCACAGGCCTTTTTCAGGTAATCCTCTTTTAATTTCCCTACCGTGATGACATCCAGTTTCAGCATGGTTGTTCTCCTTTATCTTGCATAGCTTTCATACCAGTATTTTTGATCCAGCGCCCGATAAGCCAGCGCCTCCGCGATGTGTGCCTTTTGAATCTGCGGGCTTTGTGCCAAATCGGCAATGGTTCGCGCCACCTTGACTACGCGGTCATAGGCACGGGCAGACATTCCCAGCCGTTCAAAGGAAGTCTGCAAAAAGGACAGCGCCTCCGGCTCCAACGGACACAGCTCCTGCAGCTTTCCCGCCGGAATGTGTGCGTTGCAGTGGATGCCTGTTCCTTCAAAGCGGCGCTGCTGCAGCTGGCGCGCTGCTTCTACCCGTTTGCGCACCTGTGCCGACGTTTCTTCGTGGTTTTCTCCTGTCAGCGCAGAAAACTCCACCGGCGCCACCTCCACATGCAGGTCGATGCGGTCGAGCAGCGGACCGGATACGCGGGAGATGTACTTCTCCACCGCCTTTTCCGAGCAGTGGCAGGCGATCTTCGGATGGCCTCGATAGCCACAGGGACAGGGATTCATCGCGGCAACAAACATCATCGAACACGGGTAGGTCACGCGGGAGGAAGCTCTGGAGATGGTGACACAGCTGTCCTCAATCGGCTGACGGAGGACTTCCAGCGCCTGCCGCTGAAACTCCGGCAGCTCATCCAAAAACAGTACTCCGTTGTGCGCCAGTGAGATTTCGCCAGGCATCGGATTGGAGCCACCGCCGGTCAATCCTGCCGCCGAAACGGTATGATGCGGCGACCGAAACGGACGTCGGTTCATCATCGGGTGATCGCTGGGCAGCATCCCTGCCACCGAATAGATGCGGGTCGTCTCGATAGCTTCGGCAAAACTGAGCTTGGGCAGGATGGAGGGCAGTCGTTTTGCCAGCATACTTTTTCCGGTGCCAGGCGGTCCGATGAGCAGCAAATTGTGTCCGCCTGCCGCTGCAATTTCCAAGGCGCGCTTGGCAAATGCCTGTCCACGAACCTCCGACAGATCTGCCTGCGGCAGATCGCCGTCGGACAAAATCAGCATCGGATCAAACTGCTGCGGCGGGATGGATACCAGCCCATCCAGATGGCACTGGAGCTGCTGCAGGTCCTCCACCGGATATACGTCCAGTCCTTCGACAATCGAGGCTTCCTTTGCGTTCTGTGCCGGCAGATAGAGCGAGTGTATTCCATCTGCCTTCGCTTGTATTGCAATGGATAAGGCACCATGAATCGGGCGCAGCTGACCGGATAAGCTCAATTCACCTACAAAAGCGGCATCTTCCGGCAGTGGGTCAAACTGTCCCGATGCGGTCATCACTGCCAAAAAGACGGGCAGGTCAAACACCGGCCCCGATTTTTTCTGGCTGGCCGGCGCCAGATTGACGATAATCTTTGCCACCGGCAGCTCATACCCTCCCTGACTGATTGCTGACTGCACTCTGGAGCGAGACTCCTTGACCGCTGCATCCGGCAGACCGACAATATCAAATCCAGGCATGGCCCGCGTAATGGTCGCCTCCGCTGTTACGGCATATGCGTCAATTCCATTGATTCCATAACTTTTGACACTGCTGTACACGGCACTTCCTCCTCGATTCATTCTCTGGATTTATTATAGCATTTTGGTGTCTGACAGAACAGTCCAAAGCAAAAGAAAAACGGCTTTTCGATACAGGAAAAAATCGAAAAGCCGTTTTTCGCCATAAACTTTTATGACAGCCTTATTATATCCAATTCTCCACCAAAAAGCAAGTGATTTTCACCAAAAATCCGCTCTTTTTCACTCTCTTTTAACGCTAAGACGCTATATTGGCTCGAATTTGGTCAAACTTTGTCTTTTTACGCACCTCTTTTGTATAAAATAGTTGAAAAAATAGTGCAAACTTGTTTAAAGTTTTACCTGTGAATTTTGCTTTCTATCTAGGATTTTCTTTTGTAAAATGATATAATACGTTTAGAATTTAAAATCCTCATGAAGGGAGCCGGTTCTATTGTTCAGCATTGCTTTTTTATCTTTTTCTTTTCTTCGCATCATCTACCAGCTTGCTCTGTATATACTGACTGCACTTGCATTTTATCATCTGGCTCGTCTTCGCGGACTGGCCTATCCATGGCTTGCCTTTATTCCATTCTTTAATCTCTACCAGATGGGAAGCATCGGAGATACTCTCAAGTTTAACTCCTCTCCCTTCAATCGTTATCTGGCCGATGTACCGCTGGCCTACCTGCTGCCAATTTTGGCGCTGGTCACCGGACTGCTCAACGTCCTCCCTATCATTGGCGGATTGCTGTATTTTCTCTGTCAGGTGGTCCTCTATCTGCTGCAGCTGCTGATCTACCTGTTTATCTTCCAGCAGTACTGCCCGCAGAAAAAATACCTGTTCACCATTCTGTCGATCATTCCGCTGGTTGGACCTATTCTGGTCTTATACACCACCCGCTCCTATATTCGTTAGCCTTTTATTCTATCCATAAAACACCATATAAAACCCAAAAAGAAAAGGACTCGCAGCCGCGAGTCCTTTTTCTTTGCTTCTAAATCTGTACGGGAATACTTGGCTCCTTGCGTTTTGCCACCTGCAGGGTGAAATCCTTCTCCTGCACAAATCCCGCCTGCTCCAGCGCCTGCTGGGCAGCCTGATGTGCCAACAGACCCATATTGTTGTTCTGGCTTAAATGTCCCAGAATAAAATGTCTGGTTCCACTGTTTGCCAATGCCGGAAGCGCCATCGAGCAATCGCTGTTGGAAAGATGACCGTTGATCGACTGGATGCGGCGTTTGAGGTAATACGGATAATTCGAAGCCAGAATCATGCCATCGTCGTAGTTGGATTCCAGCATGACCACCTGGCATCCCTTTAAGCCCTCGTCCACCTCCGGTGTATACTGGCCCAGGTCGGTTGCAACTCCGACTTCATTGCCGTCATCCAGCGTGATTCGATAACCCAAGCTGCCCACACTGTCGTGGCTGGTATGGAAGGGACGCACCTTCATGCTGCCTACTGCAAAACCATCTTCCTGCGCCTCACACAGCTGTACGTTTTCCGGCAGCTGAACATTCTCCTGAAGATAGTCCAGCACGGCTCTGGAACCAAACAGCGGCAGTGGATACTTTTTCAAAAAGACCGGCAGTCCCTTGATGTGGTCCGAATGTTCGTGGGTAATCAATATCCCTTTCAACTTTTGAAAATCTGCTCCCAGCGATTGCAGTGCCGTCACCGCTGCGCGGCAGCTGACACCAAGATCAATCAGCAGCGCACTTTCGCCTCCATCCAGATAGACGCTGTTTCCGCTGCTTCCGCTGTAAAGCGGACAAAATACCGCCATGCAATAAATCTCCTTTTCTGATATTTCTGCACCGATTTTATCACAGCCGCTCCAAAAAAGCAACCGCCCTAAAGATGGATGTTCGCAGCGGCAAACCAACATCTCTATCGTCAGAAAAGGAAGTTTTTCCCTTTGTTTTGATTTTTTCTTGACATCCGACGGAGGGTATCGTATACTAAAAAGGTAAGTTATTTCCGCATTGCGGATGCAGGTCTTGGAGGTGAAAGGATGCATATTACTTTAGAAGCCGATTATGCAGTCAGGATCGTCCATGTGCTGGCAAAAAGTAACCGCCGCCTGGATGCAAAAACCATTTCAGAAATGACGGGAGTTACTTTGCGTTTTTCTCTGAAAATTTTGCGCAAGCTGGTAGCTGCCGGAATTATCAAATCCTTTAAAGGAACACAGGGCGGCTACGAAATTGGACGCCCGCTGGAGGAAATCTCGCTGGGCGAAGTAATCGAAACCATTGAGGGAAAATACACCCTCAATCGTTGTGTCGGCGGAGGATATATCTGTACCAGACACAAAGGAAAATGCTGCCAGTTCCAGAAGATCTTCCGAGAGATCTCTGAGGATGTACGTAAAAAGTTGTACTCCTATCATTTTTCCGACTTTATTGATGAGTAATACTGCCGTCAAACTTTGCAAAAAGGGAGGATGCCGTCTGGCATCCTCCCTTTTTCTATCGCTTTTTTTATTAGTCCAGAAAATCTTTGAGGCGTTTGCTTCTGCTTGGGTGACGCAGTTTGCGCAGCGCCTTTGCCTCAATCTGGCGGATACGCTCACGGGTGACGTTAAACTCCTTGCCAACTTCCTCAAGGGTACGGTTTCTTCCGTCCTCCAGACCAAAGCGCAGTTCCAATACCTTCTTCTCTCTTGGAGTCAGGGTGGACAATACGTCCTCCAGCTGCTCTTTGAGCAGGGTATGGGATGCTGCATCCGCCGGAGCAGGTGCATCCGAGTCCTCGATGAAGTCGCCCAGATGGCTGTCTTCTTCCTCACCGATTGGTGTTTCCAGCGAAACCGGTTCCTGCGCTACGCGCATGATCTCGCGGACCTTGTCGATCGGCATATCCAGTTCCTCTGCAATTTCCTCTGCTGTCGGATCGTGTCCATTTTTATGCAGCAGCTGGCTGGAAACCTTTTTGACCTTGTTGATTGTTTCCACCATGTGCACTGGAATACGGATGGTTCTTGCCTGGTCAGCAATCGCACGGGTAATCGCCTGACGAATCCACCAGGTCGCATAGGTCGAGAATTTAAAGCCCTTGGTGTGGTCAAACTTCTCGACCGCTTTGATCAGGCCCAGGTTTCCTTCCTGAATCAGATCCAAAAACTGCATGCCGCGGCCAACATAACGTTTTGCAATGCTGACAACCAGACGCAGGTTTGCCTCAGACAGACGCTTTCTGGCATAAGGATCGCCCTGTGCCATGCGCTCTGCCAGCTCAATCTCCTCCTCAGGAGTCAGCAGCGGAACGCGGCCGATCTCCTTCAGGTAGACCTTGACAGGGTCGTCAATGCTGATGCCGTCCACCGACAGCAGTGCATCGTCGTCCTTGTCTCCGTCCAGATCTTTGCCGTCCAGCTCGCTTAAATCAATATCGTCTACGATGTCGATGTTGAGTGATTCCAAGGTGTCGTACAGCTTGTCCACCTTTTCTACATCAAAATCCAGCTGTTCCAACGCATCATTGATCTCCCGTGTGGTCAGCTTGCCGTTTGCCTTACCACTTTCGATCAAACTGCGGATGACCGCCTTCTTGTCTTTTACTGCCAAACTAACTCCTCCTGTTTTTCTTTGCCGCCAGTTGTTTGACATACGCTTCCAAAGCATCGTCATCCATCTGTGCGACTTCCTTTTCTGTTTTTACATTTCTGTGCTCGCTCAATCGCTGTATATAATCGTCAAGCTCTGCAAGATCGCATCGCTGTACCGGCGCCGTTGCCAAAATGGCGGATACCCGTCCCATCGCCTGCGGCGACAGTTCGGAGGACAGATCGAGCATCTCGATGGGCTGTCCTGACTCCAGCCTTTTGACCATCGCGGTGTACAACTCCCGATTGACCTCGGTGACAAAGTCCTCGGGTGCAATCTTCTCACGGACGGTTTGATAAAAATCCGGATTCTTCATCAGACAATAAAGAATCCCTTCCTCGGCCATGGCATAACGCAGATTGACCTGCCGCGACACATCGTTCTTTGCCGCTGCCATTCGTCCGATATAAATGTTGGTGTCTGCCTTCTGCTGGCGGCGCTGCCGGCTTTGCTCCCGCTTGTCCAGACTCTGAATCTGTGCCTTGATTGCCTGCGGAGAGATTTCCAGCTCGTTTGCCACCTGGGTGATATAGACCTCCCGTTCGACAGGATTGCGGATTCCCGCAAACAGCTTGCACGCTTCCTTGAGGAAATTGACCTTTCCGTCCGCAGTCTGAACATCGTGATTGTTCCGCAGACGGGACAGCTCAAATTCAATCGCGTTGCGGCTTCCGTCGATCAGCATGGCAAACCGTTCCCTGCCATATTTTTGGATATACTCATCGGGGTCCTTGGCGCCGGTCATTGAAAGTACGGTTACCTTGACCCCCACCTCATCAAAGATGTTCAGCGCTCGTTTGGTGGCTGCCTGTCCAGGTCCATCCGAATCGTAGGCCAGCACCACCTTGTCCGCATACTGCGAAATCAGCCGCGCCTGTTCCTCGGTCAACGAGGTTCCCAGCGTGGCGACGGCGTTGTCAAATCCCGCCTGATGGATTGCAATGACATCCATGTAGCCTTCCGCCAGAATCAAACCTGGCAGTTTGGAGGTCTTTGCAAAGTTTAATGCAAACAAATTTTTGCTCTTCTTAAAGACGATGGTGTCGCTGGAATTGAGGTACTTGGCCCCTTTATCATCCAGCGCACGCCCTCCAAAGGCGATCACATTGCCGCGCACATCGATGATTGGAAACATCACGCGGTTGCGAAACCGGTCATAGGCGCCGCCCTTCTGGCTCTGCACCGCGACGTTTGCCTCGATCATCTCTTTTTCGGAAAAGCCCTTGGTCCGCAGATGTTCGACCAACCCATGCCAGCTGTCCGGTGCATAGCCCAGTCCAAAATGGCGGATCGTTTTGCGGTCACGTCCGCGCCGGATCAGATATGCGTAGGCATCCTTGCCCTGTTCGGACATCAGGCAATCGTGAAAATAGCGGGCGGTTTCGCGGTTAATTTCCAGAACCCGTTTCTTTAAGCGGGCACGTCCGTCGTCCTCGCTGTCCTGCGGCACCGTCATGCCGCAGCGGTCGGCCAGAAATCGTACCGCCTCCATATACTCCAGGTTTTCAATCTGCCGGATGAAGGTAATCACATCTCCGCCTGCACCGCATCCAAAACAATAAAAGGACTGTGTCTGGGGATAGACAAAGAAGGACGGGGATTTTTCCGAATGAAAGGGGCACAGACCCGAGAGGTATCTTCCTTTCTTTTTCAGCTGCACATACCCTGACACGATGTGTTCAATGTCACTGTATTGTTTGAGCTGCTGAATAAACGATTCCGAAAGCATCCGACCCCCTCCTTTCTTTCGTCTTTATTTTTAATATACGTTCCAGCTCTTGGGGATGAACAATTCCTCGAACTGAGCCACCGCAAAGCGGTCGCTCATTCCCGAGATATAATCGCACACTGCTCTGGCCTTGCCTTCCCGCTCCAGAATATGCCGATACTCCTCCGGCATGACGTCGGGATGGGCCATGTAGTGCATATACAGCTCCTCCAAAACGTGCTTGACCTTTTTCTCCTCCGCTTTGGCTCTGCTGTTGAGGTAAACTTCGGTAAACATAAATGCCCGCAGTTGTTCGTATGCCTTCTGTACCGGCTGAGACATCTGCACCGTGTCCTGATCCAGCGAGTGTTCGATCAGATCACCCAGCAGCACCTGAAACCGTTGAGAGCGATTGCTGCCCAGCACCTGCTGAATCGACATCGGAATGGATTGCTCATCCAGAATATCGCCGCGCACTGCATCCTCTATATCATGGTTTAAATAAGCGATTTTATCCGCATAGCGCACCACAGCGCCCTCCAATGTGGACGGCTTCATGCCGCTGCGATGGCACAGGATTCCATCCCGCACTTCCTGGCAGAGATTGAGTCCTTTGCCGTTTTTTTCCAGCACATCCACCACCCGCAAGCTCTGCTCGTTGTGGGCAAAGTGACCGAGGATGTCGTTGAGCACCGCTTCTCCCGAATGTCCAAACGGAGTGTGTCCCAGATCATGTCCCTGGGCAATCGCCTCGGTCAAGTCCTCGTTCAATCGCAGTGCCCGCGCAATGGTGCGTGCAATCTGGCTGACTTCCAGCGTATGAGTCAAACGAGTACGGTAGTGATCTCCCACCGGATAGAAAAACATCTGCGTTTTGTGCATCAGACGGCGGTAGGCTTTGCTGTGGATGATGCGGTCGCGGTCGCGCTGGAAAGGTGTGCGGATATCGCACTCCTGTTCCGGTCGCTGCCGGCCGGCGGTGTTCTCGGACAGCACGGCATACTTGGACAGGGTCATCCGTTCAAACTGCTGTGTCGTCTGGCGAATATTCATCACGACCACCCCCTGATGTAAACTGTTATTCATTTTCAAAGGGAAGTATTTTTCCCTATATAATATATATACTTAAAAAAAGTCAATTTTCCTGCACAAAAATTAAATTTATTTCTTTTTTATCGCCAAATTGCCGCCAAAAATCAACTTTTTAGGCAGCGATTTTTCTATGCAAAATAGTCAAACCGCTCCTCCAGCACCTGTGGAACCACCAGCGCGGCACTCATCTCGGTCACTTCCTTGATGAAGGCTTCGCATTGATCCTGTTTAAAAAGCACCTTCATGCTGACCACTGCGCCAAAGTCAAGCTGCTCGACACGACAAACATATTTGGGCAGGATATAATTGAGCTTGCCATAGAAGGAGTAATCCAGCTCCATTCCCAGCAGCGTGCAGGTGGTCATCAGTTTGCGCTGAGCGGCATCCACCGCGATCTTGGCGCCGTGGGAATAGGCACGCACCAGTCCACCGGCTCCCAGCAGAATTCCGCCGAAATAACGGGTGACCACCACCGCTACATCGACCAGTCCTTCCTTCTCGATGCAGTCGAGCATCGGTACACCGGCAGTTCCCTGCGGCTCTCCGTCGTCGGAATAGCGTTTGACTCCGTTTTTCAGGATATAGGCATAGGTGTTATGGGTGGCATCGCGGTTCTGCTGCTTGATCTGCGCGATAAAGGCCATTGCCTCCTCTTCGGTTTCCACCGGTGCAATGTATCCGATAAACCGCGACTTGCGCTCCACAAATTCGTCCTGTGCCGGTCCCAGAATCGTCGTATATTCCTGCATCATCTTTTCTTGCCTCCCCGTTGTCGTCAGATGTTATGCTGTTTGCTGCAAAAAATCATGGCATAGCAAAAAGGCAATGCACCAGTTCATTTGTCTGACGCATTGCCTTAGGCTAGTCTGAACCTTATTTGGTAAGACCGAAACGTTTGTTGAAACGATCAACACGACCGCCGGTATCAACCAGTTTCTGTCTGCCTGTGAAGAAAGGATGACACTTTGAACAAATTTCAACGCGCAGATCCTTTTTGGTAGAACGAGTTACAAATTCTGCTCCGCAAGCACATTTGATAACGGTTGGCTCATACTTTGGATGGATTCCCTGTTTCATCTTAGCTAGTCACCTCTTTCTGAAAATCATAGGATAGCAAAATACATATTATCACAGAAAAAGCAAAATTGCAAGCAATTTTGTGCGGGAAAAGCTGTTCTTTTTGCACTTTTTTGCCTAAATTTCAACCACAGATCGCCTTTCCACCTGATTCCACAGAATGTACACAAGCTTTTAAACATTACTGCTGCACAGACAAGGGTAAAATTTTTCTGCACATCTATTGACAGCCGTCATAAACCTGCTATAATGCAAGTGTATTATATAGACTAGTACACTTCATACACATCCGACTGGAGGTAATTTGATGATAAAACTAGACCTGCAAAGCAGGGTACCTCTCTATGAACAGCTGGAGGAACAGATCATCCGCCTGTCGCTGCTCGGGGTTCTGGATGAGCACCAGCAGCTTCCCTCGGTGCGCGCACTGGCTCGGGAGGTGGGCGTCAATCCCAATACGGTAGCCAAAGCCTATCAGGAATTGGAACGTCAGGGCATCATCTACACCGTCACCGGCAAAGGCAGCTTTGTCTGTCCCGATGTGCTCTCGCTGGAGCACCCGCGCAAAGCCGCTCTTCAGGAAGTATTTGCAGCGGTGGACAAAGCCATCTCCCGCGGTATCAGCGCTCAGCAGCTGATGGAGGAGATCCGGCGCCATCTCAACACAGAACAAGGAGGATGCAGCGATGATTAAATCCGAAGCTCTCACCAAACGATTTGGACAGACAACCGCTCTGGATCATCTGTCCACCAGCATCGAAGAAGGTTGCATCTATGGGCTGGTCGGTTCCAATGGAGCAGGAAAATCCACCTTTCTGCGCTTGCTGGCCGGCATCTACCGCCCAACCGAAGGCAGCCTGACCATCAACGATGCTCCTGTCTACGAAAATTCGAAGTTAAAACAGGATATCTTCTTTATTCCCGACGAAATCTACCAGATGCCTGGCGGCTCGATGGACAGCATGGCGCGCATCTATTCCAGTCTGTATTCCAACTGGTCGACCGAGCGCTATACCGAACTCATCAAGCGCTTTCCTATCCAGCCGGAGCGCAAGCTGTCCGCCTGCTCCAAAGGAATGCGCCGCCAGATCGCCATTATTCTGGGTCTGAGCTGTATGCCAAAATATCTGCTGCTCGATGAGGCCTTCGACGGACTTGACCCTGTCATCCGTGTGGCGGTGCGCAAGCTGATCGCCGACGATATTCTCCAGCGCGGAACCACCGTGCTGATTGCCTCGCACAACCTGCGGGAGCTGGAGGACATGTGCGACCATGTGGGACTGCTGCACGGCGGAAAGATCCTGTTCCAACGTGAGCTCAGTGAGCTGCAGCAGGGCTTTGCCAAGATTCAGTTTGTCGCAAAGCCGCTGCCGGCACGCGAGGAATTTGCAAAACAGCTGGACATCATCTCGTTTAAGACCAGCGGCAGCATCGCGGAGATGGTGGTCCGCGGCAACCCGCACGAAATCCAGCAGAAGCTGGAACGGCTGCATCCGCTGCTGTGCGAAAGCGTTCCGCTGACTCTGGAAGAAATCTTTATCACAGAAATGGAGGCTGTCGGCTATGACTACAACAACGTCCTCTTCTAATCCAACCAACAGTGAAAAACTGTTTGACCGACAGATGCTGCGCCTGTACGTCAATACCCTGCGGCAGAACATCCTGCCGATGTTGATTTATACCGTTTGCCTCTTGCTGGTCACCGTCTTCCCAACCTTCAGTCAGGGAAATTCTGTCGATCCATACGATCCATATTCTTATTCAGTCTCCGCTTCTGAGCTGAACACCGTCAACTATGTCTATGCTATCCTCTGCTTTATCATCCCTGTGCTGGTATCCACCATGCTGTTTCACTACCTGCACAATCGGCTGTCGGTCGATTTCTATCACTCCATGCCGGTGTCCAGAACCAAACTGTTCCTGTCCCGCTACTTTGCAGGACTAACCTTTCTACTGGCGCCATTGGCACTGTCCAGCCTGCTGTGTATCCTCTGTCAGCAGTTCCTTTATGTGCCGCTTCTCTCTGCCGCAACCATCTGGCAGGAAGGTCTTGGCAACCTGGGAATCTGGCTGATGATGTACACCGCCGTGTTCACCTTCTCCTGTATGGTGGCCGTCACCTCCTCCAATGTCATCGAGTCGCTTGTCTACTCGGCTGCGATCAACGGCGCTGTCACCGGCATCGGTGTCATCTTTATCAGCTATTCAAACACCCTGTACGGAATCAGGGTGTCGGCTGACCCCACCTTTATGCTTTCCCCTTATGGTGTCATTGCCCGCATTATTGATGACGTTTACAACACCCGCTCTCTGGTCGTTTCGCTCGTATGGCTGGTGCTGGCGATTCTTGGTGTCTTCGCTTGCATCTGGCTGTACCGCCGCTATCACAGCGAATGGGCACAGCAATGGGGACGTCAGAGTATCTTTTCCCAGATTATGAAGCTGCTGGCCGGATTCCTGATGGCCTTTATCCTTGGAAGCAGCGTCCTGGAGCCTGTCTTTGACAATCGTGTGCTGCTCACCATCGTATCGGCATTGATCGGTGCACCTCTGGGCTTTCTGCTGGTAGAAGGCGCCACCGGCAAGGGCTTTTCCTCGCTGTACAAAAGCGCCAAGTTCATCCCGCTGGCCATTCTGGTCTGTATGATCTGTCCGCTTTTCCTCGCAACAGACGGCTTTGGTATGGTCAGCAAGGTTCCCGAAGCCAAGGATGTAGAATCGGTCGAGATTAACCACTATTCCGATATCATTGTTTATGCCCGCTACTATTATGACAACGGTAGCTATACCTATGTTTCCGCCAGAGAGAATCCGGTGCTGACGACGCCGGAAGGCATTGAACTAATCCGTCAGCTGCATCAAAATGCTCTGGAGGAACAGGACTATCAGGGTTTAAAGGGAAACAATATTGAGTTTACCTATGAGACTTCCCACGGCGAGATCACCCGCAATTATTCCTTTGCCGAGAGCGATCTGCCGCTGCTGCTGGAGTTATACTGCCAGCCGGAATTTTTACAGCAGACCCAGCCGGTCTTTTTCTATCAGCCTGAGGTGCTCGGCTCGGTCACCGTATCCGACTGCACGACCTTCCCTGCCGGCAGCATCAAGCAGGAAAATTATGCACAGCTGCTTGATGCGGTGCGCACCGACCTGCTGACCATGACCTCGGATCGTCTTTTGGATTACACCGCAGACCCTGCCGTCGGCTATCTCAACTGGAACATCAAACAGAAGACCACCGACCCTGAAATAGAAGTGCTCCTGAAGGAGCTGCCGTACGACAGAAGCACCCTGGTCATCCGGTCCTCTTATAAAACCACCCTCGCACTGCTCTCCCAGTGGGGCTTTGAGGTGGAAAGCACCGAACAGCTCTCGAAAATTGATTCCGTTTCGATCTTGATGCCGGAATACAGCGATGTTTCTCTCAACCTCGGTCTGGCCTACTCCAATGAGTACTATCCTTCCTACATTAAGAACGAAGACCAGATCAAATGGCAGCTGAGCGACCCGCAGCAGATCGAACAGGTTGTTGCTGCCGCTTCACCGATCCGCACCTCGGTTGCCTGCCATCCGCTCTACCTCAACTTTACCAACGAGTCTGGCGAGGAAGTTTCTCATCGGCTCTACATCGAAAACAGTACGCTACTCTCCATCCTCAAGGATGTCCAGCTGCCGTACCTGCTTTCCAGCTCTGAGCTCAATGATATTCTCTCTCCTCTGACAGAATCCAACTGGAACTATGCGCACTGGATGGAACAGGACGAGGTGTTCGATACCCAGACCTATTGGAGCGTCGCCGAGTACGCACGCCAGAATGATCTGGACTGGTTCAGCGGCAAAACGCCTGAGCAGCTCAACGCCATGGAACAGACGGCCTTTTATGAGCCAGGAGAAGGCTTTCCTCTCTATTCCAACTATGCTTCCATGATGGATTAACATGACATCCCCTATTTTGATTCATCCATAAAGAAAGGGCACGACAGCTTTTTGTCGTGCCCTTTCCTCTTTGCCAATATTTTTTGTTTTTGCTATTGACTCTCAACCAAAGTTCAGGTTTATACTGGCCTTGTCAGATACAAAGGTACCTCAACATCCGGCAATCGAATGACGATCAACAGGAGGCAATCTATGAAAATCGGTGAATTTGCCAAAGCATGCTGCACCCGTGTATCGGTGCTGCGCCACTACGAAAAACGAGGGCTTCTGCTGCCCGATCACGTCGATCGCTTTACCGGCTATCGCTACTACTCCCCACAACAGCTCCCCATCTTTTTTCGCATTCAGTGTTTAAAACAGGCTGGATTCTCTTTGGAAGAAATCCACACCATCCTTGCTTCATCCCCCAGCGATCAGCAGCTGCTCCGGCATTTTGACCGAAAAAGAGAGTTGCTGCAGCAAGCTTTAGAGGATCTGGAACAAGCCAGACAAATGATGTTAGGAGGAAAAGCCATGTCATCTATCCATATTGATCCATCGAACCATCCAATTACCGCATCCATTCCCAAGGCAGCACAGGACAATTTTGACGCTCTGTGTCAGGAGCTGCAAAGCCAGCTTTGCTCGCTGGGTTATCAGCGCACTTCAGGCTTTCGTTCTTCCGCGGACAGCATCTGCTGTGATGTCCTGCGCTTAAACGACAGCGCCATCCAGCTGCACGACAACATTGAACTTCCCTTTGTCGCAGACGACATCGTCGGTCGCTGGGAGGTCATCGGAGAATTTACCGACAAAGAAGAATTTTTGCAGCATCCGCAGTTTGGAAAACCAACCTCCGACATCGGAGACACTCATCGGGAAATCTACTTCCTGCCCGACGGCCAGCGCTACTGGTGCTACGGCTGGACCAAAGGTGCACTGCTCATCGACGACGGTTTGTCCACCAGCTGCAATCCCTATACCAAAGAGAAAATCGACGGAGAGCAGTATCTGTTTGTCGACTTTAAGTCCTACGACTACTGCCGCGGCGGCAAGCCTACCATTTTGGTGCTGCACCAGCTCGACCATGAGGTCTACTCCGCCGATGCCCTCTCCCGCAAGGATGACATCGACCTTCCCTTTGTGCCGGACGATGCCATCTTAGGTGAGTGGAAAGCATACAGCGTTTGTCAGTCCAAAGAACTGTTTGACCCAACTGCAGCTCCTGTTTTCAACCTGTTCTGGAAAAAGGTCCGCTTCTTGCCAAACGGCAGCTGTACCCTTGTCTATGGAGAGGAGACCATCTTCGGCAACCAGGAGGTAGGCTGGACCAAGGGATCCCTTCTCCGCCGGTTTAACCACTGTGCCTGCGCGTATGAGCTTCGCACCATTGCGGACAAAGAATATCTGTTCATCGAATGGAAGAGCGGCGACTACCGCTGGGGCGGCTTTGACACCGACTACTATGTCTTTATCCGCTCCAATGCAAACTAACGACAACCTCTTATAACTTTTTCCTTGCAGAAGAGCCGCCTATAACAGGCGGCTCTTCTCTTGTTTGATTGCATCATTCACCCTGCTTTACTCCATCTCTATTTATCCGCCAGCTCTCAACAACAGAAAAATCCCCTGCTGCCATTTGACAAATGACAGCAGGGGATTTTATAATTCTCATATTCCTACAGAACAATGATCGCTTTGTCCTGTTTTGCGGTGACCCGTCCGACAATCTTGTTGCAGATGGTGACACCTTCGAGCTTTTTGACTAGTTCGTGCGCTTTTTCCTCTGGCAGCGAAATGAGCAGACCGCCCGAAGTGATCGGGTCGACCAGCAGATCCTGCATGTACTGCGGCACATCCTCAGCAAAGCGGACATCGTCCTGTACAAAAGCCATGTTGTGGTATGCACCGGACGGAATAATTCCCATCTTTGCAAAGTCGATTGCCGCCTCGATAATCGGCATCTCGCGGCTGTACAGCTCGATGGTCAGATTGCTTCCCTTTGCCATCTCGGAAGCATGACCGATCATACCAAATCCGGTGACGTCGGTGCAGGCATTGGCGCCCACCTCCATCATCACATCTTTGGCATATTTGTTCAGCGTTGCCATCGCCTCAACCATCTCATCATAGGTCTTTTGGTCGAGCAGCTGCGCTTTGTTGGCGGTAGTCAGTACACCGATTCCCAGCGGTTTTGTCAATACCAGCAGGTCGCCTTCTTTGCAGTTGCTGTTCTGCATGACCTTGTCGGGATGAATAAATCCGGTGACGCACAGGCCATACTTTGGTTCAGAGTCCTCGATGGTGTGGCCGCCGGCAATGATAGCGCCGGCCTCCTTGACCTTGCTGGCTCCGCCCTGCATGATCTTTGCCATGACATCCATCGGCAGGCAGGTCGGGAAGCAGATCAGGTTCATCGACAGCGTCGGATCTCCGCCCATCGCATAGATGTCGCTGAGGGAGTTTGCCGCTGCAATCTGTCCAAAGGTATATGGATCGTCCACAATAGGCGGGAAGAAATCGACTGTCTGGACAACAGCCAAATCGTCGCGCACCTTGTAGACCAGAGCATCATCGCTGGTATCAAAGCCAACAATCAAATTTTCATCGGTAAATTTGGGTAACTGGTGCAGAACCTGCGCCAGGGCATCAGGGCCTATTTTTGCGCCTCAGCCAGCACCCTTTGTCATTTCAGTCAGGCGTTTTGTGGTTGCCATGGACTTCCTCCATTCCCTTTTTTCACTGTAGGTAGTCTATCTGATTTTTTTCATCTTATCGTATTCTTATAGATAATCTGTATATATTCTACCCCGATTTATATCCAAAAACAATAGGATTTCTCGCCAATTTTCTTTTAATTTCTATCGAAATCTGCTATAATTAACATGTTCTTATTTGTTTTATCTATTACTTGCGTTATCTTAAGGAAATGAGGTCGCATTATGGATTTTAAACAGCTGGAAGCGTTTGTGTATGTCGTCAAGCTCAAAAGCTTTTCCAAGGCAGCACAGCGCATCTATCTGACTCAGCCGACCATCAGCGCACACATCAACTCTTTGGAAAAAGAGCTGGATACCAAGCTGATCGAGCGCGGCACCAAGTATGTCTATCCCACCAAACCAGGCAGCATTCTGTATCAATACGCGGTCAAGATGCTCAATCTGCGCGATGATGCCTGCTGTTCGGTACGAAACTACAACAAGGAGCTCAAAGGTACACTGACCATCTGTGCTTCGACCGTTCCTTCCCAGTACATTCTGCCCAAGGTCATCTCGGCTTTTCGGGAGGAATACCCCAATGTCACCTTCAACATCCAGCGTCAGGACAGTGAGCAGGTGGTCGACAGCATCTCCAAAGGCCTGGCTGACATTGGCTTCTGCGGCACCGATACCCACAGTCCCGACTGCGTATTTGAGAGCTTTACCGAAGACCATCTGGTCGTTATCACGCCCAATAATGAACGCTTCCATCAGATGCAGGCCGGAGGAATGAAATCCGATCTGCTCAAAAAGGAACCGATCATCATCCGTGAGGAAGGTTCCGGTACCCGCAAAGAGATGGAACATTTTCTCAGCCGCGCAGGCATCGACATCGGAGAGCTGAAAATTGCCGCCCAATTTAATGATCCCGACAGCATCAAACATTCGGTCAGTCAGGGAATGGGCATTTCTATCATCTCCAAGGCTGCCATCGAGGACTACGAAAATTTCGGACTGATTTTGAGCTTCGACCTCAACGGCATCTCGATGGACCGTCATCTGTATGTCGTCACCCACAAGAGCAACCCTCTGCCCTTTGCCGGTGAGGTGTTCTTAAACTACGTCAAAATGTTCTATGATAAATAATCACAGCTTCCATACTGTGATATTGGATAATAAGGTTTGTAAAGAGAGTAAAGGAGATACCACCATGTCACACATCGTTTTGGCAAAAGCATGGAACAACGGCAAGTTTCTGCCCAACGGCGGCGGATACGGCGTCTGGCTGACCAACTACTTCAAGGACGAATACCTCGATGTCGAATGGGCATCGGTCGTCCTGGAGCTGGAAGGCTGGGAAAAACCGGCGGAGCTTGCCATCAACACCGACGCCTTCTGGACCCGCGGCAGAGAGCTGCGCAGCGGCATCATCGGCAAATGGCTGATTGCCAACGGCAAGGGTCAGTGGGAAGCCGGTCATGAACCGGAAATTTACCTGCGTCCGCTGGGCAAAAATCATTTTGCCGCTTCCCTTTCCCCAATCGAAGGGATTTCGGACAGCGTGGACGTCATGCTGGCTTCGGCACAAACACTGGATAAATAATAAAAAGACCTGCTCGAAAAAATGGGCAGGTCTTTTTATTTTGAATCTGTTAAGCATGTATTTATTTACGGTGTTTTTCCCCACACACCCGTTTGTGCATCCTTTTGCAAAACAAGTTCATATCCGCCATCAGTTCGGTTGAAGTAAATCTCGCTGCCATCTTCATCGACTTCTAACACAAACTCATTTTTAGCACCAAACGTACTGTTAAGTCCACCAAATGTTGCGTAAAAAGTCAGATAATGCGGCTTCACACCTCCGCCGTCATTTTTAAAACCTCTGATATATCCCGCAGAGGATGCAACCGAGGTTTTTAGAATGATTTCCGCTCCATCCTCTGAAACAGAATAATCTGTTAAAATCACATCTGTCCGTTTTGTAAATCCTGTTCCAATCACAAAAGATACCATTAGTACACCTATTGCTGCTATTATCACAGGTAATTTCTTATTTTTCATATCCAGTACCTCCTGTTTGTTTATTTGAGCAGCTCCCGCATGACCCGCTCCGGCGAGCGCAGAAAGCCGCTGTACAGCCGAAACAGCTGGGTTTCCCGATAGTTTACCTGCCGCAATGGGTCCTCTTCGCGGCTTAGCTCATACACCTGCGCTCCTGGAATACACAGCAGGATCGGCGAATGGGTGGAGATCAAAAACTGGGACTTTCTCTCTGCCAGCTGACAGATCAGCCGCACCAGCACCAGCTGATTGGTCGGAGATAAAGCTGCCTCCGGCTCGTCAAAGACATACAATCCATTGCCGCCAAACCGATTTTCCACCAGTGCCAGAAAGGACTCCCCGTGCGACTGATGGTGCAGCGACACTCCTCCATAGGAAGTGATCAGCCTTGGTCCTCTCTTTACATCACGGTCCATATGGTCGATGTCGGTCGCCACATTATAAAAGCTTTCGGCGCGCAGAAAATAGCTGTCCTTCGGTCGATAGATTCCCCGTACCAACTGAGTGTACTCATGCAAAACAGAGTGGCTTGCCTCGGTCGAAAAGGTAAAGTTCTGTGAGCCGCCTTCTGCGTTTAATCCGGCTGCGACGGCGATTGCCTCCAGAATGGTCGATTTGCCGCTGCCGTTCTCTCCGGTGAAGATGGTCACCGGTGCCTCCAGGTTCATTTCCTGACAGGCGCGCACTGCCGGAATCGAAAAGGGGTATTGTTTTCCTTCCTTTCCTTCCGGCAGTTCAAAGCGCACCTGCTGGATGAAATTGTTGTTTTCCCAAAAGTTTCGCTCCATCGTCCCGCCTCCCTCTGTTTTCCACAATCCTCTATGGAAAGTGTGGAAATCACTGTCTTTAAAATTTACATTTGGTTCTTTGATTTTCTCCTGCAAAGTGTCTAAAATAAAAAGTGACCAATCGTCACAAGATTCCAAAATTCCCCATGTTCTGCATGGTATGATACAAAATGATGATGAAAAGAAAGGATGGGTTTTATGAATTTACCTGATCTCAGCACAACCTCGCTGGTTCTGGAAGGCGGTGGATTCCGCGGCATCTATACCACCGGCGTCCTCGATTATTTCATGGAGCAGGGCCTGTATCTTCCCCATGTCTATGGTGTTTCTGCCGGCGCACTCAACGCCATCGGCTATGCGGCCAAGCAGCCAGGACGCAACGCCCAGGTCAACTTCCGTTTCTGCTCGGATAAACGCTACATCAGTGCACGCAACATGCTCAAATATCACTGTGCATTCAATCTGGAATTTATCTTTGATACTGTCCCCCAAAAATATCTTCCTTTCGACTATGATACCTTCTTTTCCTCCGAGGTGCAAGTCCACGTTGGAGCCACCAATCTTCTCACCGGCAAGTGTGAATTCTTTGGAAAAGAACAGATGGACAAGCGGATGTTCCCTGTCCGCGCTTCTGCGGCACTTCCGCTGTTCTCCTACATTTATTACCTGGGAAACACTCCTTATCTTGACGGCGGTATTTCCTGCCCGATTCCTATCTTTGAGGCGATGCGCGACGGCAGTCAGAAACAGATTGTCATTCTGACCCGCAATCCTTCCTTTGTGCGAAAATCCGCTGCCAATCTGCCGCTGATCCGTCGGGTTTACCGCAAATACCCCAACTTTATCCAGACCGAGGAAAACCGCCACATCATCGACCACCGTCAGCGCAAGACCTGTGCGCTGCTGGCAAAAACCGGTCAGGCGTTTGTCCTTCAGCCAAAACAGCCGCTGCAATTAAGCTCGATGCGCGCCGACGAAGCATCGCTGCGTGCCCTCTATGCGCAGGGATATGACGATGCCAAAGCCGCCTTCCCGCAGCTGCTGGAATTCTTACAGAAATAATTGCAGCCCGCCCTTTCTATGTGTTATACTGATAGAAAGGACGGGCATTTTTTCTGCCCTTGTTTTCCCGTCACCGGAGGTGAGGTCGATGAAACAATATCTCAGCCGCGGCGAAAGTTCCTTCCTGCAAAAATTCCTGCTGATTCTGCTGGTTGTTCTGCTGTGGGGCTATGGGTCGGACCTTCTCAACCTGCTGCTTCCTTCCGACCGACGACCCTATTGGAGTATGCACTCCCTGTCGGCCATCCACCAGCTGCACGACCAAAACTCCGACCTGCAAAAGGTTCGCCTGTTTATCGGCGGCAGCGGGCTTTCGGTCGACTGCCAGCTGAAACGCTCTGCCCGCACCGAACAGTTTCAACAGGCCTATGAGGATATATCCTCCTTGCTCGACTCCGACCCGTTTCTTCGCGGACTTTATCGGGACTGTCTGTCCCAGCGCAGTGCCCGCTTTGTCAACAATACGCCGATTTCCTTTTTCATCTACCTTTCTGGCGGAGAAAATGAGCAGCACACCATCGAGGCTGTCTATCAATTTGAACAGGCGGGCGACAGCATCTATTTTGACAAGGTGCAGCCCTGGGAATGGATTGCCTGATACTCTGGCCTTAGCATATCAAAATTCCTGGCGAAAAGAGGGTTATTATGAAGAAGATAAACCTATTTCTGTTGGCTTTGTTTGTGATCGACCTGCTCATTTTGCTCACTTACGGACAGGCACAGGAGCATCAATTCACCACCTATACCTACGACAAAGTTTTGTTCTACTGGTTTTATTTCTTCCCTATTGCCTACCTGCTGGGCGGTTATCTGATCGGGCAGCTGATGCTGTTTAAAGCCAGACTGTCTCTGCACAAGACGATTGAAAGAGCGGCGCTGATTCTTGTCATCGCCCTTCTGGCAGTCTTTTTTGGAACGGGTATTCTTCTTACCATCCACTACTTTGCTCCGTTTTTACCTGGCAAGCTCCCAACATACCTCTATTATTTTATCTTGGGAATCTACAGCAACTATCTTGCAGGCTTTTCTGTTCTTGGGCTGATTTTGTCGATGTGTATTTCCAGCCGGATGACAGCGCATCAAACCCTGCTTTCAAAATACCAGCTATCATAAAAAGGAGATGCTGTTTTTACAGCATCTCCTTTTGTTTATCCCTGTTCTTTTCTGCGCTGTTCCTTGATTTTTAAACCCAGCTCAAAGGCCAGCAATGCGATTTTGCTCTTGTCGTCCAGACGTGCCTCCCCTGAAAGGCTTCTCGGCTGCCACTCGGAGTGGTCGAGGTTATCTCCGGCATAGAAAAACTGGAAAAAATCGCTTCCGCGAAAGTCGCACAGCGCCTGCATTCCTGCACATTCCATCTCGACACAGATGGCGCCCTGAGCTTTTCGACGCTCCACCTTTTCTCTTGTTTCCCGATAGCAGGCGTCGGTCGTCCAGGTGATTCCCTTGACATAGGGATAGCCGTACTGTTCCAGCACCTGACAGAACAGCTCCACATACTTTTTGTTGACATCCAGCATATCACTGGGCGGCGCATAGTGGTAGCTGCATCCCTCGTCGCGGATGGCCTGGGTGGGAATAATGATACCACAGTCCTCGATGGTTTTGTCCAATACACCGCAGTTGCCCAGTAAAATCAGGCACTGGCTGCCCATCGCCAGAATATCCTCATAATCGCCCACACACTTTGGTTCTCCGACATAGGACTGGAAAAACGCAAAGCGTTCTCCTTTATACTCCACCTCGTAAATGGGATTGCCTCCGACCGCTGAGCGCACCTCCACAATTTTCTTCGGCTCAAAAAATGCAAGGACGCTTTCAAACAGCTTTTTGGAGAAACAGGAGACGGTCACATCGGGGAAATTCTCGACCTTCTCCACCAGCATTTCGGGATTGATAACGGCATCCTTATTGGGGTCATATTCCTGTAATAACATCTTGCCACCTCTTTCAGTTCTAAATTTTTATGATTATAGCAAGTTTTATCCGCAAAGTAAAGAAGGAAGGGCTGTTTTTTTACAGTCCTTCCTTCTTTACGGTTATTTTCGATTGTCAATCACCTGCGTGACCTGCAGCGGAGGTCCTGCAAAACAGACAATCACATCCGAAAGCCGTTGTGCCTCCTCACGGTCATGGGTGATAAAAAAGCTCAAACTTCCCGCTGTCTGGGTACGGATAACTTCCAACACCTCTCCTGCGGTCTGCTCGTCCAAGCCTTTGAGCGGCTCATCGAACAGATAGACCACCTCGCCGCGGTGCTGTTCTCCATAGGCAAGCGCCCGAGCAATGGCGACCCGCCGCTGCATTCCGCCCGACAGTTCGTCAGGATACGCCTTTTCCCAGCCGCCAAGTCCCAGCCGCGTAAGAAATGTTTCCGCCAGCTCCTGACGGTTCTTTTCCAGCACCAAGCCAACGTTATCCCGCGCCGACAGCTCTGGAATCAGCCGGTCCTCCTGAAAGACAAAGGCAAAGCGCTTGCCCTCCAATCCCAGCACCTGCCCGCTCTGTGGCTTGTGCAGCCCGCACAGCACGTTGAGCAAGGTGGTTTTTCCGGTGCCTGACGGTGCAAAAAAGCAGATCATCCCGCGGTCCGGCAGTTCCAGCGTCAAATCCTGTGCAACGGTCAAACCATCATAGTTCACTGTCAAATGTTCCAGTTTCATCTGCTGTTCACCCTCATCGACCGTTTTCCTGCCCACTGTACCAGCCGGACCACCACCTTTTCCAGCAGCACCGACATCAGAATCACCACCAGTGTCCAGGCAAACAGGTCGGTTGTTTCCAGATAGATTTTCGAATCATAGATCATCTTGCCGATCGCTTTGGTGGGACGTGCCAGCACCTCGGCGGCGATGCCGGATTTCCAGGCAAAACCCAAGGCACTGGTCAGCGCCGAGAGGAAAAACGGCCAGATCGCCGGCAGATAGCAGTATCGAAACACCTTGCGGCGGGAAAGTCCGAACACCTGCGCCATCTCCAACAGCTTTTGGTCCGCAGCGTCGATGCCCGCGCGCATATTGTTGTACACCAGCGGCAGCACCATGATAAACGAGATGACCATCGCCAGCTGTTCGGTTTTGATCCACACCAGCGCCAGAATGATAAACGAAGCCACCGGCGTCGCCTTGAGCACGCCGATCATCGGGCGGATCATCGCCTGTGCAAACGCCCATCGCCATCCCATCCAGGCAAGCAAGGTGCCTATCAGCATTCCCAGCACAAATCCCTGCAAAATGCGCCACAGCGAGTTTGCCACCGTACTCCAGAACTCCAGCGTAATGCACAGCTGCCCCAGCCGTGCCGCCACCGAAACCGGCGACGGCAAAAGCAGGGGCAGCGAAACGGCGGCGGCAGCAGCCTGCCACAACAGCAGCCAGACCAGCACCGCACACACCTGCATCCATCGAGGACGCTTCTGTTTTGTTTTGTTGGCTCTATCTCTTGTAATAGAAGTCATCATTCGGGAGATTTCCTCCTACCGACTGTGGGTTTGCATCGTACAATACCTGCAAGAATCCACTGGCAATCTGCTGCATCTCATCGCCTTCTACAAAGACAATGTTGCATTCTGGGATCGCTTTCTGTGCAACAGCTGCCTTGAGGATGTCATAATGTTCAGCCAGTTCTGCTGCATGGGCAAGGCCTTCTTCGCTGGTAACTGTTTCTACCGAAGCTTTGTACTCCTCCAGGAAACTGTCCAGTGCCTCCTTGTTGTTCTGTGCAAACTCGGTGCGGACAACAACACAGCCCATGGTCAGACCGCTCTGTCCTTCCACTGCCTTGTCCCACTCTTCGGTCAGGTCCAGTGCAACACGGACATTTTCATTCTGCATGGTGACCGAGGTAACAAATGGCTGTGGCAGCAGAGCAACCTCAGCTTCTCCCGAAGCAAGCAGCGGTGCGATCTCTGCATTTTCATCCTTGTATACGATAGTGACATCCTCGCCTGGTGTCAGACCGTTTTTCTCCAGTACCAGGTTGAGAGCGTATTCCGGTGTGGAGCCTTGTCCGGTGGCGTAGATGGTCTTGCCTGCCAGATCCGCTACCGACTGGATGGTGTCGCCGGTTTCCAGCACATACAGAACACCCATGGTATTGAGTGCAGCGATCTGAACGCCGCCTTCGGTCTTGTTGTAGAGGGTGGAAGCAACGTTGGTTGGAACCGCCGCAATATCCAGCTCACCCGAGATGACCTTGCCGGTAATCTCGTCTGGTGCGCTTGCCAGAGTCACATTATAGCTGTTGGCAGCTTCACCGTTTTCATTCTTTTCCAAAAGGTCCAGCATACCCAGACCGGTTGGACCGCTGATGATTCCCAGATTGATCTCGGTTTTTTCAGCCGAAGCTGTTTCTTCTGCTGTTTCCTCGGTCTCCTCTGCCGGTGTTTCGGTGGTTTCTTCCTCCGGTTTGGTTTCCTCGGTGGTTTCTTCGGTCTGCTGAGACTCGGTAGATTCCCCTGTCTGTGTGGTTGTTCCACAAGCTGCCAGCGAAACGGTCATTGTAAATGCCATCAGCATTGCCAGCAGCTTGCTGATCTTCATGCTTTTCATACAATCTCCTCTTTTCCAGGGAAGTTGTCCTGTCTATCCTCTGATGAGGTCAAACAGATCGTTTTTCCTTCCCTTGTAATCATATTGCATTGCTCCAGATGCTGCACCGCACGATACAGTGAGGTTCGTCCCACGTTGAGAATCTCCGCCAGTTTCGCCATCGGTACACGGTCAAGTTTTCCCTGTGGCTGCTGACGAAGGTAGGAAAGCAGTGTTTCCTCGACGTTTGGCGCGACAAAACTGTCGATCCTGCGGTTTAAAAACTGGATCCTGCCGGACAGAAAACGGATGTAATTGAGTGCAATCTGTGGATAGTTCATCAAAATACGCTCCATGGATGCAGCGGGCAAAAACAGCACCGTGCATTCGCTTTTGGCGCGGATGGTGGTCACATACCGCTCTTCCTGAGCAAACAGCGCCGCTGCTCCAAAACAGCTTCCTGCTTCCAGACGGTTGAGCAGCACACCATTTTCCTTTTCCACGATGGCTGTTCCGCGTGCGATGATTCCCAGCGCACGCTGGTAATTTTCTGGGGAATAGATGATCTCCCCTCGGGAAAACTGCTTTTGGCTGGATTCCCCTCGCAAAATTTCCTCTGCCTGCTGCACTGGCAGCTGGGCAAACAACATACAGCCACAGGCTGCTTTGAAGGCTGCATCCGACGCTGTCATGCTATTTCCCTCCATCTCTGTCCTTAAAATTGTTCCAAATGGTACAATTTTGCCCTCTTATTGTATCCTGAAGCATTCGGAAAGTCAAGCAAAAAGACAATGCACAAAACCCTTTTCTTGTTTCACCGGATGTATATACCACGTCAAAAAAGCGTTCTGCGGTTCTTTGACCGCAGAACGCTTTTTATCATCTTCCGTAAAACGGGGCATCTTCCTCGGCTTTTTCCCGCCGTTCAAACTCCTTATCAATCTCTGCAAAGATGTATTGATACATCTCCTTTGCCATGCGATAGAAGTTTTTGACCATCTTGTATGTATATTCTTTTTCAATATCGGCAGGGTATCGGGTTTCGATGTAGCACTGGTTGAGGTCGGCACTTTCATCAAACCACTGGTGGAAGCCCTTGTCATATTTTTTTGCCTGCCGGCACAGCCAGGTCAGGTTGTGACCATCCACCAGTACATCCGATTTGAGGAGAATATACGCCTTGAGCGCCTTTTCGATCGCCTGCTGGCAGTGAAATGCCGCCAGACGATAACAGCGGTCATCCTCCGAGAGGATCTTGGCAGCAATCAGGTCCTGGCTGGAATGTTCCAGCCAGTCATAGTATCGTCGGCTGTCCTTTCCATTGTGCATCCGGCTTCTATTTCCCATAGCGCACCCTGCCCCTCTGATTGACGCGGGACGCAAACGCATCACTGCTGTCTTTGAGCTGTTCGAACTGTTCGTCGGTATACAGCAAAACGTCGTAAGGGATATCGCTGTCCACCTCATCAAAAATTCTGGTCAGCATCCGGCGTTTATCCGTAATTTTTCCGACGATGCACAGCTTAAAGGAGAGCAATCGTCCATCCATCCCATACTTTGTGTTGTATTCGATGACCTTGCTCGGCGAAAACAGCTCCACAATCTTATCTACTGTTTCCTGAATCAGTTTGTCCGCTTGCTCATCCATGGTTCCTTCCACCTTTCCTTGTTACAGATAGTCGTTTGGATCGATGTCGTCCAACGGGTCCACGACAATTTTATCCTTCTTCACCGGTTTTGGCGGCAAACCGCGGCGCTTTCTCCAGCGGTTTTCCTTCTCTTCTTCGCTGAGTCCCTTGTCCATGCAGACAACAAACAGCACCAGGCTGACAACAAACAAAATTCCGCTGACGGTGGTCAGGCGTTCAAAGTTGATCGGGCCGTACTTGGTAAAGTCGGAATACTTGAGCTTGGCATCCACGCCCAGCACTGCAATCACCTGACCGGATGAATTTTTGATCGGCAGATAGGTGGTGATATAATTGCTGTCCAGAATTTCCGGCACATACACAGCACCCTGACGGCTGGAAAACTGGTTTTCCAGAATGGAGGTGCAGCGGTTGGTGTAGCGTTCATCGTCATAATCAGCGCCGATTTCCCGATAATCCACCTCCGCCTGCAGCGATTCTCCATAATCAGCATCCGCCAGATAGGCGATTCTTCCCTCCAGGCCTCGGTACAAAAGATACACCCGATCGTAGGACAGCGTATCCTTTGCACGGGACAAAAACGCGCACAGATTCTGATAAAAGGCGGTCGTATCGGGATAAGAAACCAGCGCTTCGATGCGGGTTCCATTGTAATATTCAAGCGACAGAGCAAGCGAGGTTGCCTCCGAAAGGGATTGTGTTCCCAGGGTCGTGATGGCTTCCTTTTTCCGGTTGAGCGGCACTGCCACCGAAACCACAGCTACAAGCGCCGACACAATCAGCAGAATCAGCAGAAAGCCTCTCACCTTTCTGGAGGTCATCAGGCGGTTCAACATAGCTATCATTCCTTTTTCAACAGTTTGTTTTCCCTTCAAATCCACACCTTGATTTGAACTTATTATACCATCTTTGGCGATATTACTCAATCAAAACCCAAACTTTCTTACAAGAAACAAAAGCTCTCCTCATTGCGCCTTCGGTGATTTTTTGATACAATAATGGCATACAGCAATCCTGCTGAAAACTATTTTGGGAAATTGATCATGCCGCACAAAGCAGCCCATCCTTTTCCCACCTCCTCTGCACCTTGCAGAACCATCAAATCCAAACATAAACTGTGCTTGTTTTCAAGCCGTGAAAGGTATGGTCGACAATATGAGCGTCAATTCCCAACTGTTAAGAAAGATTCCAAAGGTGGATGAGCTGCTGCGCCACGAACAGCTTTCTTCCCTGTCCTGTCAGCACACCGTTCTGACCGAAGCGGTCCGCGAAGTCATCGACTCACTGCGCCAGCAGATTCTGGCTGGTGAGGAACCTTCGATGGAGATCGACAGCATCTGCAATGAGGTCATCCGCTGTGTCACCAAAAAAACAACCATGAGCCTGCGCCCTGTCATCAATGCCACCGGCATCGTGCTGCACACCAACCTCGGTCGTGCCAAACTCAGCGATGCTGCTGTCCGCGCGATCCAGAGCGTTGCGCAGGACTACAACACCCTCGAATACAATCTGGAAAAGGGCAGCCGCGGCAGCCGCTACGCCCATGTGGAAAGCCTCATCTCCAAGCTGACCGGTGCTGAGGATGCCATGGTTGTCAACAACAACGCCGCTGCCGTCATGTTGGTCCTGAGCACCATGGCAAAAGGCAAAGAGGTTGTCGTCTCCCGCGGCGAGCTGGTTGAAATCGGCGGTGCCTTCCGTGTACCGGAGATCATGGCACAGTCGGGCGGCACTCTGGTCGAAGTCGGCACCACCAACAAAACCCATCCTTCCGATTATGTCCGCGCTGTCACCGAAAATACCGGTGCCTTCCTGAAGGTTCACACCAGCAACTTTAAAATTATGGGCTTCTTCGAAGAAGTTTCTCTGGATGAGATGGTCACCCTTGGACACGAAAGAAACATCCCTGTCATTTACGACTTGGGCTCCGGCGCGATGGTTCGACTGGAGGACTACGGTATTCTGGATGAACCAAATGTTCTGGATGCGATGAAATCCGGCGCAGACGTCATCAGCTTCTCCGGTGACAAGCTGCTGGGCGGTCCACAGGCCGGTATCATCATCGGCAAACGCCAGTATATCGAGGCGATGAAGAAAAATCCGCTGACTCGTGCTTTCCGTATCGACAAGCTGACACTGGCAGCGCTGGAAGCCACTCTGCGCGAGTACCTCGATCCTGCCGATGCACTGGAGCACAATCCAACCCTGCGCATGATTACCGCTACCATGGAGACCCTTCAGCCAAAGGGCGAACGCCTGCTTGCCTGCATGCAGAAGGTCTGCGACGGCAGTTTCCGTGTCAGCCTGACCGAGGACTTCGGACAGGTCGGCGGTGGTTCGGTGCCGACCCAGATGATCCGCAGCTCGGTCGTCGCCATTGAGCCGGACCATGTATCGCTCGACGAGCTGGAAAAACGTCTGCGCGAGCTGTCGCTCCCAATTATCGCCCGCATCTCCAAGGAGCGCCTGCTGCTGGATGTGCGCACCATCGAGGAACATCACTTTGAGTATGTAGCACAGAGCATCAAAGAATGCTGTCAATAACGCTGTCCAACCCTATTGATTGATTTAAAGAAGGATCGAACATGAAAAATATTATCATCGGAACTGCCGGCCATGTCGACCACGGAAAAACCGCCCTGATCAAGGCGCTGACCGGCATTGAAACCGACCGCATCAAAGAAGAGAAAAAACGCGGTATCACCATCGAGCTGGGCTTTGCTTACCTCGACCTGCCCGACGGAGAAAAGGCCGGCATCATCGATGTGCCTGGCCACGAAAAATTTGTCAAAAACATGCTGGCAGGTGCCGGCGGCATCGACCTTGCCCTGCTGGTCATCGCTGCGGACGAGGGCTTTATGCCGCAGACCCGTGAGCATCTGGGAATCCTGTCGCTGCTGAACATCCCCGAAGGCATCATCGTCATCACCAAAAAGGATATGGTGGACGAGGACTGGCTGGAGGTCGTCTGCGAGGATATCCGCAACGAGGTCAAGGGCACCTTCCTGGAAAATGCACAGATGATCGCTGTTTCTTCTTACACTGGCGAAGGCATCGAGGAATTAAGACAGGCCATCTTCCAGCTCATCGACCAGAAAACCCAGATCAAAAATCTGGATATCCCGTTCCGTATTCCGATCGACCGTATCTTCTCGGTCGAGGGCTTCGGCACTGTCATCACCGGCACCTTGATCGAAGGCAAGATGAAGGTCGGCGATCCGGTCACCATCTATCCTTCCCGTCTGGAAAGCCGCATCCGTAACCTGCAGGTACACTCCCACGATGTGGAGGAAGCCTACGCCGGTCAGCGTGTGGCGGTCAACCTTGCAGGTCTAAAAAAGACCGACCTCAACAAGGGCGACGTCGTCGCTGCTCCAAACTCGATGCACACCACCATGATGATCGACATCAAACTGACCGTCCTCAAGGACTGCGAGCGAGAAATTCTCAATGCCACCCGTCTGCATCTGTACCACGGTGCAAGGGACGTGCTGTGTAAAATCGTCCTGCTTGACCGCGACAGCATCAGCGCCGGTGAAAGCTGCTATGCTCAGCTGCGTCTGGAGGAGGAAATCGCCGTCAAGACCGGCGACCGCTTTGTTCTGCGTTTCTATTCTCCGCTGGAAACGATCGGCGGCGGTGTCGTCCTCGACTCCAATCCGTTCAAGCACAAGCGCAACGACCCACAGGTGCTGGAATCTTTGAATATCAAGGAAAATGGTTCGGACAAGGAAAAGATCAGCGCTGCTCTGAAGGATTACTCCTCCCGCTTTGAAACGCTGGACTTCTTGCAGGTACAGACTGCCATTCCAAAGGAGCAGTTCGACCAGCAGATTCAGAAGCTCATCAAGGATAAAATCGCTTTCCGCATCAGCGACAATGTGGTCATCCATGTTGACTACCTCAACCACCTCAAGGATGTCGCCGTCAAAATGCTCACCGCCTACCATGCAGAAAATCCTCTGCGCGACGGTATGAAGCGCGACGAGTTCCGCGGCAAGTTCATCAAATATGAGGACATGGCAGTGGTTGACAAGATTACCGATTCGCTGGTCAACCGCAAAGTACTCAAGATTGTCAATGGCTGTGTCGCCCTGTACGACTTTGAGGCGCAGACCGACAACAATCAGGAGCTGATCGAGAAAGCCTTCTATGAGGGCGGTTTCTCGCCGGAATCTCCAGATCAGATCGCTGCCCGCTTCCCGAAGATCAAAAACTTCAAGGCGGTGCTGGAAGCACTGGTCAACTCCGGCAAGCTGGTTCGTGTGGAGGACAAGATCCTGCTGCACGTCGACTACTACAACAAGGCGCTGGAGATGGCCAAGGAGCACATCGCCAAAAACGGACAGATCACTCTTGCCGAGATGCGCGACCTGATGGGTGCTTCCCGAAAGTTTGCAGTCGCTGTACTGGAATATTGGGACCGCCGCAACATCACCAAAAAGGTCGGCGACGCCCGCGTGTTGAAGTAGCTAGATAGTACTTTCTGAGAAAGTACCAAAGCAGTTCGGCTACGTCGCAAAGACGGGTAGCAAAAGGATAAGAACAAAAGTTTTACTCAATTTTTTTCAAAAAATTGTCCAGTCCAGAGTGAAACTCTGGTCGCTCACCGCAGTGAGCGAAAACCTTATCGTAAGGCGTATTTTTGAAAGCTCGAGAACTTTTTACAAGAAAAAAAGTTCTCGAAGACTGCCGACTTGTAGGTTATTGTCCTCAAAAATTATCCGGTGGATGATTTTTGACGGCATTACCTTGAAGCTTGAGCCGTTTGAAGATGGAGACTGTTCTTCTATGATACAATGAGTAAATTTCTCAGAACAACCCTCGCGCGGATTTTTCGTGCGGGGGTTTCTATCTTCCCAAGAATCATGCGGCTTGCCCGCTTTATTTTGTGCAACCTACTAATCCTCTTTTATAATCCAAAAAACAGCTTGTCAACTCCTTTTGTTTGTGCTATAATATTTGGGTATCTGGGAGCGGATGGGTGCTGGTGTGCCCTCTGGTCTTCAAAACCAGTAATTGTAGTTAGTAGCTGCATAGGTGGGTTCAATTCCCACACGTTCCCGCCAAAGGCGCACTCCATACGGGGTGCGCCTTTTTTGTCATTGTTTATCCGCCCTGAAAGGAGGGGGTTCTGTGAAAATCCGCACCAAAATCATCCTCGCCGTCCTTCTTCTGCTGGCAGTCTGTACCGGCCTTCTCCTGCTCATCTGGTCGCAGTATCAGCCGCCAGAGATTGTGGGCGCACAGCTGGAGGCAAAATCCGAATATGAATCGCTCGAGAGCGTCACCGAGCGCTGGTTCCAACAGTGGTCGCAGCAGCACCAGGGCTGGAAGGTGCCGCCGTCGCAGCGCATCAAAACAGCTTCCATCACCAGTTTGGAGGTGTTGGAACCGGAGATGATCGAGATTCACTACACCACTGCCATCTCCGGTTGGAACAAGGAGGTCGTCAGCAATCTGGAACTGAGCTCCACCGATGAGGAAAACTGCTATCAAGGACAATGGGTACTGCAATGGCGGCAGAAAGATGGTGTCTGGACGCTGCTCGCTTCAATGAGTCCGGTCCAGTATCAGCTGCAAAGCAAGGAATTTTGGCAAGAAACTCAGATTCCTCAAACAGAACACTATGCCGCCAATCTGGAGGAGGAATGCAGCTACCTTGTACAGGACGAAACGCTGTATGTCACCTATGATTACGGAGAGCATCTCACCGAGGTTCCAGACGGCTATCAACTGGTGTGCTCAACTCCCAACGATCAGTACGACGAATATCTTCCTAGTACAAGTTATCTGGTCACCCCTGAACTGACCGCCTTTGTCGGTTATTCCGATGGCAGTGCGCTGCTTTTGTACAGCACCGATGCAGGTGCAAGCTGGCAGCAAAGTCCCATCTACACCGAGGGTGCATTTCGTGCAAACACCTTTTTCTCCCAAACCGACAGCATTTGCTATGCCACCTTTGCCCTCGACCGCACCGGCGGCAGCGATTACTACGGCACCTTCCGCAGCAGTGATCTTCAGCATTGGGAGCGGATAGAGCTTCCAAACGGCTTTATTTCCAATCTAAGTTGCTGCTCCTGGACAGATGATAACACCGGCTTTTACAGCTCGGGCGCACAATACTACATGACCACCGACGGCGGAGCCAGCTACCAGCTGTATGATCTGCCGCAGGATGAGGAGCTTATTGCTTCGCTGGGATTCAATCCCTATGACAGCCTGGAGCAGGTCTACCTTGCGGACGGAAAAATCTACTTTGTCCTCGGCCAAGGAGAGGACGGCGACTACGCCAAAGACGGCAACCTGCTCAAAGCTCGTTTTGTCTCGGACGACGGCATTCACTTCTCTTTTGTAGAGGAATTTACCGACGCTCCCACACCTGCTGGATAAAACAGCAAAAAGCAGCCATCCAAAATGGCTGCTTTTTTTCTTTCCGGTTATGGTCTAACCTTTTCTTTGAGCTGTTTCAGATCCTGCTCATCAGGGTGGCTCAATGCTTTATCGAAGTTTTCCAGCATCGAGGTGCGGCGCGGACTATCTTCCATCGACGCATAACGGTCGCGAACAGCCTGCGGCATCTTGCCCTGGCACATATATCTTCCGACGACCTCTACCTCCTGACCCAGATTCTGCTGTACACGGTCGAGAATCTGCTCAAAATAGGCGGATGATCCTCCAAAACCTGCGGTACCAAACAGAAATACCTTTTGATTTGTCAGGGTTTTTAAAAATTCGGCTGTCGGTTCATCACAGGTTCCTTTGTCCGTCCAGAAACCCACATAAATCGTCTGGGCAGCCAATGCTTTTGCATCCGGTTGTCCAAAATAGAGACAGTCTTCCTGCGGAAGCGCTTCTTTGATGGCCTGTGCCAACTGAGCGGTATTTCCTGTACGGCTGCTGTAAACGATTGCATAACTCATTTTGTTTCCTCCCTTTCATAAATACAATGAACGCCTCGATGTGCCATCATGCCTCCCAGACACTCCTTGTTGCAGCGAACGCAGCGGTGAATCTCTCCGCTGTGTCCCGAGCAGACTTTATTTGGCCATTCTGGGTCAGCAATGAGCTGACGGCTCATTGCTGCACAGTCGATCCTCCCAGACTTCAGCTGCTCCTCCACAAAATCGGGGTTTGTAAGTCCGCCTACGCCGCAGACGGGCAGGCTGGTGAGCGCACGCACCTGGTCACAAAACTTTAAAAAGCATCCTTCCGCTCCAAACTCCGGGTGATTCTTTGGAGGGATGGTATCGCTTAATTCACCATGGTTTGCCAGCGTCACATGAAAGCTGGTGACACCTGCTTTTTCCAGCAGCGGTACAAAGACAGGCAGCTCCGATTCCAACACGCCGGCATTGCCATAGTGGGGATCTTCCTGTCGCACGGCCAGCTTATAATCAATCGGTACATCCGGCAGACGGCGGCGGATAGCCGACACCGCTTCCACCGCAAACCGTGCCCGATTTTCCTGACTTCCTCCATAGCAGTCGGTGCGCTGATTGAACAGTGTCGAGCTGAAGCTGCCGCACATTCGGTCTCCATGGACCTGCACCATATCAAAGCCTGCCTGCAGTGCTAGTTCTGCTGCCTTTCCAAAGGCATCGGTGATCTCCTTCACCTTTTTTACCGGCAGCTCTGTGATATAGGGTCCCACCTGTTGATTCAACAGCGGTCGCAGCTGCTCCATAGAGATGCGTTTGGTCAGGACGCCAGGGATATATTTCAGCATCGCTTTCAGGTTAGAATCAGACTGATGCAGCTGCGCACACAGCTTGCATCCCTCCTGATGAACTGTATCGGCCAGCTCCTTGTAAAATTGAAATCCTTTTTTGGTATACAGCGAAGGTCCAAAGCCGTGAGGCAGCACCGGAACATCACCGACAATGATCATCGCACAACCACCGGCAGCGATCTTTTTCATCCGCTTCATCAGTTCGTCCTGCGGCAATCCCAACGTCGTAGGTGCAAAGATAATACGGTTTTTTAAAGGAAGCCCCCCATAATTGATGGGGCTGTTAATCATCTCATACATGGCAAATTCGCTTCTTTCCTGGTAACTTTTTCCAAGATGGCAAACAACTGCGTCTGTTCTTCCTCCGTCAGTCCTTCCAGCATCTGACGATCCCAGTCAAAAAAGACCTGATGACTGATTTGGAAGGCTTCCTGCCCCTTAGAACTTAAATTCAAATGATAAGCTCTTCCTGATTTTTCCCGTATCAGAAAATTTTCTTCCACCAGCTTGGTGACGCTGCGCTGAGAATATCCCCAGTCCAGACCCAGCGCCTGGGTCAGCTGCGCCTGCGTACAGTCGGGATGTTTTCCAACATAAATAATCAGAAACAGAGAGCCGAAATTAAGCCCCAGCTGTTGCAGCTGCTGAGTGGTGTAGGCAGTAAAGCTTCGGTGAAATACGGTAGCATAGTAGGCCAGAGTTTGGAACATACAACAATCAACTCCTTTTCTTGACTTGGTCAAGTATAACACTCTTACTTGATAAAGTCAAGTGCTCTGCTCATTTAAATATAGAAGCAGGCAAAAACAGGATAAAAGGAAAAGCACCCTGTCAAAGACGAGGTGCTTTTCCTTTTATGTGAAAGCGGTGAAAATCCTAAAAATAATCTTTCACCGATGTTCTGCTTTTATTTTTGTTGAGAGATAACCGGAGGCCGTTTCACCGACAAAACCACGCTCTTCTGGGCGTTATTGGTTTTGTGGACACAGCCAGTGTGGCAGGGATAGTCCAAACGAGCACGGCTGGAAACCAAATCCACGCTGATGGAAGCCTCCAACTGAAGCTCATCTCCTGAGATACCATCCTTAGACACATGAAATAGCCATTCACTCTCACTAACGAAAGTACTGCGGGCAGACAGAGCACAGTCATCTATCTCCACCTGACCATAGCTAAAGAAATTGAAGTGAGAGATGGTACGTTTGAAGTCATAATTCCACTCCGCCTTAGGTGTGCTGCCCTCAGACTGATTGCTTATCGTAATATCTGAAATCTGGTAGCTTCTGTCGTTTTTGATATTCAATCCGCCGGAAACCGAAGCGGTGTGACCATCAGCAGAAGAATAACTGTAAGAACCAGCCAAGTTGATATCAAGTCCCACACTAACTGTAGTAGAAGTGGTGGTGGTGGATGGCGAAGTCCGCTCTATATGGCAGTGTTGAGCATTCATTATATTCTTCGGACGACATGTTTCGACAATATGTCCGCCATAATATTCCTGGATTTTGCTCAAAGCACCGCCCACGCTCTTTTTATAGGTAGAGGCGCACACATTTTTGAAGGGGTACATTCCCTCTTGTTCCACCAGGTAATAATCAGTTTCATCGTCGAGGTTGTGGACGGCGTAAACCTTATAGGACATCGTGTAGGTAGCAGTAGGATTGGATGGGCATTTGCTGCTGTCATAATAATCCGACCTGGACAGGGTATGAGAGAACTGGATGGTCTTGCACTGCGCCTGAACCAAAATCTCCAGAGAGCTGCTGTCGTCGGTGAAGGACTTCAGCGGTGTGTGTTCTGCCCTGATCCAGCCAGGTTGCAACGTGATCTGGCAAACCTTCTCCGTCTTGCTGATCGACAGATTTTTCCAGATAAGAATACAGCTGGTGAATATGTCCACGAGTGTCCTGATAAATGGCGTAGGTCGGTACACACTCCATATCCTCCACAGAATCAATTCCTGCGTTTACCGATAAGATCTGATGGAACTTGGCGATGTCCTCACGGGTAGCCTGATAGAGAACAGCCGCAAATCCCGGACGCATTTTCGTATCAGCCGCAATATCCAGAGAACTTGGCATATACTCTTGATAGGCAAACAGCGGGTTGTTTTTTACATCTTCAATCCAGTTTGTTTTCATAGAACCATCTCCTTTGCAGTTCATTGATATCGTAAGGTGGGCTGGGCCTTGATGAAAAGCCTGGTTGTAGTATATCATCAAATATTCGCAAATTTTGTAAAAAAATAGCGAAAATATATAAAAAATGTAGAAAAATATCGTTGAAGATATCTTTTTGTAGAATAAATAGGTGTAAGAGAAACCGTTCTCGCTCTAAGCGGATTGTATATACAGGAATAAAGCCTCCTGCGCTCCGAAACTTTTGTTGGTTCTGGTTCAAATTGGCTTCGTTATCTTTGACAAAACCGCTATACTTCCTCCTGGAGTATTCATGATAGAAGAAAAAGCCCTCCTGATAAACAGGAGGGCTTTTTCTTCTATGGTGCCGGTGAGCATTCCAAATCCGAACCAGAAGCATCCCTTTTAGAGGCTTCCTGTATCTCGCTGAAAGTGAT
>NZ_CALXIN010000003.1 GCF_944388365.1 uncultured Negativibacillus sp. | reverse complement strand
CAAGTGTTTGCTGGTTTAAAGTTTTCATTGTTCAATTTTGAGGGAACATAGAAGCAACGCAAGCGTTGCTTCGGTAAATATCTTCGATATTTACAAGAAGTCTCCTAATTAAATAGTTGGTGCTAATGGCGATGAGGATCCACCTGTTCCCATTCCGAACACAGAAGTTAAGCTCATCAGTGTCGAAAATACTTGGCGGGTGACTGCCTGGGAAAATAGAGCGGTGCCAACACAGAGCGACTCGAATAATCGGGTCGCTTTTTTCGTGTATGCGGATTTTTCCTCAGAATGGATGAGAAGTTGAAAACTTGTACACTTTTGCAGTATAATGACGCTGGAATGTTTTTCAGGGAGGTTTTGAAATGCCATATTTTGAGTTTGAAGGAAAACAGATTTACTATGACGAGAAGGGCGAAGGAAAACCGGTCATTTTTCTGCATGGAAATGTTGCATCCTCCAAAATGTTTGAATTTATCTTGTCTCTGTATCGGCAGTTTCGGGTGATCACGATGGACTTTCTCGGATATGGAATGTCCGATCGAATGGACCAGCTTCCGGCGGACCTCTGGATTTGGCAGTCAAAGCAGGTGATTTCACTGATCCAACATCTGAATGTGGAAAAAGTTTGCCTTGTTGGAACCAGCGGCGGTGCCTGGGTGGCAATTAACACGGCTTTGGAGCGTCCTGACCTGGTGGAACGGGTGGTCGCCGACAGTTTTGATGGCAGGGAATCTTTGGATGCGGCCTTTTCTGATAATCTGCGCAGAGAACGTCAGGCGATGAAGGACAATGAGAACGCCTGGTGGTTTTATTCCTGGTGTCAGGGCCAGGATTGGGAGGAAGTGCTGGAAAAGGACACACAGGCCCTTCTGGCCTGCGCAGAACAGGGATTATCATTGTTTACACATCCGATCTCTGAGCTGCGTGTGCCACTGCTGCTGACAGGAAGCAGACAGGACGAAATGGCGGCAAGTCTGGAGGATGCTTGGGAAGCGATCAGGCAGCAGGTGCCGCAGGTTCAGACCTGTTTGCTTGATGAGGGAGAACATCCTTCGATTATCACCAATGCGGCGGAGTGCGCGCGGGTGATCGGTGCGTTTTTACAGGATTAAGTGATAAAAAAGCGGAAATGCAGCTGCATTTCCGCTTTTTTTGATGTGTTTATTCTACGACAATAAGATCCTTTGGATATTTGTTCAGGACCTCACAGCCATCCTCGGTGACCAGCACCAGATCTTCGATGCGGACACCAAATTTTCCTGGGAGATAAATGCCTGGTTCGATCGAGAAAACCATGCCTGGACGGGCGATAACATCGCAGTCAGAAGCAACCGGTGGTTTTTCATGCTCCTTCATGCCGATGCTGTGGCCGGTACGGTGGGTGAAGTATTCCCCGTAGCCGCCATCTTCGATGACCTTTCTTGCAGCGAGGTCAAACTCACGCAGCGGCAGTCCTGGTTTAACTGCGGCAATAGCAGCCTCGTTTGCCTGACGAACCAGCTCATATACCTTGCGCTGTTCCTCCGAAGCGGTTTTATAGAAGACCGTGCGGGTCATGTCGCACCAGTAGTGGTTAAATGGTGCGCCGATGTCGATGACGATGCT
This sequence comes from uncultured Negativibacillus sp., assembly GCF_944388365.1. Lineage (GTDB taxonomy): Bacteria > Bacillota > Clostridia > Oscillospirales > Ruminococcaceae > Negativibacillus. Next base: position 69,781 of record NZ_CALXIN010000003.1, on the reverse strand, counting down.
GTCGCCTTCCTTCAGGACGGTATCGTCTGCATCGTGATGCGGGTCAGCGCCATTGGCTCCCATGGCGACAATCGAGAATCCGAGCTTGTCGCAGCCTTTTTCCTTGAAGAAGTTTTCGACCTTGGTGGAAATCTCACGCTCGGTGGCGCCGGCTTTGACCGAGTGAATCGCCATGTCGACGCAGGCGTCGTCGATGGCGGAAGCTTCACGCATTCTCTGGCGCTCCTCCTCGTCCTTATACATGGTAGCCTGCTCTACCGGCAGAGAGCCGGCAACCGGCTGTACATCGGGACGGTGCTTCATCAGACCGATCAGGAAGCGGCTGGGCCAGGTTTCGTCGATGCCCAGTACTCCTGGAGCTACCGTCTGAGCCAGCTGTGCAACCGGATCGTCGCTGTCAGTGTGCTCCACAACCTCCATGCCCTCCTGTGGCTGCAGGCCAAACAGCTTGTTGCCAAAGAAGACGACACGGCCGCTGTCATCCAGATACAGCGCCATCATGCGTTCCATCGGTGCAATCCAGATGCCGGTGAGGTAAAATACCGGTTCGGTCTCGGTCACGATGATCTGATGCAGTCCGGCCTTTTTCATGTTTTCGCGTATCAGATTCAATCTTTGCTGATTCATAAGACAATCAATCCTCCATCTATTTTATTTTGAAATAAAAAATCATTGGATTGGTTTTATTATAGCACAAGTTGATACAGAATCAAATGAAATTAAAGACGAACGGAGGATAATTATTGACAAACGACAAAAGAAGGATTATAATTTGTAACTGTTGATACTTTGTAACAAATGATACAATTAGGAGGCAAGCATGGAAGCAAGAAAACAAGCAACCGTATTATCACAGACAAAGGAGCGCACCAAGGTTCGCAGTATGACGCTGATGGCATTGTTTTCGGCACTGACGGCGCTGGGAGCATTTATCACCATCCCGATTCCTCCGGTACCTTTTTCGATGCAGATCTTTTTTGCGATTCTGGCGGGCGCGCTGTTGGGTTCCCGCTGTGGTGGATGGAGCGTCGGCATCTATGTACTGCTGGGACTGTGCGGTCTGCCGATTTTTACCAAGGGCGGCGGTCTTTCCTATATTTTTCAGCCGACCTTCGGTTATATTGTGGGATTTGCTGCAGGCGCCTGGGCCTGCGGAAAGGTGATTGAACTGCGCGGCGACCATCAATTTTCCACCCTGCTGATGGGCTGCTTTACAGGTGCTGCGGTTGATTTTGCGCTGGGAAGCGTCTATTTCTATCTCATCCAGAATGTTTATATGGGAGCAGAGATGGGCATGTGGAAGGTGCTGTATTCGACAGTCCTGCTCTTTCTGCCGGCAGATACCATTCTGATGATTCTGGCAGCCGCTCTGGCAAAGCGCCTGATCCCGATACTCAAGCAGGAACGACTGATTTAAGACATTCTCCTTTCTCCTTTGCAAAACGAAGCGGAAGCCCCTGGGGCTTCCGCTTCGTTGCTTTTATCGCTGATTCTTTGATTTGATCCGGCAGCACAGTCCGGCGCACACCAGAGAATATGCTGCCATCAGTCCCAACAGAGGAAGGGGCGAGAGGTGATGGTGACCGCTATATCCACTCATTGAGGACAGAAGATCCAAAACAGGGAAAACAAGGGCTATCACGCCGCCCCAACACTTTCCAAATGAAAGAAGGATTCCGCTGCACCAGAGGGTGAGCAGAAAAAACAGGATGGACAGTGGCAGGTCTATCTGCTGAGGGATCGAGGAAAAAGGATAGATAAACACCCAACAACTCAAAAGCGTCGCTGCGATGGCAGGAAGAAAAAACAGAAGGCAGGTCAGAAAACGCAATCCCTTTTTCATAGGCTCCTCCTTTGATTCAAAACAAGGTGAATTTTTTAAAGTAAGTATGCCACAAGGTGAGTATACCACACTTCTCGAAAGACCGCAACAAAACGGATTGTCCGAACCGGCAGATATGCTATAATAAAAGCAAATGACCAAGGAGGAACGGTTTATGAAGATAGATTCCCCAAAATCTGTGCAGCCGCAGGAGAAAGGCGACCTGCTCTACGACCTGGTGTTGGCACAGCAGCAGGACGAGGAAGAAATACGCGATGCGCTCTATCAAAATCAGACGCTGGAGGGCTACGAGGGCAGCAATATGGAGTTTAAAAACTGCACCTTTCGGGGATGTCAGTTTGTCGATTGCCGGATGAGCAACTTTTCCTTCGTGGATGTGGTGATGGAAAACTGCAATCTGTCCGGCTGTGAGCTGCATGACCTTGCCTGCCAGCGGCTCAGACTGCGCGGCTGCAAGATGATGGGAACGGGACTGAGCCATTCCCTGCTGCAAAATACCGCCTTTCTGGGGTGCAATCTGCGCTATGCCCGTATGACCGACACCAGGCTCAAGGCGGTGGAATTTGACAGCTGCACCATGCAGGAGGCCGATCTGAGCGAAGGAAGGTGGCAGTCGGTGGAATTTCACGACTGCGATTTGCAGCGCATCCAGCTGCTGCACACGCCGCTTGTTGACATCGACCTGCGAAGCTGCCATATCGAGGGACTGCGGCTGGCAGTACCCGACCTCAAAGGAGCGATCGTCACCGCCGAGCAGGCGATTGGACTGGCTTCCTTTTTGGGAGTTGTCATCCGATAGGAGGGAAGAAGATGAAAATTTTGGTGGATGCGGACGCCTGTCCGGTGGTAGACCTGACGGTACGGGAGGCGAAAGCAAGGAATATTCCGGTCACACTGATTACCGACACCGCGCACGTCCTCAACCGCATCGACGCCGAGGTCATCACGGTGGAAAAAGGGAGCGATTCGGCCGACTTTAAGCTGGTCAATCTGGTGCAGAAGGGCGACCTGGTGGTCACACAGGATTATGGCTTGGCGGCAATGGTGCTGGCAAAGGGCGGACGGGCGCTCAATCAAAACGGGATGATCTATTCCGAACAGAACATGGACACACTGCTGTTTACCCGCCACATTGCAAAGAAGGTGCGGATGGCGGGTGGACGCACCAAAGGCCCGCACAAACGGACAAAGGAGCAGGATGAGGACTTTCTGCGCACCTTGCAAAAGATGCTGGAGGAAGCGTAGCTGCTGGGATATGCTGCGGAGGCGGAGCAGGCAGAAAAATTATATTTTTTATGGAGCCGACGTAAGAGCGAAACACTTTTCTTTTGGCGTCACCTTTTCTTTTAGCAAAGAAGGAGAAGCGGCGGAGCAGGCAGAAAAATTATATTTTCTATGGAGCCGACGTAAGAGCGAAACACTTTTCTTTTGGCGTCACCTTTTCTTTTAGCAAAGAAAAGGTGACAAGGGACAAAAAACAGGGTTTATTTTTGTCTGAAAGGACATTTGTTGCGAACATATCCCATAAATAAAAAGAAAAGAAAGAAAATAAAAAGAAATGAAATAAAATCATCAAAACAAAATAGTTATTATTTTATGGAGGATGAGGAGGAGAGAGAAAACCGATTTGATGATTTTGAGTTTTCTTAGAAGGTTTTACTGTTGGGGCTACTTGCCTAGGGCATATACATGTCTCCTTAACCTCCACAAACTTTTATGTGTTTCTATGGATGGTTTTTGCGTAGAAAACCCTTTTATTCAGACCCATTTTGTGGTATCCTAGTAGCTATAAAACTTGATTTTCAAGGCAAATTCCGCATTGTCAGGCCATTCCTGACAGGCTTCATAAAAAAGGAGAGATAGAACAATGGATTATCAGCGTCTTGCACAACTGCTTTTCCCTGATATCACAACCACCCCTGAGGACATTGAAAAAATGTATCCGCCGCGCAATCTTCCAGAGGGAGCAAAGGTCACCCGTGTGGCTCCAAGCCCGACCGGTTTTATGCACCTGGGCAACCTGTTCAGCGCTATCGTCGGTGAACGTCTGGCGCACCAGAGCAACGGTGTATTCTTCCTGCGCATCGAGGACACCGACCTCAAACGTGCGGTAGAGGGCGGCGTAGAAAAGATCATCAGGGTATTTAACCACTATGCTTTGAACTTTGACGAGGGCGCTACCATCGACGGCGACAACGGCGCTTACGGTCCATACCGACAGCGTCAGCGCGCCAATATCTACCAAACCTTTGCAAAACAGCTTGTTGAACGCGGACTTGCTTATCCTTGCTTCTGCACCGAGGAAGAGCTGACCGAAATGCGCGAAAAACAGCAGGAAATGAAGATCAACTTCGGCTACTACGGTGAGTGGGCAAAATGCCGCAACCTCACCTTCGAGGAGATCGAAGCCAACATCAAAGCCGGCAAACCATACGTGCTGCGCTTCCGCTCCGAGGGAGATCCGAATAAACGTTTTCTCCATCGCGACCTTGTCAAAGGTGACATCGAGCTGCCGGAAAACGATCAGGACATCGTTCTGCTCAAGTCCGACGGCATCCCGACCTATCACTTTGCCCATGTCATCGACGACCACTTCATGGGAACCACCCACGTTGTCCGCGGCGAGGAGTGGCTTGCTACTTTGAACATCCATCTCCAGCTGTTCCGCACCATGGGATGGAAACCGCCGAAATATGTCCACACTGCGCAGCTGATGAAGATGGACGGCGGCTCCAAGAGAAAGCTGTCCAAGAGAAAGGACCCAGAGCTTGCGCTCGATTTCTATAATGCAGAGGGCTATCCGGTTCCATCGGTGCTGGAATACCTGATGACCCTGTTAAACTCCAACTTTGAGGATTGGAGAATGGCAAACCCAACCGCACCGATGAACGACTTCCAGTTCACCACCAAGAAGATGAGCAACAGCGGTTCTCTGTTTGACGTGGACAAGCTTAAAGACGTCAGCAAGAACACCATCTCGATGATGAGCGCAGAGGAAGTTTACAACGAAGTAACCACCTGGGCAAAGGACTTTGACCAGCAGCTGTACAACCTGCTGACCGCTGATGAGCAGAAGGCAAAAGCCATCTTTGCTATCGGACGCGGCGGCGCTAAACCGAGAAAAGACCTTGCGATCTGGAGCGAAGTCAAGGACTATGTTGCCTTCTTCTATGAGGAGCTGTTCACTCCGGCGACCGAGTATCCGCAGAACATCTCCAAGGAGGACACCCTTGCAATCCTCAACCAGTACAAGGGCATCTATAACCCAGCCGATGACGGCGAAACCTGGTTTAATAAGGTTCGCGAGATGGGCGAGGCACTGGGATTTGCCGGCAAGCCGAAGGATTACAAGAAGAATCCTGACCAGTATAAAGGTCACGTCGGCGACGTCAGCCAGGTCATCCGTCTGGCAATCACCGGCAGAACCAATTCGCCGGATCTGTGCAGTGTAATGCAGATTCTGGGCGAGGAAACCTGCCAGCAGAGACTCTCTCAGGCGATCGAAACCGTAAGCCGCTAACGCGAAATATTATAAAGTTTTTGATCGAACTTTTTACAAAAAGTTCGTGGGTTTCCAAAGGGCAACGCCCTTGGTCGCACTCCGCAGAGTGCGAAACCCCCACAACAAAAACAATATAATAAAATAAAATCGATAGAGGCAGCAAAGCTGTTTCGGTGCGGGCACACGTTAAGTGTGCCTGTGCACAACAGTGCGCCAAAGGCTTTGCCTTTGGTAATACTCCGCAGAGTGCGAAACCCCAAAACAAAAACAATATAAAAAATAAAAGCGATAGGGGCAGCAAAGCTGTTTTGATGCTGCCGCACGAGAGTGCGCCAAAGGCTTTGCCTTTGGTAATACTTTGCAGCGACATAACCGCCTGTTGTCCGAAGTAGTAGGCAAGCAGCTTAATATTTGCCCGCTGCCGGAGCAGACCGGCATCGATGTAAGTACCTACTGCCCGAAGTGGTAGGTAGGTGGCTTAGCATTTGCCCGCTATCGGAACAGATAGGGGGAGAGAGCTTTGCACAGCAAAGCTCCCGAGGGGATGTGCCCTTGGCACGCCTTTGGTTACTTTCCTCGTGAAAGGAAAGTAACCCCGGGGTGCAGGGGCGGGGAGCCACCCTGCAAAAAGGTTCTCGCAGGAACTTTCCTGCAAATGAAAACCAGAACAGGTCTCTGCCGTCAAAAATCATCCACCGGATAATTTTTGAGGATAGTGTATTGAACCCATCGGTTCTTGAAACCCTTTTCTCTTGCAGAAAAGGAGATTGAAAACAAGTTTTCAATCAGGAGTTTGCTCTTTTTGCCCATGAAGGATTGGGCAAAATTGCCTGCGGCAACCGAGCAAAGCTCCGTTAGACGAAAACTTTTGTTTTTTAAAACAAACATTATTTTCCGAAAGGACTGAGCATAATGGCTGACGAAAAAGTTTTGGACACCGAAAATATGTCCAACTTTATCCATGATATTATTGACGAAGACCTCGCCGAAGGTCGTGTAACCAAGATTCACACCCGTTTCCCACCAGAACCAAACGGCTACCTGCACATCGGCTCTGCCAAGGCAATCTGGATCAATGCCGGTACCGCACAGAAATACGGCGGTCTGTTTAACCTGCGCTTTGACGATACCAACCCTGTCCGCGAGGACGACGAGTACGTCAAATCCATCGAGGAGGACCTGCGTTGGCTGGGTGCGGAACCGACCGGCGGCATCTACTACGGTTCCGACTACTTTGACAAATGCTATGAGTTTGCAGTCAAACTCATCAAGGAAGGCAAGGCATACGTCGACGACCTGACCGCCGACGAGATGCGCGAATACCGCGGCACCCTGACCGAGCCTGGCAAGGAAAGCCCATACCGCAACCGTTCCGTGGAGGAAAACCTCGACCTGTTCGAGCGCATGAAGAACGGCGAATTTGCCGACGGAACCCACACTCTGCGCGCGAAGATCGACATGGCATCTCCAAACATGAACATGCGTGACCCTGCTATCTACCGCATCGTCCATGCACATCATCACCGTCAGGGCGACAAGTGGTGCATCTATCCGCTGTACGACTTTGCACATCCGATTCAGGATGCGCTGGAAGGCATCACCCACTCGCTGTGCTCCATCGAGTTTGAAAACCATCGTCCACTGTACGACTGGGTTGTCAACAACGTCGGTTTCGAGCACAAACCACATCAGTACGAGTTTGCCCGCCTGAACGTCACCCACACCGTCATGAGCAAACGCTACCTGCGTGAGCTGGTCGAAACCAAGAAGGTCGACGGCTGGGATGACCCAAGAATGCCTACTCTGAGCGGTCTGCGCCGCCGCGGCTACACTCCAAGCTCGATCAATGAGTTTGTCAAGAAGGCAGGCGTCGCCAAGGCTTACAGCATCGTAGACATCGGTCTGCTGGAGCACTGCATCCGCGACGAGCTGAACACCAACGCTCAGCGCCGTGTAGCGGTTCTGCGTCCAATCAAGGTAGTTATTACCAACTACCCAGAGGACAAAGAGGAATATTTTGAACTGCCGAACATTCCTAAGAATGAGGAAGCAGGTGTCAGAAAGGTTCCATTCACCCGTGAGCTGTACATCGACGCCGATGACTTTGCAGAGGTACCACCTCCGAAGTTCTTCCGCATGAAACCGGACGGTGAGGTTCGTCTGATGGGCGCCTACATCGTTAAATGCAACGAGGTCATCAAGGACAGCGAAGGCAATGTCGTCGAGCTGCACTGCACTGCTGACCTGGAAACCGGCAACGGCAACCCTGTTGACGGCAGAAAGATCAAAGGTACCATCCATTGGGTATCTGCAAAATATGCGATTGATGCAACCGTCCGTCTGTACGACTACCTGTTCACATTGGAAAATGTAAACGACGTACCGGAAGGCACCAACTACCTAGATTACCTCAATCCAAACTCGCTGACCGAGCTGACCGGCTGCAAGCTGGAGCCGGCTCTTGCAGAGGCAAAGGTGGGCGACAAATTCCAGTTTGTCCGCACCGGCTATTTCTGCAAGGACAGCAGAAATGAAGGCGTATTTAACCAGATTGTCGGACTCAAAGACAGCTGGGCAAAAGAAGCTAAAAAGTAAAAATGATAAAACAAGGTCCGACAGCAATTTGCTGTCGGACCTTGTTGGTTTTATGGTTATTCTGCGATGATGTCGGCATACACGCCGTGGCAGGCTCTGAGCAGGTCATCCGGCTTTGCTTCAATCTGAAAGCCGATCTTTCCGCCGCTGACCACCATCGTTTCCTGCGCCTGTGCAGAACTGTCAAATACGGTGCGGTACAGCTTTTTCATCCCGATTGGGGAGCATCCGCCGCGGATATAGCCGGTGACGGCGTTGATCTGCGCCACGGGAATCATCTCCAGCGACTTTTCGCCGAACACCTTGGCTGCCTTTTTGAGGTTCAGTTCATGTTCCACCGGCAGCACGCACACAAAGTAGTTGCCGCTGTGCCCTTTGGTGACCAGCGTCTTAAAGACTTTGGCAGGGTCCATGCCCACTTTTCGGGCGACAGCTGCGCCGTCGATGTGACCGTCCGAGGCGTCGTAGGTGTGCATCTCGTAAGGAATTTTTTCTTTTTCCAGAATGCGCATGGCATTCGTTTTTGGGACACCCATGGATGTGATCCCCTTTCTACAGGTTGTTACAGAGAAGGACGCCCGACGTTTTGTCAGAGCGTCCTTCGTTACATTATGTTCTTTTTCTTTGATAGATTTGTTTTGCCTTTCGGGTTTGCAGGGTAGTCACTGCACGTCCCTTTTTGCAGGGTGGCTTCCCGCCCCTGCACCCCGGGGTTACTTTCCTTTCGCGAGGAATGTAACCAAAGGCGCGCCAAAGAGGAAGTGTCCTCTTTGGAAACACCTCTGAGGGGCACATCCCCTCGGGAGCTTTGCTGGTACAAAGCTCTCTCCCCCTGACTTCCCCGTGAATAAGAGGTTGCCAGGCCACCTGCCTACTACCTAGGGCAGCAGGTACTTTCGTCGACACCGTTCTACACCAAAAGCGGGTTGATGTCAGGTTTCTCCCGTGCCACCCAAGATAGTAGGCGGTTACGTTGAGCACTGTCTCTATCGAGACAGAGGGGTTTCAAAAGGGGGCATACCTGCCCCCTTTGCTGGAAATCCAAAAACCAGGAGGTTTTTGGTGTGCTCTTTGTGCAACTTTCTTCACACAAGAAAGTTGCCGCGGGTGCGGGCTGCGGAAGCCCACATAAGTCATGCAGGGACTTTCCTGCAACAAAAGCCCTCGCAGGAGCTATCCTGCAAATGAAAAGCAAAACAGGTTTCTACCGTCAAAAATCATCCTCTGGATAATTTTTGAGTGTTAGATTGCAAAACAAATTGGTTTTCGAGAACTTTTTCTCTTGTAGAAAAAGCGATTGAAAACAAGTTTTCAATCCCGAGCTCTCCAAAATACGCCTGACGATAAAGGCTTTTCGCCTTCTGCGGAAGGCGACCAGAGTTTCACTCTGGATTGGACAAACTTTATTTTGTGTTGGCGGGCAGCTGCTTACTTAGCGTAAATCTTTACGATGTTGACCAGTGTTTCGGTCATCTTATCCATCGCTTCGACTGGAATGTACTCGAATCTGCCGTGGAAGTTATGTCCGCCGGTGGACAGGTTTGGACATGGCAGACCCATGTAGGACAGTCTTGCGCCGTCTGTGCCGCCGCGGATCGGAACGGTCTGCGCTTCTACGCCGCACTGTGCAAACGCTTTTCTTGCGTTGTCGATCAGGTGCATGTGTGGCTCGATCTTTTCCTTCATGTTGCGGTAAGACTCGGTGATGGTCAGCTCAAAGGTGCCTTCGCCGTATTTTTTGTTGAGATAATCGGCGATGTCCTGCATAACCTGTTTCTTCTTCTCATATTTTTCAGCGTCGTGGTCACGGATGATGTAATCGAGCTCTGCTTCCTCAACGTGGCCCTGGATGCTGCCCAGGTGGAAGAAGCCCTCATAGCCCTGGGTATATCTTGGGTTCTGTTCTACCGGCAGCATCTGGTGATATTCCATTGCCAGCAGCGAAGCATTGAGCATAGCGTCTTTTGCGGAACCGGTGTGGATGCTCAGACCGTGAACGACAACCTTTGCGGAACCAGCGTTGAAGTTTTCGTACTCCAGTTCGCCCAGCTCACCGCCGTCGACGGTGTAAGCGAAGTCTGCGCCGAAACCTTCGACATCGAAGTAGTTGGCACCGCGGCCGACTTCCTCGTCAGGAGTGAAGCCGATTTTGATCTTGCCGTGTTCGATGGAAGGATTGTTGATGAGGGTCTCTGCCATGGTCATGATCTCAGCGACACCGGCTTTGTCGTCTGCGCCCAGCAGGGTAGTGCCGTCGGTGACCATGAGGTGCTGACCGACGTATTTATTCAGGCTTGGATATTCCTTGACGGTCATGTAGATCTGTTTTTCTTCGTTGAGCAGGATGTCGCCGCCCTGATAGTCGATGACTTTGGCTTTGATGTTGTCGCCCGAGGCATCCTCTGCGGTATCCATGTGTGCGATAAAGCCGATGGTTGGTTTGTCCTCCTTGCCGGCAGTAGCGGGAATGGTGCCGTAGACGTAGCCTTTGTCATCCATGAAGGCGTCGGTGATGCCCAGCTTTTTCATCTCCTCGACGATGTCGGCAGCCAGGACCTTCTGGCATTCGGTGGTAGGGATGGTCTGGGACTGATGGTTCGACTGAGTACCGAAGCTGACATAATGAAGCAGTCTTTCGTATGCTCTCATGAAAATCTCCTCCGTTTCAACAGTTAAATTTTATACAGGAAGCAAGGGGAGCCCTTGCTGTTATGCATCCTTATTATAGCGCACCCGAAAGTAATTGGCAACTTGCCTTTTGTCCGTAGACTGCCCGCCAACGCAAAATAAAGTTTTTTGTCAAACTTTTGTACACAAAAGTTTGCGGGGGTTAAGGGCACATATATGTGCCCTAGGCGAGCAGCCCCAACTTATCAAAATAATTTATATAAAACCGATAGAGGCAGCAAAGCAGTTTCGATGCTTTCGCACGTCAGTGCGAGCAATGCTTGCATTGCTCTTGTTCGCCTCGACCGCATTTAAAAAGTCTGAACACAAAACTTTGCGAGGGCTTGGGGTGAGTAGCCCCAACTTATCAAAATAATTTATATAAAACCGATAGAGGCAGCAAAGCAGTTTCGATGCTTTCGAGGCCCGCATACCTGCTTTGTGCATTACCATTCTTTTTATGATGCGGGCATGAGAATGGGCATTGCCCATTCTCCGAACTTTGGAGAAGCTGCTGTTACCTTTTCTTTGCTAAGAAAAGAGGACAAAATATGTTCCATATTTGTCCGACCAAAAGAAAAGTGCTTGACTCTCAGGTCAGCTTCATCAAAAATAGAATCTTTCTGCCTGCTCCGCCTGCCTACCATCTTTGCCAAAAGAAAAGTGCTTGTCCCTCTCACCAGCCTCATAAAATTTCTCTTTTTCCACCTCTCAAAAGCAAATTTCCACCCTGCAAAGATGCAGCTGTCCCGATTTTTACAGTGCAAATCCGCCAGTAATTTGCTTTTTCGCAGGCTCAAATTTGAAATCCTGCAAAAAAATGCAGATTTGATAAATGTTTAACGAAAAAGTTCTTGCTAAATTCTCCAATACCTCTTATAATAGGACAAGAGACGATCATTTATTTTTTGAAGTCCATAATCTGAAAGGAGTTACCGATATGAATTATTCTCATGAAGTAGAGAGAATGTGCCCCATCGCAAAGGGTCCACACCATGGTCCGGCTCCGATTCCGGAAGAAGGAAAATGGGTCAAGGCATATCAGATTTCTGATATCTCCGGTCTGTCCCACGGCATTGGCTGGTGCGCTCCGCAGCAGGGCTGCTGCAAACTGACACTCAACGTTAAAGACGGTATCATTCAGGAGGCTCTGGTGGAAACACTGGGCTGCTCCGGTATGACCCACTCCGCTGCAATGGCTGGCGAGATCCTCCCAGGCAAAACTTTACTGGAAGCACTCAACACCGACCTTGTCTGCGATGCAATCAACGTTGCAATGCGTGAAATCTTCAAACAGCTGGCATACGGCAGAACCCAGACCGCATTCTCCGAGGACGGTCTGCCGATCGGCGCAAGCCTGGAGGATCTTGGCAAAGGTCTGCGCTCCCAGGTTGGTACCATCTTCTCCACCGGTGCAAAGGGTGTTCGTTACCTCGAGCTGGCAGAAGGCTACATCCTGTCGGTTGCTCTGGATGAAAACAACGAGGCAATCGGTTATAAATTTGTCCGCGTAGGCAAGATGCTCGAAGCAATCCGCCACGGCATGGATCCAAAAGAAGCATACGAGAAGAACATCGGTACCTACGGCCGCTATGAAAACGCACCGAAGTACATCGATCCTCGTGAAGAATAAGAGATAGGAGGGAACTACATCATGGCTAAATTTGAAGGACAGGAAAGAAGAATGCCTAAAATTGAGGCAGCTCTGAAAGAATATGGAATGACCTCCCTGGAAGAAGCCAGAGATCTCTGTCTCTCCAAGGGCATCGACGTTGAGTCGATCGTCAAAGGCGTACAGCCAATCGCATTTGAAAATGCAGTCTGGGCTTACACCCTGGGCGCTGCAATCGCACTGAAAAAGGATATCACCAAAGCTGCTGATGCTGCAGAGGCAATCGGTATCGGCCTGCAGGCTTTCTGCGTTCCAGGTTCGGTTGCAGAAAACCGCAAGGTAGGTCTTGGCCACGGCAATCTGGGCGCAATGCTGCTCAGAGAGGAAACAAACTGCTTCTGCTTCCTGGCTGGTCACGAATCCTTCGCAGCTGCTGAAGGCGCTATCGGTATCGTAAGAACCGCCAATAAAGCAAGAAAATCTCCTCTGCGCGTTATCCTCAACGGTCTGGGCAAAGATGCTGCTTACATCATCTCCAGAATCAACGGCTTTACCTATGTTGAGACCAAATACGACTACTTCACCGGCGAGCTGAGCGTTGTCCGTGAGGTTGCATTCTCGGACGGCGACAAGGCAAACGTAAGATGCTACGGCTGCGACGACGTTCAGGAAGGCGTCGCTGTTATGCAGAAGGAAAAGGTTGACGTTTCCATCACCGGTAACTCCACCAACCCGACCCGTTTCCAGCATCCGGTTGCAGGTACCTACAAGAAATGGTGCGTTGAAAACGGCGTAAAATACTTCTCGGTTGCATCCGGCGGCGGCACAGGCCGTACTCTGCACCCGGATAACATGGCTGCTGGTCCTGCTTCCTACGGTATGACCGACACCATGGGCAGAATGCACTCCGATGCACAGTTTGCAGGTTCCTCCTCCGTTCCGGCTCACGTTGAGATGATGGGTCTGATCGGCATGGGCAACAACCCAATGGTAGGCGCTACCGTTGCATGTGCAGTTGCTGTCGAAGAGGCAAACAAATAAGTTCGGTGAGACTTTTCACCGTTTTGACAGAGCCTTGTGAAAAATCCACGAGGCTCTGTTTTTTTATGTTGAGAGCAACAGCAGACAAACAACGGGCATCCATGTTATAATAATTCTTAGAAAGACCAAAACAGGATGGGAGGAACGGAAGATGGAGCAAAAAAGAAGGTATTATGAAGCCTATGAGGAACGCTATCGGCAGGTGCATGAGGAAGGGCTCCAGTGGTCGTCCGATTCTCCATCCGAAATTGTAGGACAGGTCATCCAAAAATACGGGATCACAAAACAGGCTCAAATGCTGGAAATCGGCTGTGGCGAAGGAAGAGATGCAGCTTACCTGTTAAAAGAGGGCTATCACCTGCTGGCGACCGATCTTTCAGGGGAGGCGATTGCTTATTGCAGGGAAAAATATTCTGACTTTCGGGAAAACTTCTGCACGCTGGACTGCCTGAACGAAAGGTTAGAGCAGAAATTTGATTTTATCTATGCGGTGGCAGTTCTGCACATGTTTGTGCTGGAGGAGGACAGAAGCAAATTCTATCAGTTCATCGGCGAACACCTAAAAGAAAACGGGATAGCTTTGATTGGAACGATGGGAGATGGAAAGATGGAGGTCTGCTCCAATCCCGAGGAGGCATTTACCTTACAGCGCAGAACCCACGGGCAAACGGGAAGAGAAATGATGCTTGCAGGAACCTCCTGCCGCGTCGTGAGCTTTGATACTTTTCGGCAGGAAATTCACAGCGCAGGACTCAAAGAGCTGGAAATGGGGCTGACATCCATTCTGCCGGATTTTCCAACAATGATGGTTGCCGTTATCAAGGCAGAAAAATAAGGTATAAGATTCCAAGTGCAGAAGGACTGTACTTGTTGGCACTTTGTCGTTTTGCAGATAAAATTTTCTGATGCACGCTTTGGTAAGAAGTGGCGAAACGGTGCTTCAACAGGCTGAGGAATCTGCGAGAATGATGGATTAAAAGAGAAAGCACAAAGCAGTTTGCTCAATTTTTGTCAAACTCTTTGTGCTTTCTTTCCTGTTTGCGTCGGTGACAAAAAGATGTATAATAGTAGGACAGGAAAAATCAAACGCAATGGAGGAAATTATGTACAATCCAAATCAAAATGGGGCAAGAAACCTGATCTTGCAGCTGATGGGCGGCATGGTCGGCATCGTTTTGCTGACGGCAATCTGCTTTTTGCTGCTGTACGGTGTGCCGGTCAGAGGAATGCCCAAGGTGGATGACATTATATCAGCACAGGTGACGCTGGGAGACAAGAGCTGTGAGGTGCAGCCGGAGGATATGCAGATTGCGGCAGACCTTGCCGGCGGGCTCAAGTGCTGGTTTGGAGAAGCGGACCAGACGGTTCCCGAGGCGACCATCACCTATCAGATGAAGGACGGCAGCACCATCGTCGTGGGTGCAGATGCAGATACCATTTACAAGGATGGAACATTTTATGCACCAAAGGGAAACAATGGAGAACTGTTCTACAATGTGGTAGAGGGCATCTTTTTTTCATAAAAGGTAAAACAAGGAGAGAGCAAAAATGAGATATGAAAATCAGGGAAAAGGCGGCGTCAAAAAATGGGTTGGAATCTTTATCGGCTGTCTGCTGGGAGTGTTTATCGCGCGCACACTGGTGTACGGTTTTCCCATTTGGGGAATGCCGGATGAAGAAAAGCTGGTAGCGGCTACGGTGGAGATTGCAGGAGAGAGCGTGGAGGTCTCGCAGGAGGATCTTTCGCTGGCGGCAGCATTGGCTGGCGGTCTGCGCTATTGGGGCAATGTGGAGGAGGAAACCATGCCGGAAGCTGTCATCACCTATCAGATGGAGGACGGCAGCACCATTGTCGTCGGTGCTGACGAGGACACCATCTATAAAGACGGAAAATATTACCGCCCGCGCGGTGACTGCGGCGCCTTTTTTGCAGATGTAGCCAAG
Organism: uncultured Negativibacillus sp.; assembly: GCF_944388365.1. Classification (GTDB taxonomy): domain Bacteria; phylum Bacillota; class Clostridia; order Oscillospirales; family Ruminococcaceae; genus Negativibacillus. Next base: position 54,577 of record NZ_CALXIN010000003.1, on the reverse strand, counting down.
GCAATTTTAGCCGACTGGCATGGATAAAGGGGAAGGTCCCCTATTTTGATAGAGGGAAGAGGATGCAAGATGAAAACATTGATTTTTAATGGATCTGCTCGAAAAAACGGCGATACCTATGCGCTGATCAACGAGCTGACCCGCCAGCTGGAGGGAGAGTATCGGGTAGTGGATGCCCACACCTGCGGCATCCATGCCTGCTGCGACTGCCGGTACTGTTGGGAGCACGAGGGCTGCTGCGTCAAGGATGGATGGGATGAGATTGACGTCTATCTGCGGGAGTGTGACAACGTTGTCATCGCTTCGCCGGTCTATTTCTGCGAGATCACCGGTCCGGTGCTGAGCGTGCTCAGCCGCCTGCAGATGTACTGGGCATCGCGCAATTATCGTCATCAGCGCCTGCTGCAAAAACCAAAGCGCGGAGGAATGCTGCTGGTCGGCGGCGGCAAGGGAACAGCCACCTCGCCGATGAACACCTCGGCGGTGCTGCTGCGGCAGATGAATGCAAAGGAAATCTTTGATCCGGTCTGCTGTTTTATCACCGATACCTGCCATGCGATGGAGTCTGAGGAAACGGTGAAGGAAGTAAAACAGCTGGCAGATTTTCTCAACCGAAAAGACTAAAAACAAAAAGAGCGCCCTGTGCGCTCTTTTTGTTTTGGAGAGAAAAGTCGCGGGTTGTCGGCGAAAAAGAAGGAAGATTGTCTTTCTGTGAAAGAACAAGTAGTGACATAAACGTACAAACGGAAACGACAAATAAAAAGCTTCTTGTGCATAATCACGATGAAAGAGGGTGAAATAGCTTTTAGAATTGCTTCTGCCCATGATTTTTGTGGGCATATTGTTCAATTTTTGACGATAATTTATCTCTAAAGGATAAAAACATTGTGATTAGTTTAGATTCTAACATTGTTGCGTGCGCAATATGAACAAAATTGAAGCAAGTTATTAATATTCTATGGACAAATATGTAAAATTAAGTTATAATGAAATCACCAAGCAATCACCAACAATTTAAATGTTGAGGAGGAAAAATGTATGGAAGCTTTTATGGATCAATTAAACCAAGTTGTAGTAGCCTTACAGGGTGTCCTGTCCGGTAAAGTCCTGGTAGTGCTGCTGGTAGGTACCGGTATCTGGTTTACTATCAAACTTCGTGGTGTTCAGTTTGTCCAGTTCGGTCGTTCGTTAAAAGCAGTATTTGGTAACATCAATCTGAACGGTGAAAAGGCTGGCAAAGACGGTATGTCTTCGTTCCAGTCCCTGACAACAGCGATTGCTGCTCAGGTAGGTACAGGTAACCTGGCAGGTGCTGCTACCGCAATGGTAATGGGTGGCCCTGGCGCTATCTTCTGGATGTGGGTTTCCGCTATCTTCGGTATGGCAACCATCTTCGTTGAGGCATCTCTGGCACAGAAATATAAGACAGTTGACGATTCCGGCGAGGTTACCGGTGGTCCTGTTTACTACATCCGTGCTGCTTACAAAGGCACATTTGGTAAAGTTCTGGCTGCAATCTTCGCAATTCTGATTACTCTGGCGCTGGGCTTCTTCGGCAATATGGTACAGGCAAACTCGATTAGTGCTGCATTTAAAGGCGCATTCGGCATCAACCCAGTTTATGTAGGTGTTGCTGTAGCAGTTCTTGCTGGCTTCATCTTCCTTGGTGGTATTGGCCGTATCGCATCCGTTACAGAGAAACTCGTTCCAATCATGGCTGCTTTCTACATTCTGGGCGCTTTGATTCTGATTATCATGCATGCTGGCGAGATTCCAAACGTATTTAGAATGATTTTTGTTGGTGCATTCAATCCAGAAGCTGCTCTTGGCGGTTTTGCTGGTGTTGGTGTTGCTAAAGCAATCCAGTACGGTGTTGCTCGTGGTCTGTTCTCCAACGAAGCTGGTATGGGTTCTACTCCACATGCACACGCTGTTGCAAAAGTTAAACATCCTTGCGATCAGGGTCTGGTTGCAATCTGCTCTGTATTTATCGATACTATCATCATCCTGAACCTGACTGCTTTTGCTGTTATGTGTACTGGTCAGCTGCATGAAGTAAATCAGCCTCTGACCGCTGCTGAGCTGACTCAGGCTGCATTCGTATCCGGATTTGGTTCCTTCGGCGCTATCTTTATCGCAATCTGTATGTTCTTCTTCGCTTTCTCCACCATCATTGGCTGGTACTTCTTCGGTGAGAAGAACGTAAGATATCTGTTCGGAGCAAAAGCTACAAAGGTTTATGCAGCACTGGTTGTTGTATTTATCGTTATCGGTTCTGCTCTGAAAGTTGACCTGGTTTGGAACCTCTCCGACCTGTTCAACAGCTTGATGGTAATCCCGAACGTACTCGGTCTGTGGGCTCTGTCCAACGTTGCAAAAGACCTGTATGATGACTGGAAAAACCAGAAACCTGCAAAAGTTAAATAAGAAACCTGAAAATTCACGATACATGTCTATCTGAGGAAAAGGCGCCCAATAGGGTGCCTTTTCTTTGCGCTTTTTTAAAATGATGGGCAGAGTGCTAAAAAACGGAACGCATTCTCTGTCTAATTTGATGGTGTTTTCTCCATTTTCGCACTTTAATTTAGAGAGGATGACAAGATTTTATTCAGAGATGAAAAAATAGTGTTTTTCACTTGAAAACAATCGGGATAGTTTCTATAATTTGAGCGTGGGAAATCCCGATTTTATTATTTTATAAAGGTGATGAGAGTATGCAGGAGAAAACAAAGCAGTGGCTGAAGGATTTTATCATCTTGAATGCAGGTACAATTATTACCGCAGCAGGTACCTATTTTTTCAAGTTTCCAAATAATTTCTCAACCGGTGGTGTCACCGGTCTGTCGGTCGTTTTGACCCATTATTATCCGAATCTGAGCAACGGAACCATCGTTTCGGTCATCAATATTGCGCTGTTGGTCGTTGGTTTGCTGCTGCTGGGAAAAGGCTTTGGATTTAAGACGTTTTATGTTACCATCGCTTTTTCGGCGGTGCTGAAGGTGATGGAGGTTCTGTGGCCGATGACACAGCCGCTGACCGATCAGCCGTTTATGGAGCTTTTGTTGGGCGTCTTTTTGCCGGCCTGGGGTTCGGCAATGCTGTTTAATATTGGTTCCTCCACCGGCGGTACCGATATTATTGCCATGATCGTCAAAAAGTATTTTAAATGTCATATCGGCAAGGCATTATTGATCGTCGACTTTTTTATCACCATCATGACCTTTGTTGCCTTTGGTCCAACAACCGGTCTGTTCTCGATGGTTGGTCTGATTATCCGCTCCTTTGCCGTTGACTTCTTCCTGGAGGACATGAACACCTACAAGTCCTTCACCATCATTACCGACAAGCCGGAAGCAATTTACGATTATATCACCAATACGCTGCACCGCGGCGCCACCATCTATAATGCGGAAGGTCTGTTTAAACATACCGACAAGACGGTTATCCTGACGGCCCAGAGCAAAAAGCAGGGTGTGAAGCTGCAGGAGGTTATCAAGCAGACCGATCCGCATGCCTTTGTTTTGATCAGCAACACCAGCGAAATCATCGGAAAAGGCTTCCGCGGCGGTAACTAATCTCTATAACCATTGCAGAGGATTGCGAAAAGTAAATGGAATGAAAAAGGGCATCTTTACAAGAAGTATGCCCTTTTTTGTACTTTTTTTCGTTGACGTGATGCCGATAGATTGATAAAATGATAGGAAAGAAAAGAGAACAGGTGTGCCGATTTTGATAAGGCAGGGGGAAGCCTCAAATCAGCCACGGAATAGAAAAGGGAGAGCAGTATGGAATTATTGAAACAAAGAATCTTGAAGGATGGCAACGTAAAAGAGGGCAATGTGCTGAAGGTGGACAGCTTTTTGAATCATCAGATGGATATTCGTCTGCTGGATGAGATCGGAAAGGAGTTTCGCCGCCGTTTTGATGGTCAGGGCGTCAACAAGATTTTGACCATCGAGGCATCGGGCATCGGTATTGCGGTCGTGGTTGCACAGCACTTTGATTATGCGCCGGTCGTTTTTGCGAAGAAGAGCAAGTCCAAAAATCTGGACGGAGAGTTATATACCTCGCAGGTAACCTCTTTCACCCGCGGCACCACTTTTGATGTGCAGGTTTCTAAGAAGTACCTCAACCCAGGCGACCGCGTGCTGATTATCGACGATTTTCTGGCAAAGGGTCAGGCGATGATGGGACTGCTGGATATTGTAGCGCAGTCGGGTGCCGAGACGGTCGGATGTGGTATTGTCATTGAAAAAGGCTTCCAGGAGGGCGGCCAGATGCTGCGGGAGCGCGGAATTCATCTGGAGTCGCTGGCAATTATCGACCGTTTTGAGGATGGTCACGTTGTGTTTAGAGATAAATAAGCAGGTTGAGTTGACTGAGCTTGCTCAGTCGGCACACAGTTCGCGTTGTCGGTTGAGAGGGAAGTCGAAAGTTCCGTTCTCGCGCAGGTCGCTTTGCTCGTTAAGCTGCCCGCCAACACAAAATAAAGTTTTTGGCAGGTTGAACCTGCACGCAGTTCGCGTTGTCGGTTGAGAGGGAAGTCGAAAGCTCCGTTCTCGCGCAGGTCGCTTCGCTCGTTAAGCTGCCCGACAACAAAATAAGATCGCCGCAAGAGGGGAGGATATTTGGTATGAGAATGTATGACCTGATTGAAAAGAAAAAACTTGGTCATCCGCTGACTGCACAGGAAATTGACTGGATGGTACAGGGATTTACGGCGGGAGAAATCCCCGATTATCAGATGTCCGCCTTTTTGATGGCGGTCTGCTTTCAGGGGATGAATCTGCAGGAAACTACCGCGATGACCTTATCGATGGCACACTCCGGCGAAATGTCCGACCTGTCTGCCATCCATGGAGTGAAGGTGGATAAACATTCTACCGGCGGCGTCGGCGATAAAACCACTTTGATTGCGGCTCCGATGGCTGCCGCCTGTGGGATCCCTGTGGCGAAGATGTCCGGCCGCGGGCTTGGGTTCACCGGCGGTACGGTGGATAAGCTCGAATCCATCCCAGGCTATCAGACTGCGCTGGATCGGGAGGAGTTTTTCTCGATCGTCAATGAGATCGGCATCTCGCTGATCGGTCAGAGCGGCGCACTGGCTGCCGCCGACAAAAAAATCTATGCGCTGCGCGATGTGACCGCCACGGTGGACAGTCTGCCGCTGATTGCATCGAGCATCATGAGCAAAAAAATTGCCGCCGGTGCTGACGCCATCCTGTTGGATGTCAAGACCGGCAGCGGCGCATTTATGAAGACGGTGGAGGATTCGGTCGCACTGGCGCAGACGATGGTCGGCATCGGTGAACAGGCCGGACGAAGAACCGTCGCTCTCATCACCGATATGAACACACCGCTGGGCGATACGGCAGGCAATGCCATCGAAGTGGTGGAGGCCATCCAGACACTGCGCGGCAAAGGTCCGCAGGACCTGACCGAGCTGTGCATCCATCTGGCAGGCAACATGCTGTATCTGGCAGGCAAAGGAACGCTGAAGGACTGCCTTGCAGATGCCAAGCGTTCGATTGCGGACGGCAGCGCCTATGAAACCTTCTGTCGGATGGTGCAGCGGCAGGGCGGAGATCTGTCCTATGTACAGGAACCGTCCAAGTTCCCGACAGCGCCGGCTTTTGCTGTGCTGGCGCCGCAGGACGGCTATCTTGCCGCGATGCAAACCGAGGAGATCGGTGCAGTGGCAGGGATGCTTGGTGCAGGCCGCGAGAAGAAAGAGGACAGCATCGATCCGGCGGCAGGCATCCGCTTTGTCAAAAAGACAGGCGCACAGGTGCAGCGCGGCGAGGTCATCGCACAGCTGTACACCCATCGGGAGGAAAAGGTGGCGGAGGCAACCGAACGTTATCTGGCGGCGCTGAGCTGGTCAAACCAGCCGCCGAAGCCATCCAGACTGATTCTGGCAAGAGTGACGGCGGAGGGCGTAGAAAGACAACAAATGCAGGAAGGCAAATGATGCGAAAGACAATGTATTTGACGGCTCTATTTTCTGCATTGGCTGCGTTAATTCTGATGGTGGTGTACTGGCGTTGGTGCTGGTCATGGGTTTTAAGCCTGGCGATTACATCAGCTACTGTCTGCTACCACTTTTCAATGCGGCTGGTGGTCGGAGAATTGGTGAGCCGGATGATTAAACAGCCGATGAATCCTCAAAACCGATGGTTTGCTCAAAAAAGATGGGAAACACCTTTTTACCAATTTTTGCGTGTGCGCTGCTGGAAAGAACGGATGCCCACCTATAATCCCAAGCAGTTTTCAATGGACAATTCACTTTCGGAAGTGGTGCAGGCTACCTGCATATCTGAGCTAGTACATGAGCTGATACTTCCTCTATCCTTTGTACCAGTCTGCTGGTCAAAATATTGGGGTGCTTTTGGAGTGTTTCTGCTGACTTCGCTGGCAGCGGCGCTGGTGGACAGCAGTTTTATTATCCTTCAACGTTATAATCGCCCGCGTCTGCTTCGTCTGTTGAACCGTCAACAATTCCATTCAAAGAAGCTATAAGAAAATCCGAACAGAGTTTTCTCTGTTCGGATTTTTTAGCAAATAGTTATATTTTTTACCCTTTATCCTATTTGACAACTCGGATAATGCCGATCGGGGTCTGTTCCAGCGACTGACCGAGCGGGTTGTCCTTGAGGATTTTGACCAGCAGGTCGCGGTCCATCGAGCTGTGGGAGATGCCCAGGATCTGGCCTTCCAGGTCGTTGATGTCGGTGATGGCAACCTTGATGCCGCCCAGACGCTGGGACATCTTCTGTGCGGTTTCATCTGGATCAGCAGGGCCGAGTACAACATAGTGGTTGTATGGCGGCAGGGTGTAGTCGCATGGGCCGTCGATGGAGCGAGCCTTGTAGCCGGCAATCTTGTAGAACCAGCCGCGTTTGTGGAACAGCTTGCCTACTGCAGATACCGCAGCTGCAAACAGGATGCGCGGAGTACCGCACTCCTGCAGTGCCATCTCCATTGTTTCAGGAATGCCCAGACCGATGCCGTATGGGGTTTTGAGTACAAATTTGCACAGGAATTTTGCCAGCGGACGCGGATGGATGTCCTTCATCGGGATCGCACGCTTCTGGGTGCAGGCAACGGCTTTCTCGGTCATGAACACGATGTCGTCCGGTTTGGCGTATGGTTTTGCATATTTTTCGATGACGTCGCATACATCATCTTGATCGGTGATAACATGGGTGCGGATGGCAAGACGCTGGTATTTGACGCCGTCCACCTCGATAATTTCGTTTTTTCCTTCGTTTACGATGTAGTTTTCTTCGCTCATCTGTTTCACAATCCTTTCGGGATGAAAATCCTTTTTGAAAAAACAGGCAGAACATGCCCGTTTAGAATACCTTTATTTTACCCCAAATGATGCACAAACTCAATATAAGGGGGATTTTTTTGACAATACTTTGTAAAAGGTGGCAATTTCGCGGGGAAAATGGCTTTGCTTTTCAACAGGAACACCAGAGAATCACAAGGGGAAATATTTTACACGACAGATGGAAAAAATGCCTTTTCATCCCCTGGAATCTGTTATATAATGGAGAATGTAAAAATCGTTGGACGACGTTGGAGAGTGTGGAAAGATGGTCTTTTCAAATTTATTTTTTATTTATCTGTTTTTGCCGCTCAATTTGATTTTATACTTTGTATCTAAGAATAAAACCTGGCGCAACGTGGTGCTGCTGTTGTTTTCGCTGTTCTTCTATGCCTGGGGCGAACCGGTCTGGGTGTTTTTGCTGATGATTACCGCCTTTTTGGACTACCTGTGGGCGCGGTGCATCGAGTATTTTAAGCGGAGCGGAAACAATTTCCGCGCAAAGGTGGCGCTGGCAGCCTCGCTGGTGTTTGACCTTGGAATGCTGGGCGTCTTTAAATACAGCGGCTTTGTGGTCGAAAATATGAACCTATTGACCGGACTGTCGCTGCCGGTGCCGCAGATTGCGCTGCCCATCGGCATCTCGTTTTATACCTTCCAGACCATCAGCTATGTGGTGGATGTCTACCGCGGACAGGTTGCCGCACAGAAGCAGTATTACAAGTACCTGATGTACCTGTCCAGCTATCACCAGCTGGTGGCAGGTCCGATTGTGCGATACAGCGACGTTGCCGCCGAAATCGAAAACCGCCGCACCACTGCCCGCGATATGAGCGAGGGAATCACCCGCTTCTGTGTCGGATTGGGCAAAAAAGTGCTGGTGGCAAACGTAGCCGGCAAGCTGGTGACGCAGTATCTGGATGCGCCGCTCGACCAGCTGTCGGTGGCAGGCGCCTGGTTTGGAGTGCTGCTGTACGCGCTGCAAATTTACTATGACTTCTCGGCCTATTCGGATATGGCGATCGGTCTGGGTCGGATGTTCGGATTCCACTATCGGATGAACTTTAACTATCCCTATATCTCCAAGTCGGTCACCGAGTTCTGGCGCAGATGGCATATTTCGCTGAGCAGCTTTTTCCGCGATTATGTCTATATCCCGCTGGGCGGCAACCGCCGGCACCAGCTGTTAAACATCGCGGTGGTTTGGTTCTTGACCGGACTGTGGCACGGTGCCAGCTGGAATTTTATCCTGTGGGGTGTCTTCTACGGGGGATTGCTGATGATCGAAAAGCTCGGTTTGCTCAAGATTCTGGAGCGGCTGCCGTCGGTGCTGTCGCGGGCCTATCTGCTGTTTTTGACGCTGATCGGCTGGACCATCTTTTATACCACCGATCTGGGACGACTAGGCGATTATTTTCGGGTGATGTTTGGATTGTCAGGCCGTCCGCTGATCGACCCACAGCTGAGCATCACCTTTGCAAACAATCTGTACTGGCTGCTGGCAGCGCTGCTGTTCTGTCTGCCATTGACCCAGTGGCTCAAACAAAAGGTACAGGCTCATCAGGGAGAAGCAGCACAGGCAGCGACGGTAGTGCTGTGTGCGCTGATGAATGTAACACTGCTGTTTGTCTGCACAGCGATGCTGGTGGGAGACAGCTACAATCCGTTTTTATACTTTCGGTTTTAAGCAGAAAAAATCGGGCAGAATTGGGAAAGGAGAAAAGACAGGGTGGACAACAAGAAACGAAGCACCGATCAGCTGCATCTCATCAACATCTGTGTGACGCTGCTGTTGTTGGTGGGAGTCGGTATCCTGGCGCTGGTGCTGCCAAAGCCGACCGTGTCCGAGATCGAAAAGCGTGAGCTGGCAGAGAAGCCGGAGCTGACGCTGCAAAGCTGGTTTTCGGGACAGTTTGCCAAGGCGTTTGACGCCTATTATGCGGATACCTTCCCACAGAGGGAACAACTGGTTTCGGTGGCATCCCGACTGGAAAGTGTGCGAGGCTACCATCCCGATGATGTGCGCATCCATCAGGGAAACACCTCCCAGCAGACGACCTCCGCCCAACCAGTGACACCGGACCCGACACCGACAACACCGGAGCAGGAAACCACGCCGCCAACCTCAAATGAGCAGACACAGACACCGTCCATCGACTATGAAGCCTATGAGGACCCCAATGCACCAGGCAACGGTCTGACTGGCGAGGGCACCGGCGGCGAGCAGGCGGGCAATCTGTTTTTGTACCGCAATATGGGAATGCAGATCTTCGGCGCCAGCGAAAAGATGTCCAAACGCTATGCGCAGGTAATCAGCTCCTATGCCGAGGATCTGGACGGCGTGCAGGTATACAGCCTGATTGCGCCGACCTCGATTGAGTTTTATCTGCCCGAAAAATATGAGGGCATTGCTTCCAGCGAAAAGGAGAACATCGAATTTGTTAACTCCCAGCTGTCCGAAAAGGTCAAGCCGGTGGACGCGTACAGCGAGATCGAGAAGCAGAAGGAGGATTACCTCTACTTCCGTACCGACCACCACTGGACGGTGCGCGGCGCTTATGCGGCGTATATCGCCTTCTGCAAGACGGCAGGTCTTGAGCCGGTGGCGCTTGACGAGATGGAACGCCATCAGATCGACGGATTTGTAGGCACGTTTTATAACCAGACACAGGATGCGCAGCTGGCAGCACCCCCTGATTTTGTGGAATATTTTGTTCCGCCGACCGAAACAACGACCTGGCGCTATCTGAAGGGTGCGCCCTATACACCGGTGGAAAGCACCATCTTTGCAAGCTATGCGACGGGTGGACAGAACACCTACAGTGTCTTTTTGCACGGCGATTTCCCGCTGACCCACATCCAGACCGACAACCACACCGGCCGCAAAATCATGCTGGTCAAGGAATCCTACGGAAATGCGTTTGCACCGTTTCTGGTTTCCCACTATGATGATGTTTATATCGTCGATCAGCGTTATTTTGAGCTGGGTGTCGAGGATTTTATCAAGGAAAACGGCATCACCGATCTGCTGTTTTTAAACAACATCTTTGCGGTCAACACCGGCGTGCGCATCGACGAGCTGGAATCCATCAAGAACCAGACCTACACGCCGTATGTACCTCCGGTGCAGACCGAACAGCCGGCGCAGCAGCCGGAAGAAACCCAGCCGATAGAGCAGCAGACGGAGCAACCACAGACCGTTCCGCAGCCTGTGGAGGAACCTTCTTCCACGGAGGAAGAGGAAGAGACACCTCAGACAGAGCCGCCGGAAAAACACACAGGACTCAAGAGATCCTGAGAAAGGGAGGAACACCATGAAGTTAATCACAGCGATTCGGGTGATCGCGGCAGCCGTGTGCGGACTGTTCCTCCTGACAGGATGCAGCCAGCCGGACAAAGGCCAGCAGCCGCAGAAGGAGCTGACCCAAATGACCATGCTGATCTCCTCGGATGCACCGGACTGTGTGCGTTCGGCGGCGGAGGAATTTATCAACCGTGCCGCCTTCTATTCGGACGGAGAGCTGGAAATCAGCCTGAGCGAAAGTCAGCAGGTGGAAACGATTCTGGAGTCCTCCGAGGCGGAGTTTGCCTTTGTTTCCAACGAGGAACTGGTCTCCTCGGTGCCGGAGCTGGAGACGCTCAACCTTCCCTTCTACTTTAAACATGAGGATTATCAATTTAGCGCCCTCAATGCAGAGCGCACCAAAAAGCGGCTCAATGAGCTGCTTTCTGCTGTCTACCCGATGGAGGTGCAGATGGCGACGGTGTGCGGCTATGAGGATCTGGCTGCCGATGCGCAGGTGGATCTGACCGATTTTCGCAAGCGCTATCCGCTGGCAGTGAAAACGTCGTACTTCTCCGATCAGCTTCAGGAGGAGATCGGTGCGCGGGAGATTGTGAGCGACAATCCCTTCCAGCTGCTGCTGGATGGTGGTGCAGAAATTGCACAGGCAAGCCTCTCCCAGGTAATCGAAACGGTGCAGCAGGGCCAGAAGCAGGCTCAGGAGCTGGTGGTGTTTACCAGTGCGCACAAACTGGAGACGGTGTATCTGCTGATCGGACAGGACGTGATGGAGTCGCTGGATGAAAAGCAGCAGGCAGCGGTCGAGCAGGCGGCAGTGATGGCGTGCGGCTACTGCAGCACATTGGCACAGCAGCAGCGCGACCAGCAGATGGAACAGCTGCAGGAGCTGGGCGTACAGGTCTACCGCGTGAATCTGGAAAAATACTTTGCCCTTTTGGGCGACATCTATCAGTACCAGTCCGAGGAAATGCTGCTGCAGCCGGATGCCGAACTTGACAGTGCCATCCGCAGCGAAGGAGTACAGGGAACCTTCTAGGGCGGATGGGTGATATTTCATAAAAAAACAGAATTTTTGCATAATTTAATGGACAGGTAATGGACAAGACTGCAAAGTTATGAATAAAATACAAACTCTTCCTTGATTCATATTGCACACTATGCTATAATCTCATAGCTTGTTTGGGAAGATGATCTTTCTCAAAAATATATGGTTGTGCAGTGTCCGACTTTTTAGAATTGCAGAAAAGTGCGGGTACATTTTCCGAAGGAGGTAGTTTTATGGAGGCAATCCAGGCAGGCTGGCTGTCCATTCTTCCGCCGGTGATTGCGATTGTGCTGGCATTTGTGACCAAGGAGGTTATCTCCTCGCTGATGCTGGGCATCCTTTCCGGCTCTTTAATTTATGCGGCGCTCACCCATCAGGGCTTTTTGATGGTGGGAGCAAAGACGATTGAAACGGCATTTTCTACGATGGGAGGGACCGGCGGCTCGGTCTCCAAGTTTAATATTCTGCTGTTCCTGTCGCTGTTGGGTGCGCTGGTCGTGGTGGTTACCAAGGCGGGCGGCTCCAAGGCATACGGCGTTTGGGCAGCAAACAAGCTGCGTTCGCCGCGGGCAGCGCAGCTTGCAACCAGTGCATTGGGCGCGCTGATCTTCATCGACGACTATTTTAACTGTCTGACCGTCGGCACCGTTATGAAGCCGGTCACCGACAAATACGGAGTATCCCGCGAAAAGCTGGCATATCTGATCGACGCGACAGCAGCACCGATCTGCATCATCGCGCCGGTGTCCTCCTGGGCAGCGGCAATCGGCTCCAGCCTTTCGGTCACCGGACAGTTTGAAAGCGACCTGGCAGCCTTTGTGGCGACCATCCCGTTTAACTTCTATGCGCTGCTGTCGCTGGTGATGGTGGTCGGTCTGGCAGTGCTGAACCTCGACTTTGGACCGATGGAAAAAGCGCAGTACCGCGCAAAAACCACCGGCGATCTGGGAATGGATACCACCCAGGAGGAGATGCAGGTTTCCGGCGGAAAGGGCCGCGTATACGATCTGGTGATTCCGGTGGCAGCGTTGATCGTCTTTTCGATTCTGGCGATGCTCTACACCGGCGGCTATTTTACCCAGGCGGATGTGACCACCTTGCAGCAGGCATTTGGCAACTGCGATTCCTCCGCCTCGCTGGTGATGGGCGGCTTTGGTGCGCTGGTCGTCGCATTTCTGCTGTTTGTTCCGCGCAAGCTGCTCTCCTTTAAGGACTTTATGGGCAGCATCACCGAGGGCGTCAAATCGATGGCTTCGGCAAACATCATTCTGGTGCTGGCATGGACGCTGGGCGCCATCTGTTCGGATGTGCTTAATACCGGCGAGTATGTCAAGACGGTCGTGCTGGCAAGCAACTTCCCGATTGAGATTATTCCGGCGGTGATCTTTGCCGTAGCGGCATTTTTGTCCTTCTCGACCGGAACAGCATGGGGAACCTTCGGCATTTTGATCCCGATTGTGGTGGAGATCTGCGCAAGTGCAGCGCCTCAGCTGTTGGTAGTAGCACTGGCAGCGACGCTGGCAGGCTCGGTTTTTGGCGACCACTGTTCGCCGATTTCGGACACCACCATCCTCTCCTCCACCGGTGCAGGCTGCAATCATCTGGCACATGTATCCACCCAGATGCCGTATGCGCTTCTGGTGGCCGGATGCAGCTTTGTGGGCTATCTGGTCGCAGGCTTTACCAATGCAAACCTGCTGCTTTCGCTGGGAACGGCGGTGCTGCTGTTGGTGGCAGTCACTGTTGCTCTGCACCGTATGGCAGTCAGAAAAGAAGTCAAACGATAAAACAAAAACGCCAGCCGTTTTTTAAACGGCTGGCGTTTTGCTGTCCACAACACTCAGGACGGCTGAGAAGGGAAGATGGTTTTTCGCCGCTGCCAGAGAAAGCGGGCAGCCAGCACCAGACAGGGCATCAACACGGCTCCCAGCACGCCGAACAGCCGAAGTCCCGCATAGACCGAGACAAGGCTCACCAGCGGCGGCAGGCCGAGCTGCTGGCCGACCAGCTTTGGTTCGAGCAGGCTGCGGGCGCCGGTGATGAGCAGATACAGCACAAACAGTCCCAGCGCGCGCCCGCCGTTTTGTCCCAGCAGAGAAATCACTGCCCAGGGAATCAGCGCCGTGCCGGTGCCAAGCACAGGCAGGATGTCCAGCAGAGCGATGATCGCTGCGATGGACACAAAGCCGCTCACTCCGAGCAGCCATAGTCCGGCGCACAGCTCCAAAAAGGTGATGAGCAAAAGCAGAAGGTAGGCGCGCAGCAGCCGCAGCAGCGTGGTGGCGGCAAAGCTTTTCAGCTGATCGGCAAGCGGACAGAAGCGGGCAGGAATCAGGCTGTGCAGCGCAGCCATCACCCGTGGATAATCCAGCGAGATAAAGGCGGAGCAGAAGATGGTGACCAGCACGGTGATCAGCACCATCGGCAGCGCCGCAGCAAGGTCGGTGCAGAAGGAAAGCAGCGCCGAGGACAGGCTGGTGCTGAGCTTGGCGGCAGCGCTGGCAAGGCTCTGCATCCACAGCTGCACCGTATCGGCAAGATCGGGCACAAAGCGGGACAAAAATCGGGAGAGCCACTCAAAGAAGCGTGCCAGCGCCGGAAGGAAGGCGGTTTTATAAAGATCCGGCAGGGAAGCAGTCAGGGAACACAGCTGTCCCCAGATCACCAGGCCCACTGCCCAAAGCAGCACCACCAGCAGCGTATAAAACAGGACGGTGGCAAAGACGGCGGCGCTGCGCCGGCGAATCCGCATCTTTTGGGAGAAAAACAGCGTCAGCGGACGCAGTGCCGCCGCGATGAGAAGTCCCAGCCAGAAGGGCAGCGTCGCCGGCAGAATAAAATGCAGTCCGGCAAATGCCCACCCAAACGCACACAGCCCAAACACCGTCCACAGAATAAATCGAATCATCTTGGCTTGCTGCACAAAAACCACCTCCGAAAACTTCACAGGCTTAGTATGGGCGGACAAAGCTGATTTATCCTCCTGCAAATTGGTGCGAAAAAAAGTTGACAAAGCGGATAAATCATGATAGATTAAGAATAATCCAGAAGAACGAAAAATCGATGAAAAGGAAGTAAAACGATCAGCGCACTCCCAGAGAGCCGGCGGAAGCTGAGAAGCCGGTAGAAAGCGGAATCGACAAAGTAGCCTTTGAGAGGATGCCAAACGGAAAAACAGTCCGCTGTTTTTCTCAGTAGACCATCACGATTGAACCCCGTTACCGGTTCGGCGCGTTCGTTGGACGTGCACAGAGTGGGCAGAGCTTTCTGCCAACAAAGGTGGTACCGCAGGAAAGTTACTCCTGTCCTTTGCAGATGCAAAGGACAGGAGTTTTTTATTTTCCGGTACAGCGTCAACATCCTTCTTTTCGGATTTTTTGATTCTATTTGAGTTTCAGAAAGGAGTTTCGATATGAGAGAACTGTCGAAAATTTATGATCCAAAACAGGTAGAAGATCGCACCTATCAGTTTTGGCTCGACGGCGGATATTTTCACGCAGAGCCAAATCCAGATAAAAAGCCATACACCATCGTGATTCCACCTCCGAACATCACCGGTCAGCTGCACATGGGCCACGCACTCGACGAAACCTTGCAGGACATCCTCATCCGTTTCCGCAGAATGCAGGGTTATGAAACCCTCTGGCTGCCAGGTACCGACCATGCTTCGATCGCAACCGAGGCGAAGATCGTCAACGCCATGAAGGAAGAGGGACTGACCAAGGAAGATCTGGGTCGTGAAGGCTTCCTCGAGCGCGCATGGGAATGGAAACGCAAATACGGCGGCAGAATCATCGAGCAGCTCAAAAAGCTCGGTTCCTCCTGTGACTGGGACAGAGAGCGTTTCACCCTCGATGACGGCTGCTCCGAGGCTGTTAAAGAGGTATTCGTCAACCTCTACAACAAGGGCCTCATCTATCAGGGCGAGCGCATCATCAACTGGTGTCCGCACTGCATGACCTCCATCTCGGATGCAGAGGTTGAATATGAGGAGCAGGCAGGTCACTTCTGGCACCTGCGCTACCCGCTGACCGATGGCAGCGGCGAAGTGATTCTGGCGACCACCCGTCCGGAAACCATGCTGGGTGATACCGCTGTTGCAGTTAATCCAAAGGATGAGCGCTATCAGAATCTGATCGGCAAGACCCTGACCCTCCCACTGGTTAACAGAGAAATTCCGATTGTCGGCGACGACTATGTTGATATGGAATTCGGTACCGGCGTTGTTAAGATCACTCCGGCACACGACCCGAACGACTATGAGGTTGGACGCAGACACAACCTGCCGATCATCAAGGTGATGAACGACGACGCTACCATGACCGCAGACTGCGGCAAATATGCCGGCATGGACCGCTATGAGGCAAGAAAAGCCATCGTCAAAGACCTGGAGGAACAGGGCTTCCTCGTTAAGATCGAGGACCATGCACACAACGTCGGCACCTGCTACCGCTGCGGAACCACCGTTGAACCGATGGTATCCAAACAGTGGTTTGTCAAGATGGAGCCGCTGGCAAAACCTGCCATCGACGTTGTCCGCGACGGCCGAATCAAACTGATTCCAGAGCGTATGAACAAGACCTATTTCAACTGGATGGAAAACATCAAAGACTGGTGTATCTCCCGTCAGCTGTGGTGGGGTCATCGTATTCCGGCTTACTACTGTGAAGATTGCGGCGAGGTTATCGTTGCAAAGGATGCACCGGAAAAATGTCCGAAGTGCGGCAGCACCCATCTGCATCAGGATGAGGACACCCTGGATACCTGGTTCAGCTCCGCTCTGTGGCCATTCTCCACTCTGGGCTGGCCAAACAACACCGAGGAGCTCAAATACTTCTATCCAACCAGCACACTGGTAACCGGCTACGACATCATCTTCTTCTGGGTAGCAAGAATGATCTTCTCCGGTCTGGAACACATGGGCGATATCCCATTCAACACCGTTCTGTTCCACGGTCTGGTTCGTGACGCACAGGGCAGAAAGATGTCCAAATCGCTGGGCAACGGTATCGACCCGCTGGAAATCATCGACCAGTACGGCGCAGATGCTCTGCGTTTCACTCTGGCAACCGGCAACACCCCAGGCAACGATATGCGTTTCAGCGATGAAAAGGTAATCGCAAGCCGTAACTTTGCAAACAAGATCTGGAACGCATCCCGCTTTGTCATGATGAACCTCAAGGATGAGAACATGAGTCTGGAGCTGCCAAAGGAACTGGCAGTTGAGGACAAATGGGTGCTCACCAAATATAACAAATTGGTTCAGGAAGTCACCGACAACCTCGAAAAATTCGAGCTGGGCATCGCTGTCAGCAAGCTGTACGACTTCATCTGGGATGTATTCTGCGACTGGTATGTAGAGCTTGCAAAATCCAGACTGTGGGAAGATGGTCAGGAAGCCGATACCGCAAGAAAGGTACTGGTTTATGTCATGACCAACACCCTCAAGCTGCTGCATCCGTTCATGCCATTCATCACCGAGGAAATCTGGCAGGCTCTGCCGCATGAAGGCGAGAGCATCATGGTTTCTGCTTGGCCGGTATACTGCGAGGAGCTCAACTTCTCCGCAGAGGAAAAAGAGTTTGAAAAGGTAATGGACGCCATCAAGGCAGTTCGTGCCCGCCGCTCTGAGATGAACGTACCGCCGAGCAAGAAGGCAACGCTCTACATCGAGACAGCTTCGGAGGAGATCTTCCTGAAGTCCACCGCCTTCCTGACCAGACTTGCATGGGCAGACCAGATCGTTCTGGGTGCACCGGAAGACGCACAGTCCTGCGTACAGGTCATCACCGACAGCGCAAAAATCTTTATGCCGCTGTCTCAGCTGGTAGACCGCGACAAGGAAATTGCAAGACTGACCAAGGAAAAACAGGCCTGTGAAAAGGACATTGCTTTCCTCAGCGGCAAGCTCAACAACCCTGGCTTTGTTTCCAAGGCGCCGGAAAAGGTTATCAACGACCAGAAGGCAAAACTGGCAAAGGCACAGGAGCTGCTTGCAAAGATCGAATCCAGCCTTGCTGCATTTGAAAAGTAATCGGGATTGATTTATCATAAAAAAGGGACCGGAAGCTTCCGGTCCCTTTTTTGCGCAGAAAAAAAGCTCCTCTGTTTTCAGAGGAGCTTTTTGTTGCAGCAAAATTACTTGGTGCCGAAGATACGGTCGCCGCAGTCGCCCAGACCAGGAACGATGTATTTTTCATCGTTGAGCTTTTCGTCTTTGGCTGCGCAGTAAACCTGAACATCAGGATGTGCGTCGGTCAGTGCATTCAGACCTTCTGGTGCAGCGATGATGCACATGTATTTGATGTTGGTAGCGCCGCTCTCTTTGAGCATGTTGATTGCCTCAACAGCAGAACCGCCGGTTGCCAGCATTGGATCGAGCACGATTACTTCACGCTCATTGATGTCGGATGGCAGTTTGCAGTAGTATCTGACTGGCTGCAGAGTCTGTGGATCGCGGTACAGACCGATGTGGCCAACCTTAGCAGCAGGAACCATCGACAGTACACCGTCGAGCATGCCGATACCTGCACGCAGGATCGGAACGAAAGCGAGTTTTCTGCCAGCGATGACTTTGGTTTTTGCGATGGAAATAGGGGTTTCCACCTCAACCTCTTTGAGTGGCAGATCGCGGGTTGCTTCGTAGCACATCAGCATGGAAACCTCGCTGACCAGCTCACGGAACTCTTTGGAACCGGTGTTTTTGTTGCGCAGCAGGGAAATTTTGTGCTGAATCAGTGGATGGTCAAGAATCATAGGAGTCATAATGATCGAATCCTTTCATGTTCAAAATGGAATATGGGATGATGAAAATCATGCACGCGGCATTCTTTTCATCAGTCTTGCCTTAAAAAAACTACAAACTTATTTTACAACAAATGCGGCTGGAAGAAAATATTTTTTGCAAGTTTTTTTTAGTTTGCATCAAAAAATCGGCAATTTACTGAAATCTCTTATAAAAATTCATTTATTTGCCGAAATTTTCTTCCAGTGCCAGGATCTTGTCCACTCTTCTCTGGTGGCGTCCGCCTTCAAACTGTGCATCCAGAAAAGCGTCGACCATCATGCAGGCAAGGCCAGGGCCAACCACTCTGCCGCCGAAGCACAGAACGTTGGCATCGTTGTGCAGACGGGTGAATTTAGCGCTGAAGCAGTCGGAGCAGCAGGCAGCGCGGATGCCTTTGACCTTGTTTGCAGCCATCGAGATGCCGATGCCGGTGCCGCAGATGAGAATGCCCATCTCGCACTCGCCGCTGACGATCTTGTCGCAGGCAGCTTTGGCGATGTCTGGATAGTCCACCGAGTTTTCGTCGTAGCAGCCGACGTCGACAAATTCAACGCCGCGTTCCTTCAGATGTTTGTTGATCTCCTGTTTGAGCAGGAAACCGCCGTGATCGCTTCCAATAACCAGCATGGTAAAAAACCTCCTCGAATAATCAATGAATCGTCAATCTCTCTTATTTTTCCTGTTGCTGCTTGCGTTTGAGCTGCAATTCCCGCTGGGCCTGCGGCAGCTTGAGATAGACCGGCACCAGCTGCTGCGGTTCGACGGTCTGCATCCGATTTTCCCGCAGGCCGCACAGGGCAGCCAGTCCCACACCGTAGGCATGCTGGAGCAGCAGATGGCTGCCAGGCAGCTGCAGGGTGCGCTCAGGATAGAGCCGATGCATGGTGCTGAGCACCAGCTGTGCACCGTCGCCCAGCACCGTGATGGTTTTTTCCTCCGGCTGTTTTGCCAGCAGGTGACACAGGTCCTCCGCCATCAGTGCCGCGTCCTCGTGCAGGCGGTGCATGCCGTTGTCTGCATCGAACAGGGTAGTGTAGACCTGACCGCAGCGTGCATCCAGCGCCGGACAGATCAGTCCCTGACGGTCGGACAGGTTAAAGGCAAGTCCCTCCAGCGCCGATACCGACACACAGGGTTTGTTTAATGCCTGTGCCATGCCTTTGACGGCAGCGACACCGATGCGCAGGCCGGTAAACGATCCGGGGCCGGTGGAAACGGCAAACAGGTCGACATCACCGACCGAGGTCTTGCTGCAGGCAAACATCGCCTCGACCATCGGCATGATGGTCTGGCTGTGGGTCAGATGGGCGTCGGTATAAAACTGGGCGACAGGACGGTCATCTTCGAGCAGTGCGCAGCTGGCTGCGGCTGCCGAAGTGTCCATAGCAAAGATAATCAAAGGAACAATCCCCTTTCCATCGTTAAAAAATCAGGATCTCACGTGCGTCCGGATCTGTGTCCACCTTGCGGATCTCCACAGTGATGGCGTTGTCCGGCAGGACAGCTTCGATGTTTTCGCTCCACTCGATGGCCATGATGCCGCCGTAGTCGAGGTAGTCAAAAAATCCGGTGGAATACAGATCGTCAAAGGTTTCCACACGGTACATATCGAAGTGATACAGGGCACGGTCCCCGTTTCCATATTGATGCACCAAAGCAAAGGTTGGGCTGGAAACGTGGTCGGACAGCCCCAGACCGCGGCACAATCCGCGGGTAAAGGCGGTTTTGCCTGCGCCCATGGGTCCGCGGTAGGCGATGACATCGCCGCTTTTCAAGGTCGACGCAAATTCGGCGGCAATCTGTTCTGTTTGTTCTGTGCTGTGACTTAGATAACGTTTCAAGGGGTCAGCCTTCCTTTTTCAGTAAAATGGAAAAACCGGCGCGCACCCTCCCAAAACAAGGGAGGATGGCGCGGTTTTTAATAAGGTTTTGGGTGAATGTTTTTGCCGGAACAATTTTCCACAGAGGCTTGTGCATCAGGTGGAAAATATTCGGAGCAGGATGTTTAGAACAATCCCTGGATGTGGCCGTCGGCATCGATGTCGATGCGGTAAGCAGCCGGCTCCTTGCCCAGACCAGGCATGGTCATGATGGTGCCGGAGAGTGCAACAATGAAGCCTGCACCGGCAGAGAGTTTAACATCGCGGATATTGATCTTGAATCCGGTTGGACGTCCCAGCTTGGTAGCATCGTCCGAGAGGGAGTACTGGGTCTTTGCCATACAGATCGGCAGTTTGTCCTTGCCCAGTTTCTCGATTTCAGCGATGGCCTTGTTTGCCTCGGAGGAGTAAACAACACCGTCTGCACCGTAGATGGTCTTGGCGATGGTTTCGATCTTCTCCTTGATCGGCAGGTTGACGTCGTAGATCGGAGCAAAGTTTGCAGGTTTTTCGCAGGCTTTGACGACCTTCTCGGCCAGTTCGATACCGCCTTCGCCGCCTTTTGCAAAGACGTCGGACAGTGCAAATTCTACGTCGTTTTCGCGGCAGTAGTTTTCCAGAACCTCGACCTCTTCGTCCGAGTCGGTCAGGAAGTGGTTGATGGCAACAACGACCGGAACACCGAATTTCTTCATGTTTTCAACGTGAGCAGCCAGGTTGCACAGACCGGCTTTGACTGCTTCTACATTTGGCTTGGAGGTTTCTGCCTTTGGAACGCCGCCGTTATATTTGAGTGCGCGCAGAGTAGCAACAACAACGATGGCAGATGGAGCAAGACCGGCGTAGCGGCACTTGATGTCCAGGAACTTCTCAGCGCCCAGGTCGGAGCCGAAGCCTGCCTCGGTGATGGTGTAGTCAGCCAGTTTCAGTGCCAGTTTGGTTGCTCTGACCGAGTTGCAGCCGTGAGCGATGTTTGCAAATGGGCCGCCGTGCATCAGAGCCGGAGTGTTTTCCAGTGTCTGTACCAGGTTTGGTTTGATGGCGTCTTTCAGAAGAACTGCCATCGAGCCGTTGACCTGCAGGTCCTTTGCATAGACCGGACGGTTATCGTAAGTGTAAGCAACCAGGATGTTGCCCAGACGCTCTTTGAGGTCCATCAGGTCGGAAGCCAGGCACAGGATTGCCATAACTTCGCTGGCAACGGTGATCTGGAAGCCGTCCTCACGCGGAACGCCGTTTGCCTTGCCGCCAAGACCGACGTTGACAAAGCGCAGAGCACGGTCGTTCATGTCCATGCAGCGTTTGAAGAGAACGCGGCGAGGGTCGATGTTCAGCTGGTTGCCCTGCTGGAGATGGTTGTCCAGAATAGCGCAGAGCAGGTTGTTTGCGGCGGTGATGGCGTGCATGTCGCCGGTGAAGTGGAGGTTGATGTCCTCCATCGGAACGACCTGAGCATAGCCGCCGCCGGCAGCGCCGCCCTTGATGCCGAATACCGGACCGAGGGATGGCTCACGCAGAGCGATGATGGCATTTTTGCCGATTTTGGTCATCGCCTGACCAAGACCGACGGTAGTGGTGGTTTTGCCTTCACCGGCAGGAGTCGGGTTGATGGCAGTCACCAGGATGAGTTTGCCATCCGGTTTGTTTTCCAGACGTTTTGCCAGGTGGTCAGAAAGTTTTGCTTTGTAGTGTCCGTATGGTTCCAGCTCCTCCGGCTGGATGCCAAGCTGAGCAGCGACCTCAACGATTGGTTTCATCTTGCACTGCTGGGCGATTTCGATGTCTGTAAGCATGGTAATTCCTCCTTCAAGAAATAAAGTAAGAATGAGTGTTCCTTCAGCGCACCTTTCTGTCATCGGGCACAAAGGGCAGGAATGATGTCCGAAGTCATCCCTGCGGCCGGCAAAGAAAAACCGGCTGCACTGCCGCAAGTATATGTCAGCGCATCGAATCAGACTGTTACATACAATTGGTGACTTCAGTATACCATACTTTTTGGAAGGGGAAAAGAGGGAAGAAAAAATCTGCGGCAATATTCATCTATTTCCGGTTGAAAGATGGGTCGATTCATAATATAATAGGGAAGTCACAAAATCGGATGCTTTCTGGGAAAAAGAAGGACACGCAACACGTTTTGAAGAAAGGCTTTTGGCTATGGTAAAATCTTTTTTTTCTGCCATCGGCAGGTATATTCGGGACACCGACTGGATGCTGATGGTCTGCTGCATCTCGCTGTCGGGATTCAGCACGCTATTGATTTACAGCTTATATAAAAATGGGGAGATCGGACGACTCAATACCGTGCTGGTGCAGCCGGCGATGATGCTGTGCGGCATCGCTGCGGCGGTGGTCCTCTCCAAAATTGACTATCACACGATGGCACGGATGTGGAAGTGGCACAGTGCATTGTGCTATGGACTGGCGCTGCTGGTTTTTCCGTTTGGCGTACAGCGTGTGGACTGGGTCGACGACAAGGCATGGCTGCCCATCCCGTTCACCTCGATCAGCTTTCAGCCGTCCGAGCTTTTGAAAATTTCGTTTATTATCAGCTTTGCCTACCATCTGTCGACGGTGCGCGAAAAGCTAAACCATCCAAAGCAGCTGCTGGCATTGTGTATCCACGGAGCCATTCCCTGTGCGATCATCCACCTGCAGGGCGACGACGGTACCGCGCTGGTCATGGCGGTCATCTTTGCAAGCATGCTGTTTGCGGCGGGACTGTCGTGGAAATACATCGTGCCGGTGCTGGCAGTCATTCCGCCGGCGGCGCTGGTGGCATGGAACTTTTTGCTGGATGACGACAAAAAAAGCAGAATTCTGGCAATCATCAATCCGGAGATGGTCAGCGAAGCGATCACCTGGCAGCAGGACAGAGGACTGATCGCCATCGGAAACGGCGGCTTGTGGGGAAACGGTATCTTTATGGAGACCGGACAATTCCGCTATGTGCCGGAGGTCTACAACGACTTTATCTTTACTTATATCGGGGAGACGGTCGGCTTTATCGGCTGCATCGCAGTGCTGGCGGTGCTGGCGTTCATCTGCATCCGAATCCTGTACAACGGACTGCATGCCTGTGATGAGATGGGCAAATATATCTGTGTGGGTGTCTTTGCGCTCATCGGCATCCAGATCATCATCAACATCGGCATGTGTTTGAAGCTGCTGCCGGTTATCGGCGTTACGCTGCCGTTTTTGTCGGCGGGAGGTACCTCCACCGGTACGCTCTACCTTGCCATCGGCGTGGTGCTCAGCGTCCATATGCACAGCGGCAAGGATTTGCTGTTTGGATAGTTGGAATCGACAGACCTCGGCGTCGCCGAGGTCTGATTTTGTAATTGTCAGAATTTTTATAATTTTTACATTTATTGCTATAAAAATAAACGAAGTTCTGCCACCATAGAGAGGCGGACAAAACAGGGAGGTCACATCGAATGGGAGAAAATGGGGGTTATGCCGGCGCAGTGATTGCCGCCGGAGGAATGGCGCAGCGGATGCAGGGCATCGACAAACAGGGACTGTGCATCGGCGGGATACCGGTGCTGGTGCGCTCGATTCTGGCGATGGATGCACTGGAGCAGATCCGCGAGATTGTGGTGGTGGCGCGTCCGGAGATGTTTGCGCAGATTGAGGGATGGAGGCAGCAGTATCAGCTGCCGCCGTTTGTGCTGACGGCAGGAGGAGCGACCCGCCAGCAGTCGGTGCTGGCAGGAGTGGAAAAGCTGTCGGACAAGGTGGAATACGTTGCAATTCACGACGGCGCCCGTCCCTTTGCGGATAAGGCGCTGGTGGAACGCTGCCTGCAGGCGGCGATAGAGCATGGAGCGGCGACGGCGGCGGTGCGCACCAAGGACACCATCAAGGTAGCGGCGCCCGACGGCTCGATTGCACAGACGCCCGACCGCAGCACGCTGTATCTGACCCAGACGCCGCAGATCTTCTCGCTCGAACTGTACCGCAGAGCGGCGGCGCAGGCACAGCAGGAGGGACTGGATTTTACCGACGACTGCCAGCTGGTGGAGCACATCGGTCAGAAGGTATGGCTGTCGGAAGGAAGCTATCAGAATATCAAGATCACGACGCCGGAGGATGTTGCCGTTGCACGGGCCATCGCCGGAGAGAAGGAGGAAACAAAGATGGAGATCCGCGCAGGACATGGATATGATGTTCACCGGCTGACCCGTGGAAGAAAATTGATTCTGGGTGGAGTGGACATCCCGTGGGAGCTGGGTCTGCTGGGACATTCGGATGCGGATGTGCTGGTACATGCCGTGATGGATGCACTGCTGGGCGCAGCAGCGATGGGAGACATTGGAAAGCATTTTCCAGACACCGACCCTGCCTATGCCGGAGCAGACAGTATCGCACTGCTGCGCCATGTGGTGGCGCTGCTCAAAAAGGAGGGCTATCGCATTGTCAACATCGACGCGACGGTGATTGCACAGCGGCCAAAACTCAAGGACTACATTCCGCAGATGTGCGCAAATATAGCGGCGGCCTGTGAAATCACACAGGGACAGGTTAACGTCAAGGCCACCACCGAGGAAAAGCTGGGCTTTACCGGCAGCGGTGAGGGCATGAGCGCGCACAGCGTGTGCATCCTGCAAAGATAGACAGAAGGTCAATCTGCGGCGATTCTGCATAAGATGGGGAAAGACCCATCTGAAGGAGGATCGCTATGAGTCAAACCATTGAATATACAGAAATACCGGTCACCTCGCTGACCTATGCGCTGAAAGGACAGAAGCTGCTGCAGCAGTGTGGAATCATGGCCTGGGCAGGCCGCGACCACCAGAGAACCAGCGGCTGTGGATATCAGCTGACAGTGCGCGGAGACGCCGAAAAGGCCCGCCGGCTGCTGGAACAAAACGGCATCAGGATCAAACAGCTGCCGCAGGGAGGGACCGGACGATGATTTATTTTGATAATGCCGCCACCACCTTTCCAAAGCCGCCGGCAGTTGTACAGGCGGTGCGGGAAGCCTTGGTGCGCTACGGCGCAAATCCTGGACGAAGCGGTCATGATCTGTCGATGCAGACCGCACAGAAAATCTATGAATGCCGTGAAAAGCTGGCAACGCTGTTTTGCTGTCAGTCCGAGCAGATTGTCTTTACCAAAAACTGCACCGAGTCGGTCAACATCGCCATCAAAGGAATGCTGCGTCCAGGAGATCACCTGATCATCTCGGATTTGGAGCACAACGCGGTCTACCGTGTGGCGGAGGCGCTTAGGCGTGCCGGACTGATTACCTACGATGTCGCGGCAGTGACAGCAAGCGACGAGCAGACGGTGCTCAACTTTGAGCGGCTCATCCGTCCCAATACTCGCATGATCGCCTGCACCCATGCCAGCAACGTCTTTGGCTTTCGGCTGCCGGTGGAGAAAATCGGCGCGATGGCACACCGCCGCGGTCTGCTGATGGTGGTGGATGCCGCCCAGACGGCAGGACTGCTCACCATCGACCTGTCGCGGATGCACATCGACTATCTGTGCATGCCAGGTCACAAGGGACTGTATGGTCCGGCGGGAACCGGTGTACTGATCGTCAACAATTCCCTGCTGCCGCAGTCGCTGTGTCAGGGAGGTACCGGCAGTCTGTCGATGGAGCCGGAGATGCCCGACTTTCTGCCCGACCGGCTGGAGAGCGGAACGATCAACACCAGCGGCATCATCGGACTGGGCGCGGGCGTCGATTTTGTGCTGAAAAACACACCGGAACGCCTTTACCGCCACGAGATGCAGCTGTGCAGCGCACTGTACCATGGGCTGCGTTCCATCCGAGGCGTGGTGCTCTACTCCAATCCGCCGCAGCTGGGCAGAAATCTGCCGGTGGTTGCGATGAATTATGTGGGACTGAATCCTGAGCGCGCAGCAGAGCTGCTCAATCAACATCATATCGCTGTCCGCGCAGGTTTTCACTGTGCAGCGCTGGCACATCGCAAGATGGGCACCGACCGCGAAGGTACGGTGCGCATGAGTCTGGGTGCTTTTAATAGCATGGACGAGGTGCGAACCGTCTGCAAGGTATCGGAAAAAATTGCCCGCATCCGCCGATAGAAAAAAATTTGTAGCGGCTGTTGGATTATATTTATAAATATGTTACAATAAAATCAATAAAGCATGTGAGAAA
This sequence comes from uncultured Negativibacillus sp., assembly GCF_944388365.1. GTDB lineage: Bacteria > Bacillota > Clostridia > Oscillospirales > Ruminococcaceae > Negativibacillus. Next base: position 28,098 of record NZ_CALXIN010000003.1, on the reverse strand, counting down.
AGCAGCGCCGATTTGCGGCGCTGGATGTTGCGCGGACAGGCTGTGAATGTGTCCGCCGGCAGAGATTGGAAGCTGAGAATCAAAAGACAACAAAGAGGATGATGAGAATGGTAAGTGAATGGAACCAAATCATCGGTACGATCAGGGCGATCGGTGTATGGGATATTGTAGATATTGTAATCGTTGCAATTTTGATCTATCAGGTCATCAAATTGATCCGCGAAACCAGGGCGATGCAGCTGGCAAAGGGTTTGATTTTGCTGCTGCTGCTCTACTTTGTGGCGTATAATCTGAACATGAAGACGGTCAGGTTCATCATGCAGAACCTGGTGGCGACCGGTGTATTGGCGCTGGTCATCGTCTTTCAGCCGGAGCTGCGCCGGATGCTCGAGCATGTGGCACAGACCAAGTTTAACCGGCTCAACATCTTCCAGTCCTCCCAGGAGAAGGACAGCCAGCTGGCGGGCGTCTGGAACGAGAGCATCACCACCATTGCAAATGCCTGTGAATATCTGTCCAAAACAAAGACCGGTGCGCTGATCGTATTCGAGCGGGAAACCAAGCTCGGAGAGATCATCAAGACCGGAACGGTGGTGGATGCAACGCCGAGCAACGAGCTGATCGGCAACCTGTTCTTTGTCAATTCGCCGCTGCACGACGGCGCCATGATTATCCGCGATGGACGCATCTGTGCGTCGGGCTGCTTTTTGCCGCTGAGCCAGAACTACACCATCAGCAAGGAGATGGGCACCCGTCACCGCGCAGCATTGGGTATGAGCGAAAACTCGGACGCTGTTGTTGTGGTGGTTTCGGAGGAAACCGGCACCATCTCGGTGGCACAGGGCGGCGTCATCGAACGAAACTTTACCATCCCGCAGCTGGAGCAGCGTCTGCGGCATGAGATCCTCCACTCCCACGAGGGAGAACAGCAAAAACAAAACAGCGTCAAGGCGCTGCTGCGCAAGGTGAAAAAGTAGGCTCACCGCGCAGAGATTGACAGGAAAAGGAGGACCTTCGGATGAAAAAAGAATCTATTTTTGACAACAAAACCTTTCTGGTTGTGTTGTCGGTGGTGATGGCTTTTTTTGCCTGGCTGTTTGTGGCGCTGGACAGCAATGATACCAAGGGCAAGACCATCTCGGGCGTTTCCATCGACATGGAAGAGGTCGACGAATCCATCGGCAAGCTGGGACTGAGCACCATCTCCAGCGAACAGCCAAAGGTGTCGGTGCGGGTGGAAGGTGTCATCTATGACATCGGCAATCTGACCGCCGACGATATCCGCGTATACCCTGACATTTCCAAGGTAACCACCGCGGGAATGCACACCATAGAGCTCAAAGGAGAGGTGGTGGACGGCAGCAAGGACATCACCATCGAGGAAATTTCTCCGTCGAGCATCCAGATTAAATTTGACAGCCTCCAGACGAAGACACTGGAGATCAAAGCAAAACTCTCCGGTTACAGTGCACCGGCCGACAACTATCTGATCCGCGATGTCAGTGTCAGCCCGAGCAGCGTGGCAATCACCGGTCCTGCCGAGGATATTGCCCGCATCAGCCAGTGCGTAGTGGAAAAGGATATTGACCAGGAACTGACCAGCAGCTACACCGAGACGCTGCCGCTCAAATTCCTCGATGCTGACGGCAACGAGCTGGATCTGAAGTATGTGGTCAGCGATGTGACCGAGGCGCGTGTCACCATCCCGATCCTCAAGAAGAAGGTTGTACCGGTAACGCTGGACTTTATTAACGTTCCGGACGGTTTCCCAGTCGATGAACTGGACTTCACCATCTCCAACGAGGAGATCGAGGTAGCAGGTCCGCCAGAGGCTATCGACAACTACGCCTCGATTCCGCTGGGTCAGATCGACATCAAGAGTCTGGATCTGAACAAGACCGAATCGTTTGAGGTAAAACTCCCGACCGGATTTGTCAACACCCAGAACATCCAGAATGTGCTGGTTCAGTTTAATTCCGAGGGCATGATCAAAAAGAGCTTTAATGTCAGCAATATTGTGGTACAGAATGTACCGCTCAACTATGAGGCACAGGCGACGACCCAGGAGATCACCAACGTGGAGATCGTGGGCCCGCAGGAGATTGTGGAGAGCCTGGTAGCGGGAGACATTGTGGCAACAGTGGACTTGCAGGCAAGCTCGAGCATCACATCGGGACAGGTGGAACTGCCTGTCACCATCTCGGTACCGAAGAAAGGTCTGGTCTGGGCGGTCGGCGATTATAAGGCGATCGTGCTGATCGAGGAAAACAACGTCACCGGTCAGCAGGACGAGGCGACCGAGAATCAATCCTGAGAAAAGTGAACAGAGGATACAGGCGGGAGACTGCACAGTGCAGTCTCCCGTTGTTGTGAGAGAACAGAAAGGCGGTTTGATATGGCGATTATCGTTTCACAGGTAAAAACATCGCTGAAGGACTCATCGGACAGAGAAAAGATATTGGAAGCGGCGCGAAAGATGGCACACCTTCGCAGGGAGGAAATCGCCTGTGCCTATCTGGTCAAAACCAGCGTGGATGCCCGTCACCAGGACAATATCCTGCTGGTCAGCTCGGTGGGATTCGAGCTTAATGCCGATGAAAAGGAACTGGCGTGCAAGGAGCGGGAGGTTTTGTCCCGTGTCCATGGACGCAATGCAGAGCAGATCAAGATTCAGCACAGTGTCCCGCTGCAATTTTCCTGTGGAAGCCAGCCGATGCAGCGTCCGCCGGTCATCGTCGGATTTGGTCCGGCGGGAATGTTTGCGGGTCTGGCTCTGGCGCGGATGGGATACCGTCCGATCATTCTGGAGCGCGGCGCCGATGTAGATCGCCGTGTGCAGGCAGTGGAAGGCTTCTGGAAGGAGCGCCGGCTCGACACCGCCACCAATGTGCAGTTTGGAGAAGGCGGCGCCGGCACCTTTTCGGACGGCAAGCTGACCACCCGCATCAGCGATTCCCGATGCAGCTTTATTTTGGAGGAGATGATCCGCCACGGCGCACCACAGGAGATTCGTTACCGCCAGAAACCGCATGTGGGCACCGATCTGCTGAGAGGAGTGGTCAAAAACATCCGCGAGGAGATCATCCGTCTGGGCGGACAGGTCCACTTTTTGACCAAGGTGGAGGATGTTGTGCTTAAAGATGGCCGTGTGCAGGCGGTCAAAACGGAGCAGGGAGAGATCCCTGCCGAGGCGGTCATCTTTGCGGTGGGCCACAGTGCGCGCGACACCTTTGAGATGCTGTGCCAAAAGCAGGTGGTGCTGGAGCCAAAGCCGTTTTCGGTGGGTGTGCGCATCGAACAGTCCCAGAAGGTGATCGACTACGGACTGTACGGAAAAAGTGCAGGTCATCCCTCTTTGCCAAAAGGAGAATATCAGCTGTCCTGGCGCAATGAACAGGGCAGAGGCGTCTATACCTTCTGTATGTGCCCGGGAGGCTTTGTGGTGGCGTCCTCGTCGGAGGAAAACACCGTCGTTACCAACGGCATGAGCGAGTATGCCCGCGATGCCCAGAATGCCAATGCGGCGCTGGTGGTGTCGGTGGATACCGCCGACTATGGCAGCGGCGTGCTCGACGGCATCGCCTTCCAGCGTCAGCTGGAGCACAAGGCATTCTGCCTGGGTGGAAGCGATTACCGCGCTCCTGCCCAGTCGGTCAAGAGCTTTCTGGAACAGAGCAGCCCTGACCTTTCGATGGCTTCGACCACGCCGAGCTTTTCGTGCGGTGTCAAGGAGGCAAACCTGCGCAGCGCCTTCCCTGAGCAAATCAACACCATGCTCGAGCAGGGAATGCACCGATTTAACCGCAAGCTGCCTGGTTTTGCCGATGCGGATGCGGTCATTACCGGCATCGAAACGAGAACTTCCTCGCCGGTGCGCATCACCCGCAATCCTGACACGTTACAGGCGCTGGGTCTGAGCGGACTGTACCCCTGTGGAGAAGGCGCCGGCTATGCGGGCGGCATTGTGAGCGCTGCCGTGGACGGCGTGCGTGTCGCAGAGCAGGTGATGTCGATCTACGCACCTTTGGAGGAGAAAGAATAGACGGATTTTCTGCACGCCGTCCTCGACATCGTGCGAGTCGCAGAACAGGTGATGTCGATCTACGCACCTTTGGAGGAGAAGAAGTAGGCGGATTCTCCGCACGCTATCGCCGTCCTCGACGTCGTAGGAGTTGCAGAATAGGTGATGTCGATTTACGCGCCTTTGGAGGAGAAGGAATAGGCAAATTTTCTGCACGCCGTTGGGAAGGCAGTATTCCGCCGTTGGGATGGTGGATTCCACCATCCACGATGGCGTACGAGTCGCAGAACAGGTGATGTCGATCTACGCACCTTTGGAGGAAAGAAAGTAACACTCCGTCGGGAAGGTAGCATTTCGCCGTTGGGATGGTGGATTCCACCATCCACGATGGCGTGCGTGTCGCAGAACAGGTGATGTCGATTTACGCACCTTTGGAGGAGAAAGAATAGACGGATTCTCTGTACAAGCCCATGAGATACAGAGATCAAACGGAAAATAGCAAAATAAAAAAGGATGTCCTTTCCAATAGAAAGGACATCCTTTTTGCTTAACAGAATTATTCTTCTGTGCTCTGAGTCGGGACGGAATGTTCGCGTTCCAGACGGCGGAACAGGCGGGCTGTTACAATCAGTGCAGCGATGGCCAGAATCACCTCAGCGGTAAACTGGGCATAGGTCAGACCGTACAGAGGGAACAGCCAGTTGAGGATGCACAGGGCAGGGATTTCCAGCACGATTTTGCGCAGGATGGCAAACAGCAGCGATTCGCGTCCCATGCCGACCGCCTGAAAGATACCAACTGCCAGAAAATCCAGCGACAGGAAGGGCAGTCCCAGCGAGAAGCCGCGCAGGAAGTGGGTACCATAGGCGATGATCGTCTCGTTCTGCATGAACAGCGAAACAAAGGTGGCTGGGAACAGCTCGAAGAGCAGCGCCACCGAGATGATGATGGTGAGCGCAGCCTTGCGCGAAAAGCTGACCGTCTGTTTCATACGGCGGATGTTGCCGCTGGAGTAGTTATAGCTGATCAGCGGCATAATGCCCTGGGAAAGTCCCTGGGAAACGTACATCGGAACCATGTAGATCTTCTGACAGATACCCATGGCAGCGACGGCATCTGCGCCGTAAGCGGAAGTGAAGTTGTTGAGCAGGGTCATGCCGGTGACGTTGAGCAGGTTCTGAATCGAGGCCGGGATGCCGACCGCGCACACGCCGCGGACAATCTCCTTTTTGAGGGTGAATTTCTTGGGGTTGATGCAGACAAAGGTGCGTCCGCGTTTGATAGCCAGCAGCACAAAGAAATACAGGCAGGCGACACAGTTGGAGATAAAGGTGGCAAGTCCCGCGCCGCCGGCTCCCATGTTGAGTCCCCATGGCAGGATAAAGATCGGGTCGAGGACGATGTTGAGCAGACAGCCGCTCATGGTGCCGATGCTGGCGTGTATGGCCGAACCTTCCGAGCGGACCAGATAAGCCATGACGACATTGAGGATGGCAGGCACTGCACCGCAGGTGACGGTCCACAGCATATAGGAGGCGGTGGCGTCGATGGTGGTGCTGTCTGCACCCAGCAGGCTCAGCAGCGGCTGGCGAAAGACGGTGCAGCACAGGGAGAAGATGGCGCCGCAGCCCAGTGCGCAGTAAAAGCCAAAGGCGGAGCTGTTGGATACGGTTTCATAGTCTTTTCGTCCCAGCGCACGGCTCATCATGCTGGAGCTGCCGACACCGAACAGGTTGTTGATGGCGTTAAAGGCAAGCAGCACCGGCGCAGCCAGTGTGACCGCTGCATTCTGGACAGGGTCGTTGAGCATGCCGACAAAGTAGGTGTCGGCAAGGTTGTAGATGACCATGACCAGCGAGCTGAGGATGGTCGGAACGGCAAGCTGTGCAACAGCTTTCGGGATGGCAGTCTGTTCAAACAGGACGGTTTTACTGTTTGATGGTTGCATCGAAAAACTCTCCTTCCGTTATACGCAAATTAAATTAACTTCCATTATAGCACGAACTAAGATTCGACACAACGATATTTTGTATAAAAACGATAGACCAAAATCATCACTAACGCTAAATTGATGTAAAAAATAAATGAAGATAATATAAAATAATAACACGGAATGTTTAATAATTATCAAATAATGACGAAATATACAACATAGTTGAAACATCTTTTCAAATAACGTATAAATATGGTATAATCAAAGCGAAATATTTGTGAATTCTAAGACTGTCCATCAGGTTCACAAATAGCATGTTTGTTATATGCAAACAATTTGTTGGAAAAAGTATTGGAGATGACGAGAAAGTGAAGAGGAAGGGGAACGAAGATGAAGCAAAGTTTCTTTTCTAAAAGAGCAGTTGCTTTGTTACTTGTGCTGGTAATCGCACTGACAAATCTGCCAGACATCGTTTTCGCGTGGGGAGGAGATATCTTCTCTGCTCAGCAGGAACAAACGGTGTCTGATGATGGACAGAATCAACAGATCCCTCAGGAGGTAGCAGGGGTTACCTTGAGCTTTGCACCGGAAGCAGAAAAAAGCACGGTGCAGATGGGGGAAACGGGAACATTCTATATGAATGTCAATGTTCCGGAAACGATAGACACACAGATTGCGGTGAGACTGCCGCAGCATGCGCTGCAGGCGATCAATCAGGCACAGCCAGAGGGCGTGCAGTGGATGGACACGATGGGCATTTCTGTACCAGTGGAACTTTATGAGGATGGCAGCAGTACCATTCTGCAATTTTCACTGAGCGCAGGTCAGGCCCTGGTCAATCAGCCACTGAATCTGCTCTATCAAAACGGTTACAACGAGGAAATATCCATTCCGGTAACCGAACAGGATATTACAGTCAACGAAACCTGGCTGCAGACAGAACAGCCTGTGGAACCGGTTGCTCCTGAAACGCCGGAGGAAACACTGCCTCCAACTGATGGTGACGTCGAAGTGCCAGGCGAAGGTGAGGTACCAGAAGGCGGCGAAACCGGCGAAGGTGAGGCACCAGGCGAAGGTGAGGTACCAGGCGACGGCGAAACCGGCGAAGGTGAGGTACCAGGCGACGGAGAAACCGGCGAAGGTGAGGTACCAGGCGACGGCGAAACCGGTGACGGCGAAACTGGCGGCAACGAAACCGGCGACGGTGAAACTGGCGGCAATGAAACCGGTGGCAGCGAAGTACCAGGCGACGGAGAAACCGGCGACATCGAAGTACCAGGCGACGGAGAAACCGGCGACATTGAAGTACCAGAAGGCGGCGAAACCGGCGGCGAAACCGATGGCAGCGAAGTCGGCGGAAACGAAACTGGCGGCAATGAAACCGATGGCAGCGAAGCTGGTAGCGAAACCGGCGAAAGTGAAGCTGGCAAAGAAGAACTTTCAAACGCCCAACAGCAGGAACAGTTCCAGACCGAGGGCGAAGCTCTGCAGCAGGAATCCCAGAGCGAAGGAACAGTGGAACTGCAGGGAGTACAGATTGTCAAAGAATTTGTCGCTCGTCCATCGACCGAACTGGAACCGCAGGGCAATAACGGCGAGCCAGCAGATCAGCCACAGGACGGCGAGCCAGCAGGTCAGCAGCAGGATGACGATCCAGCAGGTCAGCAGCAGGACGGCGATCCGGCAGGTCAGCAGCAGGACGATGATCCGGCAGGTCAGCAGCAGGACGATGATCCGGCAGGTCAGCAGCAGGACGATGATCCAGCAGATCAGCAGCAGGACGATGATCCGGCAGGTCAGCAGCAGGACGGCGAGCCAACAGAACAGCCGGAAAACACAACTCCTCCACAGGTGATTCATCAAATCAGCGGCGGAACACTGACCTTTGCAGTGCAGCCGTTCTCGTGGGGCGAACTCAGTCTGGTCGAAGGTCCGGCAGAACCGGATGATGGTCAGCCGAAACGCAGCGACCTGTTTGAAACACAGCCAAGAACGGTGAGCAAGGTATTTGCGATGTCATCGGTGCTGTATCAGATGGGAATGGTTCAGCAGGCCGACAGAACGCTTTATAAAAATAACGGGCAGTCCGACTCGCTGCCAAAGGAAAAGAATCCCTCTGAAGAACCACCCAAAGAGCGCATCATCGACAAGGATTTTTCCTACCATGTGACCATCCAGTCGGAAAACGATGCGCAGACCGGTACCATCTATACCAGAGAATGGACGCTGGAGCAGTCATTTACACTGCCGCAGGGATTGCAGTACCCAACGGGGAATGCACAGGTGGTCGGCAATCAGGTGCTCATCGGCGAGGTGCCGGTGGTCACCATCGACAATTTGGACGTTACCGGTAACGTGTCAGCCACAGCAGAGAACATCTCTGCTGTGGTGAATGGCTCTGCTCTGACCATCACCTACACAAAAACAATAACCGACGCAGAAAATCAAGGTCGGGAGCTTGCTGCACCTGACCTTCAGTTTGTGCTGCACGGTTCGGCATTAAAGGTGCTGGATGAATTTGCCGAGGGCGAGATCGGCGTTGCCACCAGTTTTAAAGCGATTTCCCAGACAGGGGAAGAACTCACCCGCTCGGCATCGGCAGCCACTCCTTTGTCGCTGGGAGCAGCACCTGATGAGGGTGATCCGGTGCCGACAGCAGATTCAGCAGTGAGTGTAACGTATAAGCTGTCGGGCCAGCCGACCTTTAGTGACAAGGGCAAACTGCAGGTGACCTATCAGATTACGGTGGAGAATACCGCGGAGGATGGCTCGGATGCCAACGTCATCATCACTATGCAGGCACCAGCAAAAACGAACACCGAGGTTGCGCCGACTGTCAAAGATGAATCGGGTAAAACATGGGACACTGATGCAAAAACACTGACCTGGGGTACCACGGATAATCCGGTTAAGATCGAAAAAGATAAACCCTGGACCCGCACAGTGACGGTCACGCTGACCGATGATACCCAAAACAATCCGCCGAAAACACTGACCTCCTCGGTAACGGTGACATCGGCAGGTGAGCCAGCCGAAGAGCTTGCCAAAAAGGAAAGCACCTATCCGCTGAAAGACTTCTTGGAGGAAAAGAAAAAGGACGTCGCGATCGCTGAAAGAGTCGATCAGACCCAGGACATCTACTGGATTGATAAGGATGATACTTTCAAGCGTCCTTCAACAGCGAACTATAAAGAAGGGATGAAGCTGGCGTTCTGTATTCTGGACAAAGGACAGAACAAGGAAGATGTGACCGACAAGGACTACATCGAATTGACTGCCGAAAATATGGGGCAGGTAGGGTTAGACAATATAGATAACCTGATCACGATAACAGAAAGTGGAAATCACTGGAAGGCCACAGCAAACCTTCCAACCTCCATCCACTATGGCGGTAACGAAAACAACAGCAGACAGGTCGTCTGGAAGTATGTGCCGGAGGAAGATATACCCAACTACACCTGGTGGAACGGGCAGGCTGAATCGAAAAAGGGAAAATGGTACTACCTGTTGGAAGAACCGTTCTCCTTTACCGTGGATCTGCGAAACGGCGCGAAAGGCGATCCTGACACCGGCACGATAAAAGATCTGATCGTGAAGAATTTTACCCTGTACTATGCGGCAAAAAATGTTCAGGACGGAACGGGTACCATCAATCTTGCAAAGCTTTTGCAGAATGATTCCTCGATTGATTGTAATGTAGATAAGGATGACAATGGCAACTATATCGTCAAAATTACCGGCCTTGGCACCTATACGGTCAACGGTGACAGGGTGCAGTATGCAGTTCAATACAATGACGAAAAAGTCGACGTCAGCAAAATAAATCTGCCGGCAACTGGCATCGGTGATGAAGGCGACTGGCTGACCGTCGAGTACAAAACACAGGGCGTCAACAACGATAAGGTGTTCCATGGCGATACCATGGTGCTGACACTGCAGGGAAATACCACCTATAAGGCAAACAAAGTCTGGCTGGATATGGATGATAAGGGTAAACGTCCAACAGGCCGCTTTGAACTTTGGCGCTACCGCCCTGGAAAAGAAACCTGGGATCAGGCCTCGCCGGTTCGTGGTGCAGATGGACAAATTCTGACGGTAAAGCTGGATACTGACAAAGATACTCAAGTCATCGACTTTAGTACCCAGCTGGACAAATACGGCCCAGAGGGATATGAGTACATCTATGTCTGCAAGGAAATTATCGAAAAAGAGGGAAGTTCCGACTATGAGCAGGTATTTGGCACAGTAGGCGACGATGGAAAAGTTACGCCTGACCCTCTGCCATCGGGCGAAACCAGAGAGAACGGCAACATCTATATCTACGAAAACGGCACGCTGACCAACCGCATCACCGCCAGCAGAACGATTTCTGCCACCAAGCGCTGGGAGGCTTCCTCGTTCCAGAGTGAGCTGTCCGACTTTGTGGTCGAATTGCAGCTGTATTCCCGCCTGAAGGGTTCGACGGATGAGATCCCGTGGGACATCGTAGAGGGCAAGGTGCTGAAGATGGAGGGCTTTACGGCAGAAAATCTCCAGCAGAGCGCCAGCATGTCGGTGCCGACCTATAACGAGCATGGCAAGGAACTGGAATACAAGTTTATGGAGGCAAAGGTCTATCTGTCAACCGACCCAGATAAGAAAAACTTGATGACAAAGGATAAGGATGGAAAGCCCATCATCGAGTGGGAAAAAGAGAATGGGCAGACGGTTCTCTTTGAGTCGATTCAACCGACCGAGGAAGAGATTCAGAAAGGAAATGCAGCCATCGTTAACAAGGTCAAGGATACCATCAACTATGATTTCACCAAGATCTGGCAGAATGGCTGGACGGAAGATCAGTTACAAAATGTTATCCAAAACGGTGGCGTCACCTTTAAGCTGTATTCCCGCGGCAGAGACGGCCAGAACAAGGAACTGTTTGAGGTAACCCTGGATGGTACAAAAGATGACCCTGAAACAACAGAGAGGGTCACAATCGGACAGGAGACATACAACGTCACCGTTCAGGAGCTGGGCGCTTTGTCGAAAGATCAAATCGGGGAGGATGCTGCCCACTGGCCGGTCCATATCGAAGGCTTGCCGCGCTATGACGAGGGCGGTTATCAGCTGGAATACTTTATCTTCGAGCAAGAAAAAAATGGAAATAAATATGTCGCTGGCTATGACATCACCCGCGACCCTGTCACCGGCGACTATGAGGGTTCGGTCAGCAACCCGCCTCCAATCGGTACAGGGTACCGCATCCTGATTAGAAAGCGCTGGATCGACGACAGCGACCTGTACCACCGCGAGGATGTCACCATCACCGCCTACTACTATGTAGATGGTAAAAACGATGTTGAACTGGGCACGCTGACGCTCGAGGCAAACGGCGTCGGCATGGACTATCTCTATTTCAGCGACGAGGATCTGCAGAATGGCGGTATAACCAACTATAATGTGAACAACGTCTATGTCCTCGAGACCCAGATGGGTGATACCCAGATCACAGGCGGAGCTGTCAAGCAGGATGGAGCCAACTATGTCGGTGAAACCAACAAGGTTTTGGCCAAGCACCACGATTATGAGATCACCTACTCGATATTGAAGAACGGCGATCAAGGAAACATCGCGAACGAAGATGTCTATGTCGTCACCAACCGTCGACTGGGCAGCATAGACATCACCGCCACCAAGATCTGGCAGGACGGCGGAGAACTGCAAAAAGCACTGGAAAAAGCCAACATCACACCGGTGCTGGTGCTGGAGTTTGCCGAACAGGATCAGAGCTATGTCGACAGTGGAGAATATGACATTGATTATGAAGAGAATACTGTCACACTGGGCGGTGAAGAGAAGGTTCAGATTCAAAACAATGCCGGAAAGGAAAGTAAAGCAATCCTGCCGCTGATTTTGGGCACAGAGAACAATACGCAGGACTATTACTTCTGCAACCTGCCAAAGTACAATACTTTAGGCGAGGTGGCCCACTACACCATCAAGGAAATGTGGTACAAGGGCACAGGCAATCTGCCGGAAAACATCAGTTACAATGATTGTATTAAGAAGAAAGATGAGCTGATTAAGAAGTTGGAGGAAGAATCTGCCGACGCCGAGCTGATCGAACTGCTCAAGGAATGCAGCAGTTCGGTGGAAGCGGGAAAATATCAGTCCAATCACAATGATGATGATGGTGACGACACCGACAGTCAGGAAATGAAGGTCACCAACAAGCTGTCTGGCACCAAGGATGTCAGCTTCCACAAAACGTGGAAGGACCACTATGTCTATCGGATTCTTGACATGCGTCCGGATATCTATCTGACCCTGTACCGTCTGGACAACGATACCGACAAATTGGAGGTTGTCGAACCATACCACGACCGCGTTTGGACCGAGTTCCAAGGTAGCGAGTGGACAGAATATAAATGGAGCTGTCTCTTTAAGGAGCTGCCAAAGTATGATGACAAAGGTCGGGAAATCTTCTACTATGCCACCGAACGCATGGCGGCGGACGGTGCAAACTTTGACTATGTTCCGGTCGAGCTGAGCTATGTCACGGAGACTGGAACGATAGAAGGAGATGATACAACACAGATCGAAGATAAGGATTGGAAACGGACAGTAGTTGTGGACGGCGAAAACGAAGAAGCGGTGCTGGAAGGTGGAACCTTCACCAACCGCATCGAGGCTCCGGCAGAGATTTCCGGCGTCAAACTGTGGGACAATCTGCCGTCGCTGTGGAAACCGGAGAATCTGCCGACCGTTACCTTCACCATCACCTGCGATGGCGTGCTGGGTAATGATGGACAACTAGACGGCACATCTCCGGGCGGTGAAATCGCCAGCATCACCATCAATACCGGAGATTGGACCAGTGCGCTTAAAACAAACTTTACGTTTGATAAAACCGGCGAATGGAAGCTGAACAAGGATGGTAGCAAGACTGCTATTGGTGCCCCTCCTGCTGAACAACGAGAGGAAATCCCAAAATATGATGATAATGGCCAGCAGTACAGCTACACCCTGACCGAAGAGATCGAGTTTAAGGATGAGACTGTCAGCAAGGATCAGATATTCAGCAAGATTGAGAGCAGCGGCTACCAGATTAAGAATGAGTATAATCCAACGCTGGGCGCACTCAAGGTCAAAAAGCTGCTGCAGGTCGGCAAAAACTGGAAGGCTTATCCGGCTGTCACCATCGAGCTTGTGCGCGAATACACCACCGACGGCAAAAACTATTATGAGGACGCCGGCTTTGAACCAGTCGAGCTGACCTGGAGCGCAGCGGAGGTAGAAACAGATGCTGAAGCTGCTGAAGCTGCTGCTGATCCTGATGCAACGACATTTGTACTGGACAGCGAAGATACCTTTACCTTTGAAAACCTGCCGATCTACCAGCCAAACGGCTATGAGTATCGGTACTTTGTCCGCGAAAAGGTAGTCGGCTACCTCAACTACCAGTCCGCTGTGAAAGGCGGAGATGTCAAAGTAGAAGACTTTGGGACTATCTTTGAAGCTCCTTCGCAGGGCGTAATGGAAGATGGCTACCTGAAGTATGACAACGAGCTGTATCCGACCAAAAACGTAAATGATGCAACCGCGGCAAACCTCGATGTTTCCGCCACCTTCGGCGACAAATACGAGCCGGAGAACATCAAGCTGACCGGCACCAAGGTTTGGGAAGACCAGAATGATGCACTGGAACTGCGGCCGAAACTGGAGGATTTCCAGAAAACGCTGACACTGTGGCGCTGGGCACCTGCACAGTCAGGAGGAGAGAATAACGGAATTGGCACAGAAAAGGATCCTATAGCTGTTCCTGAGCATAATCTCGACGGTTCAAAATGGGAATGGAAATGGGAACCAAGTGACGGTACGGATGCCACAGCAAAAGAATGGACCTACACCATCACTGGTCTGGAAAAGTTCGCTCCTAACGGCATGGAGTGGAAATATGTCGTCAAGGAGGACACAGATGGATTAGATGGCTATTACTATTATCCAAAATCTGCCTCTGCCAACGGCAGCTGGTCGGAAAATGGCAACACCTACAAGATGGATGATCTGACCAACTCGCTGAAAATTAACCTGAATTTCTCCAAGGAATGGCAGGATCAGAACGGTACCAAGCTGACCGACGACTACCTGGGTCTGGATAAAATCACCATCACCGGCGAGCTGTATGTGGCAGAAGGCGATGAAAAATTGCAGCCTGCATCACAGTATTTCAAAAATGATGATGGCAGTTTTAAAGAGCCTTGGACGAAGTGGTTCGGCACGAATTACGACTTTACCCCGACTTTGGAAACCACCATCGGCGGCACCAAAGCGGTAACCTTTGCAGATTTGCCAAGGGTAAATCAAGCCGGAACAACACTCTATTATGCCGTTGCTGAGACAAAGATAACAGCCGGTGGATTGACACAGGAGTATGATGTGACAGTGAATGGTCAGACCCTGAAACATGAAATCAAAGGCACAGATGTTTTGGGCGGCCTGTTCACACCGCAGAATGTGACAGCAGTTTCGGCAGAAAGCGGCACAACGCTGAAAATTGCACTGCACAACCGGCTTCAGACGCAGGAACTGAATGTGGAGAAGCGCTGGACCGATGAAACCGGCAAAAAATTGACCGACGGCCTGCCGAAGGAGGTGCATCTGGTCATCCAGCGCGAGGTAAACGAAACCTCATCGGATGGCAGCCGAACCGTGTACGAGTGGAAGATTGTCACAGATGGCAGCAATCCACTTGTTGTGAAGCTGTCATCAACGAACCTGTGGAAAGCGGAGCTGACCGGTCTGCCGACCAACGGCATCGAGAACGACAAGGTTGTCACCTACACCTATCGTGCCCGCGAGCTGAAAGAGGGCTGGACAGGACCGACGGTTAATGATGACGATATCCTTGACGCTGGTGGAAAGTTTGGCAACGACTACACCGTCTCCTATCAGGATAACAGCGGTACAACCGTCACCAACAAGCGCACCCACATGACCCTGACCGCCGAGAAACAGTGGAAACCAAGTGCGCCAAGCAAAGACAAGACGGTCACCCTGACCCTCTATCAGCGGCCCAAAGATGGTGAATGGACAGAATTTAAGTATGACGGCGACACTTCTGCAAAAGTGACACTGAACGGCGAAGCGGGTACTGAAAACGACACCTGCTATGCATCGGCTGCCTGGACCGCCACCTGGAAGAACCTGCCGCGCGCAGATGGCACGACTCTGTACGAGTACAGGGTGGAGGAAACTGTCGAAAAGTCGATGAAGGACAATCTGTTTGGAATCGTCTCTCCAGAAACGATTGACTCGGCTTCCACCGACAAGAAGTTTACCGTCAAGAACCTCCCGATGGGTAAGGTAAACATCGAGAAGATGGATGGCAACGGCAAGGCACTGGAGGGCGTCGTCTTTGAATTGCAGTACAAGGACACCGCCGGAAACTGGAAAGACATCGATGACACCGTCTGCAAGGCAGCGACATTCCAAGTACAGCAGACCACCGATGCGGACGGCAAGCTGACCTACACCCACCTGCTGCTGACCGATGAGAACGGCACACAGATCAACTATCAGATTGTGGAAGTCAGCACGCCGGATGGTTATAACCGCCTGACCGAGCCGATTGCAGTTTCTTTTGAAGCATTGACAACCGAGAAACCGGCAGACCTATACTGGAAAGTCACCGGCGGCTATCTTGCCAGCGAGGTGACCTACACCGTCCACAACAACCAGTACTTCCAGACCATCAACACCGGTGCAGGAGGCTTCTTCTGGCCAGGTGTAGCGGGCGCAGGCGCAGCCTGTGCAGGCGTATGGTATCTGGCAGGCAGAAAACGCAGAAAACACAACAAACGACATTCTGACCGCTAGGACAGACATTTCCGAGCAAAGGAGCGAATCAAGATGAAAAAAATCAGATCGAAGGGTTGTTTTTCGCTGACCGCGCTGCTGCTGACGGTCCTGCTCATCGCAGGGTGTCTGTCCGCTCCGGTCGGAGCGGACGGCTGGACAGCGACCAGAGTCACCGCGTATGACTACGATCTTGGCACCACCACCGCCAATCTGACGGTGGAGCAGATGATCAACAACATCAGCGGGCAGGAACCCAAGCCGGTCATCGGCGTGGAGTATACCGCCTACAGGATCGGCGACCTGTTTAACATCCAGACCGGCAGCAAAGAATGGCAAACCGGCTACGGCATCCTGGAGAGTGTTGCCAATACACTGGGTATTGCAGGTTTTGCCGACGGCAGCGACTCTAACTACTTTTTTTACACCAATGCCGGCGCACAGCAGAGCATCAATGAAGCGCTGGAAGGGAAAACCAACGTCACTCTTTCAGGCATCACCGGCGAAAAGATGATTACCGGTAAGGACGGCAAAGCGACGGCGGCACTGGACTTCGGACTGTACCTGCTGGTACAGTCCAACATCGACGACGCCAAGGACATCAACGGCGATGCCATCAACATCGTGGAGCCGCAGAGCCCGTTGATTTTCCCGCTGCCGCAGGGAAAAAGCGGAGACTGGCAGACCAACGTCACCATCTCGGCCAAAAGCGGTCTGGTGTATGAAAAGCTGGACAAAAAGGTCATCGGAAGCGACGGCACCCAGCAGAGCAGCGCTACTGCAAGTCCTGGCGATGTGCTTCAGTTTAAGCTGACCATCAATCCACCGGTGATGGGCGAATATGAAACACTGACCGCCTTTTCGGTGGAGGACGTGCTGACCAAGGGTTTGGAATTTAAGCGCATCCTCAGCGTGACTGACATCCGCGGACAGACCTATCAGGAGGGCGCGGACTACCAGCTGACGATCAAGGAGAATCTGCTTTCCACAGACCTGCCGCAGGATCAGAAGGATGCGGTGGGCGGCACCAGAGTGCTGCTGCAATTTACCCAGCAGGGCCTCCAAAAAGTGGAAGCGCTGAGAGGGCAGGAGCTGTATGTGGAGTATACCGCGCTGGTCACCGAAGCAGATGCGACCAACAGTGCGCGGATGAACTACGACAGCGAGGTGGACCCTCCAGACAATCCGCCGACCAACCCGCCAACCAATCCGCCGGATGACCCGCCGGACAGATGGAAAGAAACGAACCGCTGGGATGTGGTGCACAGCTACAGCTTCGGCGTCCGGCTGCAGAAGTATCTGGGCGACCAGAACACTCCTGCAAATGGCAGCGTCGTCTTTGAGCTGTACCGCGGCGAGGACAAACAGCCGGTGCTGCTCGAGCAGCAGGAGGACGGCAGCTACATCGTCAGCGCAGATGCCGCCTCCAACCGTCTGAGCGTCGATGCGGGCGGAAGATTCACCCTCTATGGCCTGGCGGAGGACACCTATTACTTGAGAGAAATCCAGACGGCGGACGGCTATGCACTGCCCGACGAGGACATCTGCATCACGCTGTGCGGCGAGCAGGTCAACGGGGAGTATACCGGACGTCTGGATGTGACCAGAACATTGGTGGACGGACAGATGGGCAGTGCCTCGATTGAGGACGACCTGATCAAGCTCAGCGTCGTCAACCCGAGAACGATGTACATTCCGAACACCGGCAGCATGGAAAGCTGGATGTTTACCGCCGGCGGTCTGCTGGTGATTGTGGTCGGAGTCGTCTATCTGGTCCTTTCCCGCAGAAAAGGCCGCAGCTGATGGACCGAGGAGGAAGATTGTGAAAAGAAGATGGACCAGTCTGCTGGCAGTGCTGGCGATTGTGCTGGGCACAGGGCTTGCAGTCTATCCGTTTGTCAGCCAATGGCTGTATCAGAATCAGGTGCAGTATGTGCAGGGAGAGGTTTCTACCTCACAGCTGGAAGAAGAATGGCAGGAGGCGGTTGCGTACAACCGCCTCCTGCATCAGGGAAGCGAGCGGGTGACCGACCCTTTTGCCACAGAGCAGCAGTCGGAGCCGGAAAGCTATGAGCAGCAGCTCAACCCACTGGGCGACGGCCAAATGGGAATTTTGGAGATTCCAAAGCTGGAATTGTCGCTGCCGATCTTTCATGGCACCGAGGAAGCGGTGCTTCAGGAGGGCGTGGGTCACCTCAAGGCAAGCTCGCTGCCCACCGGCGGAGAGAGCACCCACTGCGTGCTTTCCGCTCACGCCGGACTTCCAGGAAAACGGCTGTTCAGCGATTTGGAGCAGATGGAGATCGGCGACCTGTTTTATCTGAAGGTCCTTGACCGGACGCTCTGTTATCGGGTGGATCAGATTCTGGTGGCGGAGCCGCAGGAGCTGGATGCACTGTACATTCAGGACGGAGAGGATCTGGTCACGCTGATGACCTGCACGCCGTACGGCATCAACAGCCACCGCCTGCTGGTGCGCGGACAGCGCACCGAGGAGACGGTGCAAACCGCCGGCACAGAGCAGACCCACAGCCGATGGCTGCTGGAATACCGCATGGTGCTGCTGGGATTTGTGGCATTGGGAGGAGCAGCCGCCATTGCCGGCGTGGTATCGCACCGGCGCAGAAGGAGGAAGGACCTATCCGAAAGGTGATATTTTTGCTGATCGTTCTGGTGGGACTTGGGCTGCTCAACTATCCGTATCTTTCGTCGCTGTATTCCCAGCGGGAGTATCGCGCACAGTTTGAAGCCTATCAGCAGGAGATGGAGAGCACCCAGCAGGACAGCCAGCGGCAGCAGGCGCAGCAATACAACCAGCAGCTCAGCACAGAGCAGTCTGCGCTGGAGGATGCCTTCTCCAGTCAGCAGCCTTCCGGTGGAGAGGAAGGCTTGCTGGGCTATGTGGAGATCGAAAAGATCGACGTCTATCTGCCCATCTACGAAGGAACCACCGAGCAGATTCTGCGCAAGGGCATCGGTCATCTGAGCGGAAGCTCCCTTCCGGTGGGCGGCGAGAGCACCCATGCGGTGCTTGCCGGCCACAGCGGCCTTGCCTCCCAGCTGATGTTCACCGAGCTGGAACAGCTGGAAATCGGCGACCGCTTTTCTCTGTATGTGATGGGAGAGGAGCTTTGCTATCAGGCAGATCAGATTCTGACGGTAGAGCCGTGGCAGACCGATGCACTGCAAATCGAAGAAGGCAAGGACATGGTGACGCTGATCACCTGCGTGCCCTATGGAGTTAACAGCCACCGCCTGTTGGTGCGCGGCCAGCGTGTGGAGGCGGAGGAGACACAGGAGCAGACAGCCGCTGTTTCCACAGCAGAACAGTCGGACGAACCGTCCGACGCTCCGAAGGTTTCCAGCCAGACCCAACGCAGACAGCTGATCTTCTGGGCAAGCACAGCCGTATGGCTGCTGCTTGTGCTGATAGCAGTGGGAACACAAATCAGGGCAAGATACCAAAAGAAACACCAAAGATAAAAAAGACCTGTACGGTTTTACCGTGCAGGTCTTTTTCTATGCCGTCGAGAAATTTCTCATCAAGTATCCGATGAAAAGGCGATCACTTCCAATAGAGATTCTCGATATAAAAGCGGCGGATTTTTCACGTTTTACAATGGATTTATTTAAAATAGCTAAAATATTAGCTTAGAATATCTGATTTTTCTGCAATAAATTCGGGGAAATTTCGAAAAAAGTATTTGACTATTTGTCCTTTACATACTATAATTGATATTGTTAAATAAATAACGTTAATTAAATAACAAATTAACATATCCAAAGATAGATCAGTCAGAAACAGGAGGAAAACGAGATGGCAACCAAGACAAATGCAGTGGCACCAGAAGCGACGATCATTGACAACGTTGAAGCGCTCCAGGCACGCATGAAAGAGATGCGCAAGGCACAGGAAATCTTTGCCACCTACACACAGGAACAGGTGGACAAAATCTTTTTTGCAGCGGCAATGGCAGCCAACAAGGCAAGAATCCCGCTGGCAAAGATGGCTGTGGAAGAAACCGGCATGGGCGTCGTAGAAGACAAGGTCATCAAAAACCACTATGCGGCTGAGTACATCTACAATGCTTACCGCGATACCAAGACCTGCGGCGTCATCGAAGAGGATGCGGCGTACGGCATCAAAAAGATTGCCGAGCCAATCGGTCTGATTGCAGCGGTCATCCCGACCACCAACCCGACCTCGACTGCCATCTTTAAGACGCTGATCTGCTTAAAGACCCGCAACGCCATCATCATCAGCCCACATCCAAGAGCAAAGGCTTCCACCATTGCAGCGGCAAAGGTTGTCTATGAGGCAGCAGTTGCAGCAGGCGCACCGGAAAACATCATCAGCTGGATCGACGTTCCAAGTCTGGAGCTGACCAACGAGGTCATGAAGGAATCGGACACCATCCTGGCAACCGGTGGTCCTGGCATGGTCAAGGCGGCATATTCCTCCGGCAAGCCGGCACTGGGCGTCGGTGCAGGCAACACACCGGTCATCATCGACGACACCGCTGACATCAAGATGGCGGTCAACTCGATCATCCACTCCAAAACCTTCGATAACGGCATGATCTGCGCTTCCGAGCAGTCGGTCACCGTTGTCGGCGACATCTACGACGCAGTGAAGAAGGAATTTGAATACCGCGGCTGCTACTTCCTCAAGGGCGATGAGCTGGACAAAGTTCGCCACACCATCATGATTAACGGCGCACTCAACGCCAAGATCGTCGGTCAGACCGCAAACACCATCGCTCAGATGGCAGGCGTCAACGTTCCGGAAAAGACCAAGATCCTGATTGGTGAGGTTGAATCGGTGGATATCTCCGAGGAATTTGCACATGAGAAGCTTTCTCCGGTGCTGGCAATGTACCGCGCTAAGGACTTTGACGAGGCGATCGCCAAGGCAGAACGTCTGGTTGCAGACGGCGGCTATGGTCATACAGCGGCGCTGTATGTGCATCCGGCACAGAAAGAAAAGATCATGAAGCATGCAGAAGCGATGAAGGCCTGCCGTATCTTAATCAATACACCATCCTCCCACGGCGGTATCGGCGATCTGTACAACTTCAAACTGACCCCATCCCTGACCCTCGGCTGTGGTTCCTGGGGAGGAAACTCGGTTTCCGAAAACGTGGGCGTCAAACATCTGCTGAACATCAAGACCGTTGCCGAGAGGAGAGAGAATATGCTGTGGTTCAGAGCACCGCAGAAGGTATATCTGAAGAAGGGCTGTATGCCGGTTGCACTCGATGAGCTGGGAACCGTGATGGGCAAGAAGAAATGCTTCATCGTCACCGACTCCTTCCTGTATAAGAATGGTTATGTCAAACCGATCGAGGAAAAACTCGACCAAATGGGCATCCAGCACACCTGCTTCTATGAGGTTGCTCCTGACCCGAACCTCTCCTGCGCAGAAGCTGGCGCACATGCAATGCGCGCCTTCGAACCGGATTGCATCATCGCACTGGGCGGCGGTTCCGCAATGGATGCCGGCAAGATCATGTGGGTGATGTATGAGCATCCAGAGGTCAACTTCCTGGATCTGGCGATGCGCTTCATGGACATCCGCAAGAGAGTTTACACCTTCCCGAAGATGGGCGAAAAGGCATACTTTGTCGCCATCCCAACCTCCTCCGGTACCGGCTCCGAGGTTACTCCGTTTGCTGTTATCACCGATGACCGCGACGGCACCAAATATCCGCTGGCAGACTATGAGCTGCTGCCCAATATGGCGATCATCGACGCAGACAACATGATGACCCAGCCAAAGGGCCTGACCAGTGCTTCCGGTATCGACGCACTGACCCATGCACTGGAAGCGTATGCTTCTATCATGGCGACCGATTACACCGATGGTCTGGCGCTCAAAGCGATGAAGAGCATCTTTGAATATCTGCCAAGCGCTTACGAAAACGGCGCAAATGACCCGTATGCCCGCGAAAAGATGGCGGATGCTTCCTGTATGGCAGGTATGGCATTTGCAAACGCTTTCCTGGGTGTCTGCCACTCGATGGCACATAAGCTGGGCGCATATCATCACCTGCCGCACGGCGTTGCTAACGCACTGATGATCTCCTATGTGCTGAGATTCAACGCAGAGGAAGTTCCGGTCAAGATGGGAACCTTCTCCCAGTATCAGTATCCACATACCCTTTCCCGCTATGCAGAATGTGCACACTTCTGCGGTGTCTGCGGCAAGGACGATAAGGAGACATTGGAGCTGTTCATTCAGAAGATCGAAGATCTGAAGGCAAGAGTCGGCATCAAGAAGAGCATTCAGGAGTACGGCGTCGATGAGAAATACTTCCTGGAAACTCTGGACCGCATGGTTGAGGACGCCTTCGACGATCAGTGTACCGGTGCAAACCCAAGATACCCGCTGATGAGCGAGATTAAAGAGATGTACCTCAAAGCGTACTACGGAAAATAGCAGGCTGAGCCTGCACGCTGTTCGCCTACGGCGTAAAGACGGGTAGCGGGAGGACAGAACAAAAGTTTTCGTCCACCTTTTTCAAAAGGTGGTGGTGTCCAGAGGCAACGCCTTTGGTCGCACTCCGCAGAGTGCGAAACACCTTTATCGTCAGGCGCTCATTGGGAGAGCTCGGGATTGAGAAAAGTTTTCAATCTCCTTTTCTGCAAGAGAAAAGGTTCTCGAAAACCAATTAAGAGTATAAACTTTCCTCAAAAATTATCCGGTGGATGATTTTTGACGGTAGAAACTTGCTCTGGCTTGTATGGTGCAAAGTCGGGCGAAAACAAATAAAGTTTCCCTTTGGGAAACGGTGCTCACGCACCACAGCACCGAAACGGCACTCAGCCCCTAACGATTTTTATTTTATATTGTTGAAATATCACAGGGGCGTTGCCCCCGTACCCCTATGAGCTTTTTGAAAAAAGCTCAACCAAAAACTTCTGTTCGCCTACGGCGCAAAGACAGGCGAAAACAAACAAAGTTTCCCTTTGGGAAACGGTGCTCACGCACCACAGCACCGAAACGGCACCCTGCCACTAACGATTTTTGTTTTATATTGTTGGAATGTCACAACCCCTACCACCTTTTCTTTGCTAAAAGAAAAGTATTTGGTTACGGCGCAAAGACAGGCGAAAACAAATAAAGTTTCCCTTTGGGAAACGGTGCTCTCGCACCACAGCACCGAAACGGCACCCTGCCTCTAACGATTTTTATTTTATATTGTTGAAATGTCACAGGGGCGTTGCCCCCGTACCCCTATGAGCTTTTTGAAAAAAGCTCAACCAAAAACTTTTGTTTGCCTACGGCGCAAAGACGGGCAGACAACCATATTAAGGAGGGAACCCATCAAGATGTCAGAAAAGAATATCATCTTTACACGGCCGCACAAAACCCTATATGCGACCGATACCCAGGTCATGAAAGTGTTTGACAGTCAGTATAAAAAGTCCGATGTCCTCAACGAGGCGCGCAACGAAGCTCTGGTGGAGGAAAATACCACGCTGAACGTGCCGTCCCTGATGTCGGTTTGCTCGACCGACGAAGGCTGGTGTCTGGTGCGCAGCAAGGTCGAGGGCAAAACCCTTGCCGAGCTGATGCTGGAACATCCAGATAAAATGCAGGAATACATGGAACTGTTCGTCGACTTGCAGCTGGAAGTCCACAAACAGCGCGTCCCTACCATCAAGACGCTGCGTCATAAACTGATGGATCAGATCAATTCACTCAAAGAGGTGGATGCAACTACCCGCTATGAGCTGGCAACCCGCCTGCAGAGTATGCCAAAGCACAACAAGCTCTGTCACGGCGACTTTAACCCGACCAACGTCATCGTGGACAACGAAGGCAAGCTGTGGGTCATCGACTGGGCACACGCTGCACAGGGAAATGCCTCCGCAGATGCTGCCATGACCTATCTGCTGTTTGCACTGGAGGATCAGAAGAAAGCAGATCTGTACATGAAGCTGTTCTGCACCAAGGCAGACATTGCACGCCAGTATGTTAACCGCTGGCTGCCGATCGTCGCTGCTGCTCAACTGACCAAGAAGAAGGAAACCGAAAAGGAATTCCTGATGCGCTGGATCGACGTTGTAGAATATCAATAAGCCATTCATTGTAGCATAAATACGTCACTCTTACACAAAAACCCCGCCGCAGAAAACTGCGGCGGGGTTTTTGTCGTTTACAGCAAATGATCGTTACGGAGGTTCAGCCGCTTAAACAGGCGGGCATTCCAGAATTCCATGTCAAGTTCATCCAGATAAAAATGCAGAATTGCTTTCCAATTTTTGGTGGCAGTGCTTAAAAAGAGAAATGGAACGCCTTCCTGTGTCAGCAGTTCTTCCACATGACAAAACATCTTACGACCAATTCCTTTTGAGCGGACAGCTGGACGGACGTACAGTTCTTCCAACTCAAAAAAAGGGGTTCCTTCAGTGATGATCGAGTTGGTTTTATTGGCAGTTTCCATCTTGCCAAACAGATAGCCCCAAATTTGACCATCTTCCATCGCCAGAAAGATGCGCCGACCCTCCAGATCGTCGGATGTGTTGGCACGATAGCCGTGGCAGCTGCCCTCGTTCTCCCAGTCGCGGGACAGCTCGATCAATCGAGAAACAACATCTTCGGTTAAAGAAGTTTCCAGAATGGTCATTGAAATTCCTCCTTTGGTGTTTTTTTCAGTATAAGCAAACAGAAGATAAAAAGCAAGCAAGCACCTTTAAGCAGACAAACTATTTCGCAGAAAAGCCTGCGAAACAATGGATACAAGCTCCGCCTTCCCGCATAGAATAGGGGTGAAAACCAAAATTTGTGGGAGGGGAGAGCGTGAAGGGCTTACCGGAAGAACGTGCCGTCCAGCTGGCACAGTATATCATAGAACAGGACACCACCGTCCGACAGGCTGCAAAGCGGTTTGGAGTGTCCAAAAGTACGGTACATAAAGATGTGACCCAGCGGCTGAAGCAGCTCAGTCCGACGCTGTATCAGCAGGTCAAGGAAGTGCTGGAACGGA
Organism: uncultured Negativibacillus sp.; assembly: GCF_944388365.1. Lineage (GTDB taxonomy): Bacteria > Bacillota > Clostridia > Oscillospirales > Ruminococcaceae > Negativibacillus. The sequence continues at coordinate 3,314 of NZ_CALXIN010000003.1, read as the reverse complement.
ACAAACAGGAACGTCACATCCGCGGAGGCATGGCGACCAGAGAGAAATATGAGAATATCAGGCGGATAAAACAGGATGTAAAAATAAACAGAAATTTTAACAGATTAAAGCGTGAAAACTCCTAAAAATGAAAGAAAAGAAGTGTGAAAAATCATTTATCTATCCAAAAATTTCACTTGCAAACGTAGAAGATAAACAAAAAGGTTGATTTTTAGCATGAAATTGACTATACTGTAAAAGTAATAAGTTTTCACACTTCTTTTTCTATTCATTCATTTTTGGTTGTGCACATGCTGCACACAAGCTTGAGGCTGTTCATATAAACCTGTCGATTGGGGCAGGAGTTTCTACGCGTCGGCCGCAACCGTCTGCACTATGAACAGTTCATCTTTTCTTTTGATATTTTCTTAATATTGTCTTTTTCCCGTATAAGCAAAAAGCATCGGCATTTCGCCGGTGCTTTTTGCTTACCTTTTCTTTGCATAGAAAAGAGGACAAAATATGTTCCATATTTGTCCGGCCAAAAGAAAAGTGTTTGGCTCTTAGGGGAGTTTTAGCGCAAGAATAAAAGTTTTTGGTCGAGCTTTTTTCAAAAAGCTCGCGGATTCTAAAGGCAGAGCCTTTAGTCGCTCGTCGCAACGAGCGAAAAGCTTTTATCGTCAGGCGCATTTTGCGGGTGAATGTTTCAATCCAAATTTTGGATTGAAACAGAGGGGGCTTTTGTAAGAGAAAAGCCCCCTTGACAGATAAGCGTTGCGCACTTGCCAGAAAAACCTCCCAGTGGGAGATTTTTCTGCTGTCTGTGCTATTGAGCCAAAATTATTTGTTTCGCTCGATTGAAACTTTCCTGCTCCAATGAGCGAATGTATTAGCTGAAACCAAAGCGTGATATTGTATCCAGCTAGAGGCTTCTACTGCCGAAAACTTCCCACTGGGAACTTTTCGGGGATACATTGCAAAACGAATTATTTTTCGTCATGCCACAGAAACCAGCACGCAAAAAACCCCTCCCGCATTGCGGAAGGGGTTTTATTATTCTCTATCTTCAGCCAAAAGCCGATTAGCAGAACTTAGCTGGGTTAACTTTTACGCCAGGGCCCATGGTGGTAGCCAGAACGCAGGATTTAACGTACTGACCTTTTGCTGCTGCTGGTTTTGCTTTTACGATGGCACCCATCAGGGTCTCAAAGTTTTCCTGGAGTTTCTCAACGCCGAAGGAAGCTTTGCCGATTGGGCAGTGGATGATGTTGGTCTTGTCCAGACGGTACTCGATCTTACCAGCTTTTGCTTCCTGAACAGCTTTTACAACGTCAGGGGTTACAGTGCCGGCTTTTGGAGATGGCATCAAGCCTCTTGGACCGAGAACTTTACCCAGACGGCCAACAACGCCCATCATGTCAGGGCTTGCGATGACAACGTCAAATTCCATCCAGCCGCCCTGGATTTTCTGCATGTACTCTTCAGCACCAGCGTAGTCAGCGCCAGCAGCCAGAGCTGCGTCAACTTTGTCGCCTTTGCAGAATACCAGTACGCGAACAGATTTACCGGTTCCGTTTGGCAGTACAACTGCGCCACGAACCTGCTGTTCAGCATGACGGGAGTCAACACCCAGTCTTACGTGGATTTCTACGGTCTCGTCAAATTTTGCCTTTGCGGTTTTCAGGCAGTTTTCGATTGCTTCGGTGGTATCGTACAGAGCAGCAGTATCAACCAGTTTGGTGCTGTCCTGATATTTCTTTCCGTGTTTCATTTTAAATTACTCCTCCTTATCCTGAGTGGTAAATGCGGAAATCTCCTCCCACCCGGGGAGTACTAGTCAACTACCTCGACGCCCATTGCGCGAGCAGAACCTGCGATCATGCTGATAGCAGCATCCAGGCTTGCAGCATTGAGGTCTGGCATTTTCATCTCAGCGATTTTCTGCAACTGTGCTTTTGTGATTTTTGCAACTTTGGTTTTGTTTGGAACGCCGGAACCGGACTGGATATTGCACTCTTTCTTGATGAGTACAGCAGCCGGAGGGGTCTTGGTAACAAAAGTGAAGGATCTGTCAGCGTAAACAGTGATTACAACTGGAATGATCAGACCTGCATCATTTTTGGTTCTCTCGTTGAATTCTTTGGTGAATGCCATGATGTTTACACCATGCTGACCAAGAGCTGGGCCAACCGGTGGTGCCGGAGTCGCTTTTCCGGCAGGAATCTGCAGCTTAATGAAGCCGGTAACTTTCTGAGCCATTAGTAAATTGCACCTCCATAAAATGTGGTCAGTCGGGACAGAGTAAAAATTTTTGTCCCTCCCACTGTGCTGTTTTTACCCAGTGCAAAAACAGCAGAACAAACCCTTTCGGGCACGACCTAAAACGGGTTATGGTTTTAAGTCACCTCATAAAGACGATATTTATTCTATTGTCTCTACCTGATCCAGTTCAAGCTCTACGGGCGTCTCTCTTCCAAACATGGAAACGACCACCTTGACCATGTTGCGCTCGGTGTCCAGTTCTTCCACAACACCGATGAAGCCGTCAAGGTAACCGTCAATGATCTTAACAGAGTCGCCAACTTCAAAGTTGACTTCAACCTGTTTTTTCTCCACACCAAGGGCAGCTACCTCTTCGTCAGACAGCGGAACCGGTTTGGAACCAGGTCCGACAAAGCCGGTCACTCCACGAATGTTGCGGACAACATACCAGGAATCATCTGTCATGATCATGTTGACAAGCACATAGCCTGGAAAAATCTTGCGCTCCACTTCACGCTTTTTGTTGTCTTTGATCTCAACAACCTTTTCGGTAGGAACCATGACGCCGGCGATCAAATCGTGCAGCTTACGGTTTTCCACCGCATTTTCGATATCCGATGCTACCTTGTTCTCGTAACCGGAATAGGTGTGCACCACATACCATTTTGGAGTTTCAGCCATAGTGTAAATCCCTCCGCTGGTGTAGATGTTCTTGTAAGCTTTCGACTAGTGGAACAAACCGACAACTGCATTGAATACGAAGTCGACAATTCCAATACAGATGCTGAATGCTGCCAGGACGAGAATAACAACACCGGTGTTGTTGACAACGGTCTTTTTGCTCGGCCAGACAATCTTCTTCATTTCACCCTTTGTGTCTTTGATAAAACGGGAAAGCTTCGAGGCGATACGTTTCAGCAAGCCTGGTTTCTTTTCATCAGCCATTTAAACAGCCCGCCTTTCGCCTACTTGGTTTCTTTGTGAAGTGTGTGTTTCCGGCAGAACTTGCAGTATTTGTTCATCTCAAGTCTGTCAGGATCGTTTTTCTTGTTTTTCTTTGTGTTGTAATTACG
>NZ_CALXIN010000002.1 GCF_944388365.1 uncultured Negativibacillus sp. | reverse complement strand
GTCGTATTCAATCAGAGGAGGCAGACAGTGAAAGTAAAACGAAATACCCTGCTGCTCCTCGCCTGTCTGGTGTGGAGTGCAGCGGGCTTTAATATTCTTCGCATAGGATTGATTGCATACCCATCTTATGGGTCTGTGTGGAATTTCCTGTTATCAGCCCTGGTTTTTGTTGTGTTTCAGAAATTCATCTTTGGAAAGCTGGTGAAAAAGCACACAACCAGAATCCATTCCTATGTGGAAGAACGGCATTTTTTCCTGAAATTTTTTGACGGAAAAGCCTTTGCCATCATGGCGGTCATGATGGCCGGCGGAATCGGTCTGCGGGCAAGTGGATTGGCGCCGGAGCGATTTATCGCCGTCTTTTATACCGGCCTGGGCGCTTCCCTTCTGCTGGCCGGAATATTGTTTGGACGCAACTTTGGCAAAGCGGTGCTTGCCGATGTCAGAGTTCAAAATAAAACCGAGTATAAAGGAGAATAAACTATGCAAGCAATCGTAGAAACCTTGTTTGATGCGGTCTATCTGATTTCTGTCATTACCATCGGTGTGTTGATGATTCGAGGAAGCAAAGGAAACCGCCAGTTTAAGCTGTTTGGCTGGATGGCTGTGGTGCTGGGAGCAGGCGACGCATTCCATCTGGTGCCACGTGCATTGGCATTGTGTACCACCGGACTGGAAAATTACACCGTTCCGCTGGGACTGGGCAAATGGATCACCTCCATCACCATGACCATCTTCTATGTGCTGCTCTACTATGTATGGCGGCAGCGCTACCACATCAAGGGACAGAGCGGTCTGACTGCTGCCGTATACGGTCTGGCTGGCGCTCGGATTCTTCTGTGCATGATGCCGCAGAATCAGTGGCTCAGTGCCGACGCTCCTCTTTCCTGGGGCATCTGGCGAAACATTCCATTTGCGCTGCTGGGTCTGCTGGTGATCGTGCTGTTTTATCGCAGCGCAAAGGAGCATAAAGATCGGGCATTCCGCTGGATGTGGCTGACCATTGTGCTGAGCTTTGGCTTCTACATCCCTGTGGTACTGTGGGCGGATGTCATCCCTATGATCGGGATGCTGATGATTCCCAAAACCTGTGCCTATGTATGGAGCGTTCTGATTGGCTACTTTGCCATGAAAAAGGAATGCAGATAAAGGAGGAAGGAACATGAAACGTTATATGAATCTGTCCTTGCTATACGCCATTCTTGCGATGGTCGGCGGCGTGTTTTATCGAGAATTTACCAAGTTTAACGGCTTTACCGGCAAAACCACTCTGGGCGTAGTACACACCCATTATTTCCTGTTGGGCATGGTGTTCTTCCTGCTGCTGCTTTTGTTGGAAAAAAACTTTTCTTTCACGGGAGCCAAAACCGGTCGGATACTGGTCGCCTATCAGGTTGGACTGAATCTGACGGCAGTAATGTTTGTTGTACGCGGCATCACCCAGGTGCTGGGAACTGCACTTTCCTCCGGCATGGATGCAGCAATTTCCGGCATTGCCGGAATTGGGCATATCCTGCTGGGAATCAGCCTGGTACTCCTGTTGATGCAGATTAAACGCAGCGTATCGGATGCAAAGATGTAGATGCTGTAAGCTTAGAAGGAAGGCAGCCAAAAGAGAAATTCTTTTGGCTGCCTTCCTTCTTCTGTCAAAATCAATCCTTCATTGTCCTGCTCCAGAGGATACGTGCAGTTCACTTCTTCTTATCTACAATAGGCTTGAAATTTAGTCATAATGAAAGATTATTCAATAAAATGTTGGTCTGATTTGACAAAGTTCGCCATTTATTTACAAAAAATGTATTCATCCTTGAAAAAGAGTGCTAGAATGAAAAGGGAATATAATTTCTCTAACTTTTTTAAGGAGTGATTGATTATGAATACTAGCATTTCTCAGGAAGAACTCTGCCGTCTGGAACAGAAATTTGACCAGAATCCGGTACATGCTGTTGCGATGAACGCCGTTTATGCAAATGGTATCAACGCCTGCGCTAAAAATTATCCGGTTGACCGTCAGGTGACACACGATTACTCCATCAGCCTCAAGCAGGGCAAAATTACCAATCAGAAACAGAGCGGCCGCTGCTGGATGTTCGCAGCTCTCAACTGCCTGCGTTTCTCCATGATGCAGAAATGCAATCTCGAAACCATCGAACTCTCCCAGAGCTACACTCTGTTCTACGATAAACTGGAAAAATCCAACTATTTCCTCGAAAGCATCCTGGAAACCCTGGACGAAAAGACCAGCAGCCGTCTGATCGCTCACCTGCTCTCCTCTCCGCTCGGCGACGGTGGTCAGTGGGATATGCTGTGCAGCCTGATCAACAAATACGGTATCGTTCCAAAGTCTGCAATGCCGGAAAGCGTCAGCTCCTCCAGCACCAGAGAGATGAACGGCTATATGACCGAAAAACTGCGTGAATTTGCCTGCATCCTCCGCCGCGCACACAAGGAAGGCGAAAGCATGGAACAGCTGCGCGCCCGCAAGGATGAAATGATGCAGACTATCTACAACATGCTTTGCATCAGCCTGGGCAAACCACCAAAGACCTTCACCTTTGAGTACCGCGACAAGGACGGCAACTTCCATCGCGAGTGCGATCTGACTCCAAAGGCATTTTATGAAAAATATATCGGCCTCAACGTCGATGATTATATCAGCCTGATCAATGCTCCAACCGAGGACAAACCGTTCTATAAGAGCTACAGCGTCAGCTATCTGGGCAATGTCATCGAAGGCAGACCGGTGAAATATGTCAACCTCCCGATCGAGGAGCTCAAAAAAGCAGCCATCGCCCAGATGAAGGACGGCGAACCGGTATGGTTTGGCTGCGACGTCGGCAAACGTTCCTCCCGTGATGGCGGTATCATGGATACCGAACTGTACGACCTCGACCACCTGTTCGATACCACCTTCGGCATGACCAAGGGTGAGCGTCTGGACTATGGTCAGAGCCTGATGACCCATGCAATGGTATTCCAGGGCGTCAACCTCGACGAAAACGGCAAGCCAAACCGCTGGAGAGTGGAAAACAGCTGGGGTCCGGATGCCGGCAAGGATGGATACTATGTCATGAGCGACCGCTGGTTTGATGAATACACCTATCAGATCGTTGTCAACAAGAAGTACCTGTCCAAAGAAATTCTGGACGTCTATGAATCCGAACCGATCATGCTGGAGCCATGGGACCCAATGGGCTCGCTGGCTAAGTAAGAACAGATAAAAAAACAGAAGTTTTCGTCCACCTTTTACAAAAGGTGGTGGTGTCCAGAGGCGAAGCCTTTGGCCGCCTTCCGCAGAAGGCGGAAAGCCTTATCGTTCAAGCGCCTTGAGGAGGTTTGGAACCCCTTTGTAAGAGAAAGGGGTTCCAAAAACCGATTGCAGGCAGAGAATGATCTCAAAAATTATCCGGTGGATGATTTTTGACAGCAGAAACTGATTCCTGTTTATACCTGCACAATATGTACAAATGCGCACTGATGTGCGGCAGCATCGAAACATCATCCAGCCCATATCGCTTTTTATTTTATTGTGAAGTGTCACAGGGGCGTTGCCCCCGTACCCCCACGAGCTTTTTGAAAAAAGCTCGACCAAAAACTTCTGTTTTTACCTCCAATAATACATCAGGAGATCTTCCCATGAACCTTATTACCGAACGTCTTGTCATCCGCGAACTGAAGATGTCTGACCTTGACCGCTTCGACCTGCTTGCAAACTCGGATTTTGTTCTCAAGTATCTGTGCATGTACAGGATGGACCGCGAAGGCTCCAGACAGTACCTTCAGCAGATGATCGAAAAGAAAAAGGATTTTGCCATCGTCCTCAAAGACAGCGATGAGCTCATCGGCAAAATCCACATCGACGAGGACCATCTGCGCTACGATGTCAACTCGGTCGACCTCGCCTACTGGCTGGGTGAAGAATACACCCGAAAAGGCTACATGACCGAGGCTCTTTCTGCCTTCCTCCATTATCTCTTCGAGGACAGAAAGTTTGATTCCGTCACTGCGCAGGCGCTTGCACCAAACACTGCTTCCCGTGCACTGCTTACAAAGCTTGGATTTGTGCAGGAGGGCTATCTGCGCCGCGCCATCAAAGACAACGGCATCATCTATGACAATGTGCTGTTCTCGCTGCAAAAAGAGGAATTTTGCAGCTGTTAAGAAATCCATAAGACGATACAAAATAACCGCACAGGGAAATGTTCCCTGTGCGGTTATTTTTTCGTCGGCAAAGATTCCTGTCGTACCACATCTGCAAATTAGCCCTGCTCTGTCTGATTTGCAGGGAGAGTCCTGATTCCAAAGACAAAATAGAGCACATGAAAAATCCAGACACACACCAGCACCACGCGGCCGACTGCCACAGCATGCATCATCACAAAGCCAATGCTCATCAGAATGGTCACGGTGAGCATAATCCGGATTTTTGCCTTTCTGGTCATACCTCGTTTGGACACAAAGTCCTCCAGGTTCTCCCGATACAGGCGGGTTCCCTTAAACCACCGCTCCAGTCTTTCGGAGCTTTTTCCAAATCCAAATGCAGCCATCAGCAAAAACGGGAAGGCGGGAAGCATCGGAACCACCGCTCCTACTGCTCCCAGTACCACTCCAAGAAAACCGATCAACAGATACAACATCTTTTTCAGCTTCATACCTTGCGCTCCAATCTCTTTTTCTCTTTTCGGGATTCCAACACATGCCCTATCGCCATCAGCGGATGAACAAACAACATCCGAGGGCCGGAAAATCGCATCACTTCCCGAATTTTCTCCCGCATCTCCTGCTTGTAGCAATGAATGGTACAGTTGGAACAAAATGTCTTTGTCTCCATAAAAGGACAGTGGTCTGAACGCTGTCTTGCATACTCCTCCAAAGCAGCACACTCCGCGCACAGCCTGCCCTTTGTGTGATGCTTCTTTCTGCAATACAGAGCGATCATGAAGGAGACCACCTTCTTTTCCCGTTCTCTCTTGGATTGTACATCCATCAGCTGACCCTCCCCTGTTCCACCGAATACAGCTGATCGACAATCCGCATCGTTGATTTTCTGTGTGAAACCAGGATAACCGTCTTGTCGCGGCGCTCCTCTCCCAGCGAGCGAAGGATCACCGCCTCGTTCAGGCTGTCCAGATTGCTGGTCGGCTCATCCAGCAGCAGGAAGGGCGCATCGTGCAAAAATGCCCTCGCTAAGCCCAGCCGCTGACGCTCTCCACTGGAGAGTGTATCTCCCAGTTCTCCAACCGGTGTATCATAGCCTCTGGGCAGCGTCATGATAAAATCATGCACCGATGCCTTTTTGCAGGCAGCTTCGATCTCCTCATCGGTCGCATCCAGCTTTGCAATCCGCAGGTTATTGCGGATGGAATCGTGAAACAGGTGGGTTTCCTGGGTCATAAAGCTCTCCATCTCCCGCAGGTTGGAGGTGTTGATGCTGCCCACCTCTTTTCCAGAGATATTCACCCTTCCCTGCTGAACATCCCAAAAGCGCATGAACAGCTTGAGCAGGGTGGATTTTCCGCTTCCCGATCTTCCCACGATGCCGATGATCTTCTTTTCTGGAATCGTTACCGTGAAATCGTTCAGGATCGTTTCCTCTCCGTAGGCAAAGGTAACTCCTTCTGCGCCGGCTCCCTGGAAAGAAATTTCCGATTGTCCTTCGATTTCCTCCACCAAAGGCTGCTCCTCCAGAATATCCAGCACGCGGTTTCCCGCTGCAAAGGTGTTCTGCAAGGTACTTCCCAAATTTGCCAATGCCACAACCGGTCCAAAGGAGGACATCAGCACGATGGTGCAGATCAAAACGCCGTCAAATCCCAGCTGTCCCTTCTGATAAAGAAAGATCGCTGCAAACAGCATCGCTATATCAAACAGGAAGATCACCGCATTGGTAATGGCGACATTTCTGCCGGCAATGCGCTTCATTTCTTCCTCGTACTGTGCCAGTGTATCGGTGTGCTGGTTCATCTGTTCCAGCCGCTTTTTGCCTGCTCCGTACTGCAAAATATCCGGCAGTCCTCGCAGACTGTCCAAAACAAAGCTGGAAAGCAGTCCCGACTGCTGACGAAAGATTGTTCCGCTCTCTCCTGATGCTTTGGAGATGCACACCGGAATCACTGCACCCACGACAAGATAAGCCGCCAGCGCAACCCATGCCAAAACAGGATGGTAGCTCCCGATAAAGAGACACATCAACGCCGAGAACAGTGCAGCAATCGCCGCCGGTGAGATGGTATGCGCATAGAACACCTCCAAAAGCTCGATGTCGGAGGTAATCACCGAGATCAAGTCGCCCTTGTCCCTTCCTTCCAGCTTGGCAGGCGCCAGCTTCCGCAGTGACTGAAAGACCCGATCCCGAAGGAGAGCCAGCAGCTGAAATGCGATATAATGATTGCAGGATTGCTCAGCATAGCGCAGTCCTGCGCGCAAAGCTGCCATCAGGATGACCGCTGCCGCCAAAACGGTGAGTGTCCACGGCGCCGGCAATCCCAGAACATGCAAAATCCCATATCCTCCAAAAATGGTGATAAAGGATGCTGCCAGATGTCCGGCCAATCCCATGACAATCGCCAGCAGCATATAGAGGGTCAGCGGTTTGACCAGACCGATCAGCTGGAGCATCACCGCAAATCCACTTCTTTTTTTCATCAGCTGTTCTCCTTTCCATAGTTTTCAAGCTGCTGCTGTGCCTGCCACAGCTGGGCATATCTGCCGCCCTTCTCCAGCAGCTGTTCATGCTTACCGCTTTCCACCACACGGCCGGCATCCATCACATACAGATGATCTGCACCTGTCACATTCGCCAGACGATGGGAAATCAGAATCACCGTTTTTGTCTTTGCCAGGTCGATGATCTGCTCCATAATGTCGTTTTCGCTCTCCACGTCGATGTTGGAAGTTGCTTCGTCAAAGATATACACCGGTGTTTGACGCAGCAATGCCCGTGCCAGCGCCAGACGCTGACGCTGACCGCCCGACAGATTGGAAGCTCTCTCCTGCAGCTGGGTGTCCAGTCCGTCCTCACTGCGGAGAAAGTTTGCCAGCTTCACCTGTTCCAGCACCTTCCACATCGACTCCTCCGTTGCGTCCGCACAGCCCAACAAAAGATTTTCACGGACAGTCCCTTTAAACAGATAGCTCTGATGGGAAATATAGGTAATGTGTTCCATCAGATTTCCCTCGTTGATCGTTTCCAACCCGACTCCACCCACGGTGACACTGCCCTGATAGGAGCGATTGCGCCCCATGAGGATAGAGGCCAACGTCGATTTGCCGCAGCCGGATTCTCCAACAATCGCGGTAAAACTTCCCATCGGAAAAACCACCGAAATGTCTCTAAGGAGCTCACGGTCCTGCTCATAGGAAAAATGCAGGTGCTCACAGCGGATGGTGCAGTCAGCCGGAACCTCTCCCTGCTTTTCCTGAGGTTCCGCCAGGTCCAGCAGGCGAAAGATTTTATCGCTTGCCGCCATGCCGTTCATGGCGACATGGAAGAAACTTCCAAGCAAACGCATCGGAATGAAAAAATCTGCCGCCAGCAGGATAATCAGCAGGCATTCTCCCAGTCCGATCCTCCCTGTCTGAAACTGATAAACCGCTACAATCATACCGGCCGCAGCGCCGCCATAGGCGATAAAGTCCATGATGGTGATGGAATTAAGCTGCATCGTCAGCACCTTCATGGTGATTTTGCGAAACTTTTCGGACTCCTCGTTCATCTCATCCTGTTTAAACTGATCCGCCTGATAGATTTTGAGGGTGGTTAGGCCCTGCAAATTTTCCAAAAAGGTATTGCCCAACGCGGTATACTGTCCCCAATATTTGCTCAGCAGTTTTTTGGCCCAGGTCTGGACCGCAGCAATCGCAATCGGAATCAGTGGGACACAGATCAGCAGCACCAGCGCCGCCGGAAGATTTATGAGCGACAGCACCAGAAACAGGGTAAGCGGCGCCAGCATCGCATAGAAAAACTGGGGCAAATACTGTCCAAAATAGGTTTCCAGCTGCTCGACGCCTTCCACTGCGACCTGAACGACCTCGCTTGTCTGAATCTTCTCCTTATAGGAGGTTCCCAGACGCAGCAGCTTTTGATAGATCATCTCCCGCAGTCTGCGCTTGACCGACTTGCTGGAGAGATAGCCCATGCGGGCAGCACCAAGATGACAGGTAAAACGGACCAGCATTGCCAAAACCGCAACCACCAGCGTCATGCTGATGGTCGTTGTGGTGGCTGTTCTCAGATAAAGCTGCTCGAGCAGGCGGCAGATGGAACCAATGAAGGCAATGTTTGCAGCCAGTGCCGTCCACTGCAGCAGGACATTTTTGGCAATGTATCCTTTGCTCTCCGCAACGGTATTGATCAGCCGTCGATTGATCATCATACTGTTTTCCTCCTTCCCCACAGACCCCTTTGAAATACAAAGAGATGGATTGCCAGACAGACGATGCACGCCATGGAAAGCAGCTTGTGCAGCAGTAAGATCGCCGGTATCTGCTCATACACCATCCCAAACACTCCGCTGAGGAAGGTGAGAATTACCATCAACAGCAGTCCCCATTTTTTAGGGCCGCATTTTTTCCGATAGATAACCATGTGCACAACACACAGCAAAAGAAAGACAGCGGACGCCATTTTGTGCACCATTATTCCGGTCAGCGGAACCAGAATGGTTGCAAGAAAGCTCAACGCCAGCAGCAGATTGACTGTTTTTTTCATCGGTTTCCTCCATTGTGGTACATCGTATGCAGAAGCTCGTTCCCTTTTTTGTCTGCAAATTCCAGGTAAAAAGCAGCTTTGCACATCTTGTCCTTGTTTTCTGGCAGCATCTGTGGTTTCACAGGAAATTTCTGTAAAAATGTTAGCTTATGCTAACTTTGCTGCAATAAATAAGGTTAGCTTTCACTAACCCAGGTCATTATAATATGTTCCGCAAATCTTGTCAAGCTATTTTTTCACCTGCTGCCCTAACTTCACCGTCTTTATTCCAAGTAGTCAAACAGCTCCCCTTCGATCTCTACAATATCGTCCATGCAGATTCTGCCCACATTTTGCAGGAGAACAAAGCGGGCAGCAGCGTCCACCTTTTTGACCACATCGGTTATGGTCAGATAGCGTCCGCCCTGCTTTAACTCGTCCGGCACAAACCAGGTGATCGTCACCTGCGGGCACTGTCCCAGCTGTTCCAGCAGCAGCTGGAACTTTCTGTCCAGCACAGCCAGCTCCTGTTCGTCCAGCTCGACCTTCTCCTGTGTCAGACGGGCGGTTTCCCGAATGGCCGCATCATAACCGGTGAGCGCTGCAAAGGGAGAAAACTGTGCCGCCCTGTCCCGCATCGACATCTGCGGACGGGTTGGGGAAACATGGTGCGGCAGATAGATAATATCGTTGTAATCTCCTGTCATGCTCGATGACCTCCAATCTGTGCATTGCGATCCTTGGCGGTCGCTCCTTCCTCCAGGTTCATCCCTTTGAGGATTGCGTTTTTGCCATATTTTTTCTTGATGTTCAGCATCGTTTTCTGAAGTTTTTTCTCCCGTTCCAGCGCTGCCCGTTCCTGCTCCTGTTGTTTCTGCTGTGCGGCATAATCGGTAAACAGATCCAGCTGTTCCACCTTTGCCTGTGTATCAGGAATCTCCGTTTCGGCAATCACATGGTTTGCCGTCAGACTCAGTCTTCGGATGAGCAGGTTTTTATCTGCAATCCGCTCAAACAAGGTTGCTGCCGCCTGCATCAGTTGTTTTGCCGAGGAGGTGTACTGCTTGAGGTTTTCGGTTCCATGGGAATGTTTTGGGATCTGCCGTCCATAGACATCCTTGACAATCTCCCCATGATACTGCTTTTTTCGGAGCGGGTCGGTGAGATTCTCAATGTCATAGCCGACGGTGAGAACCAGTTGGTTGGTCACCAGTGCCTTGTCCACCAGATCCAGCGCCATTCGCTCCGCCATCTCCCGCAGAACCAGCTGCGCCTTGTCCGCTTCATACGGGCAATGCAGCACCTGACCCGAACAAAGGCTGTTGTTGCTGGGTCGATATGCCTTGGCGTCTGCAATGGTGCACGGCTCCCATCCCCATGCATGGTCGATGAGCAGCTCCGCATTTTTGCCAAAGAGCCGATAGAGCAAATCCTCATTGTAGACCGAGCAGCGGGCAATATCCCCCATGGTGAACATCCCGTTTTCCTCCAGCTTTTTGGCGTATCCTCTGCCCACCCGCCAGAAATCGGTGAGCGGCTGATGACTCCACAGCGTCTGACGATAGCTGACCTCGTCCAGCTGGGCGATGCGAACTCCATTTTGATCCGCCGGAATATGCTTTGCCACAATGTCCATCGCCACCTTGCAAAGAAACAGATTGGTTCCGATGCCGGCGGTGGCGGTGATGCCGGTAGTATGGAGCACATCCAGAATGATCTTCATCGCCAGCTCCCGTGCAGAAAGGCGATAGGTATGCAGATAGTCGGTCACATCCAGAAAAACCTCGTCGATGGAATAGACCAGGATGTCCTCCGGCGCAATATATTTGAGATAAACATTGTAGACGCGAGTGCTGTACTCCATGTAATAGGCCATGCGCGGCGGCGCGATGAGATAGTCAATTTCCAGCTGCGGAGAGGCGTTGAGCTCGGACAAAAAGCAGGATCTTCCCGTCAGTTTTTTCCCTGGTGCATCGTGTCTGCGGCCTGCATTTGCTTCCCGAACGCGCTGTACCACCTCGAACAGTCTTGCCCTTCCCGAAATGCCGTAGGTTTTCAGCGAAGGACTGACCGCGAGGCAGATGGTCTTATCGGTCCGGCTTTCATCCGCCACCACCAGATTGGTGTCCATCGGGTCCAGTCCCCGTTCTCTGCATTCCACCGAAGCATAAAACGACTTCAGGTCGATTGCCAGATAGATGCGCTGTTTCATTCTTCGGCGGACCTCCTTCCAGTGTTCCCTAATCTTCCTCCTGCGCCTTCAGGTTTTTCAGAAAATCCCCGTGCGGAACATACGGCAGATTCAGCTGCCATCCCATGCGGTTTAATTCGTTTAGTTTAATCAGCATCAGGTTGATATTGGTTCCCATCATCGAAGCCAGTTGAGCTACATCGTATCCCTGTCGCAGATTTTCGAGAAGCTCCCTGTCGTCGATCAGCAGATGAGCTGCAAAGGCATTGGCTTCATATTCCGGCGTGGAACGCATATCGAACAGCACAAACTCCGGCAGCGAACCGCTTCCTTTGGCAAGCTCCCGATGCAGAAGGTCATGTCCGATTTCATGCGCACAAACCATCTGTGTCAGCATCGGGTCCATGTTGGCATTCAAAAGGATGTGTCTTTCCTTGTGACGATAGGTATACATCCCCAACAGCGAGGTCAGGCTGTCGATGCTGTGAACATAGATCCCCAGCTCTGCGGCAATCTCCAGCGCATCCCTGGTCTTGCAGTGCCGGACAATGCGCTGCGCCCGCTGATAAATTTCCTTCGAGCGAATCATCATTGCGCTCTCACTCCTTTAGTCCTGCTTCTGGTACTTTTTGGGGGTGTATTTCTGTACATTGCGCGCCTTGGACTCCCAGTAAATATCCTGCAATGCCTTCATGACAGCATCCTTATCCTGCTCGGACAGGCTACCTCCTGCAAACAGTCCCGACATTGAATGGATCAGCTCCTGTGCCTCCTGCATCCCGCGGGAACCGTACTGCTCCAAAGCCTGAACTACAAACTCCTCCTCCTCGGTCAGCAGGTAATTAATATCCACCTCAAAAAATTCTGCAATCTTCCGGTAGGCTTCCTTTGTCCTCGGAAAGGAAATCCCATTTTCATACCGCGTAATCATCCGGCGGTTAATCCCCAATGCATCCGCCACCTGCTGTTGTGTCAAACCCAGCTTTTCCCGCTGGATTTTAAACTTCTCTCCAAATGTCATCTTGTCGATCACTCCTCTTCCTGCAAAAGGATGGGACATCCAACTGCCTTTTCTCTCTTGACAATAGCAGTTAAAATACTTATAATACTCTTATGAGCAGTTAAACTACTCATAGTGTACCGTGAATTGCTCATTTTGTCAAGGCGGCAATCGACCGCATCCAACCATTCGGAGGTGAAGCATCCCTTATGGAACCATCCTGCAAAAAAGCTTATGTCAGCGTCAATCTGGACGTTGATGAACAGGGCGTCATCTGTCCGCGACTGATTCGCTGGCCCAATGGCCGCATTTTTCCCATCGAACGCCTCAAACACAAGTGCCGCGCTGCATCCTCCAAGGTCAGCGGCGGCGGCATCCGATACACCATTGTCGTTCACGGCAAGGAAACCTTTCTGTTTCAGGAGGGCAACAAGTGGTTTGTGGAGGCAAAGGTGGAACAGCCCTGCTATCAAAGAGCAAAAAGACACACATCCTGACGCGCATCATCCCGACAGCATCGTTAATCATACAAACCAACAAAAAAGTCATCGCAGTTTATGCGATGACTTTTTTCTCTTTATCCGTAGATTCCTTCCAGAAAATCGCGGGTCTGTTCCTCCCGCGGCTCGGAAAAAATCTGCGCTGTCGTTCCAAATTCCACCAGTCTGCCGCCGAACAAAAAGGCAACATGGTCGGAGATGCGCCTTGCCTGCGCGATGTTGTGGGTGACAATGACGATGGTGTATCGTTCCTTGAGCTGCACCAGCATCCGCTCGATGACGCTGGAGGATTTGACATCCAGCGCAGAACACGGCTCGTCCAGCAGCAAAACTTCCGGCTCCACCGTCAGCGCTCTTGCGATGCACAGGCGCTGCTGCTGACCGCCGGACAACTTGTGTGCGCTTTTGTCCAGCTCCTGTGATACTTCTTCATACAGTCCTGCCATCTCCAGCTTCTCCCGAACCTGACGGTCCAGCTCCTTTTTGTCACGCACGCCGTAGTAACGCAGCGCATAGGTCATATTGCGGTAGATGGAAAACGGAAACGGCGCCGGCGTCTGAAAAACCAGTCCTACCCGACGGCGCAGCTGTTCCGGTTCCATCTTCTGAATGTCCTGTCCTCCCAGCAGGATTTCTCCCGAAATGCCCGTGCCCTTTTCCTCTCTCAGCATTCCGTTCATGCAGCGCAGCAGGGTCGATTTTCCACAGCCGGACGGTCCGATGATCGCGGTGATGCCGTGGGCAGGAATCTCCAACGAAATGTCCTCCAGCACCGCTTTTCCATCGTAGCTGGCGCTCACATGATGCAGTGTTAATGTATTCTCCATTTTTTCTGGCTCCTCCTTGCATAGATCGTTGCCAGCAGATTGCTCAGCAAAATCAGTCCCATCATCACAAACGCCGTGGCATAGGCGGTGTCCATCGAGGTGACGCCCTGTGCCAACAGCAGGTACAGGTGCATCGGCAGCGCCATCGCCGGCTGCATCAGGCTGGTCGGCACCTTGGCGTAAGCGACCGCACCGGTGAAAATCATCGGCGCCGTCGCACCCATGGCGTAACAGCCGCCGAGGATAATGCCGGACACCAACTCTCCCTTGCAGGCAGGAAGAACAATTTTTCGGATGGTATACCATCTGGAACAGCCCAGCGCATAGGAGGACTGCACCATCTGTGCCGGTAGCTCATGAAAGGCTTTCTCCGCCCGCACCTCAATAAAAGGCAGAATCATTATCGCCAGTGCAACGCCGGAGGAGAGGATACATCTGCCCCATCCCAAATCGCGAACCAAAAAACTGTAAGCAAACAGTCCCAGAACGATCGACGGGATTCCCGAGATGCACTGCACCACCATCCGCACCAGCAGCTCCAGCCGGCGGCTTTTGCAGTAAAACACCATGTATAAAGCGGTAGCAACCGCTGGGATGCTTCCCAGCACGACCGCCGTTGCGGTAAAGAACAGGCTTCCCACGATCGCCGGCCAGATGCCGCCTTCTTCTCCCAGCACTGCGCCGCTGGGAGCCTGCGTCAAAAACTCCCAACTGATGGTGTCTGCTCCCTGATAAAACACATATCCAAACAAAAACAAAATAATCGCTGTCACCAGGCCCATGCTCAGATAAGCCCAGTACTTGACGAGCCTCGCTTTCCAGTGCATCCTGCTCCTCCTCAGTCAATGATTTTCTCTCGCAAAAACATAATCACCAGATTGATGACAAACAGCAAAATCATCAGCACCATACCCGCTGCATACAGTGCATGATAATGGGTGCTGTCCACCACTGCTGTTCCCATCTCCAGAGCGATGACCGAAGCGATGCTTTCGCTCTTGCCCAGCAGCCGCGGAAAAAGGTTTGCATTTCCCATGACCATCATGACCGCCATGGTTTCTCCCATGGCACGTCCAATCGCAAGGATCATCGACATCAGGATATTTTTCCAAGAAGCCGGCAGCACAATGGTGGCGATTGCGTACCACTTGGAAATTCCCATCGCTTCGGCGGCAGGCAGGTAGGCTTCCTTGACCTTCAGCATCGTTTCGCTGCAGGAGGACACCAAAAACGGCAGCAGCATCACCGCCAGCAGGATGCCGGCTGCCAGCACACAGGAGCCGGTGGGGATTCCCAGACGGATAAAATATTTGACCAGAATGGCAAGTCCGATAAATCCATAGATCACCGACGGAATGCCCGCCAGCAGGTCGACAAAGGGATAGAGAATCCCGCGCATTCTTTCCGACGCCACGCAGGAAAGAAAGACTGCGGCACCCAATCCCACAAAAACAGCGATGACCAGCGCCACAAAGGAAACATACAGCGTCGCCATGATAAAATTAAAGATACCAAACGACACCTCTCCGGTGTAGGCGATCGGCATCCAGCGCTGACCAAACAGAAAATCGGTCAATTTCACTTCCTGAAAGGTGGGCAGTGCTTCCTTTACAATAAAATAGATGACAAATGCAAGGATCAATACTGTCAAAATGGTCATCGCCAGTATCACTCCCGAGAAAATCCGGTTTTTCCATCTTCGCATCGTACAATTCCTCCGCTTTCCTCTTCATACAGCAAAAAGCTGCTGCCACAGCGGGCAGCAGCTTTCAAAATTGTCTGGTGCAATTAAGCAGCTGGTGTGAATGCCGGAATGTAACCGTTTGCCTCTACTACATCATAGCCTACCTGAGAGAAGATGTAGTCGATGAATTTCTGTTCGGAATCGGAGATGGTGTCTCCGGTGACAAACATAACCGGACGCTGAATGGTATAGGTTCCGCTGATGATGTTTTCGGTGGTAGCTTCTACGCCGTCTACCTTCATTGCGGTCAGAACCTGTCCAGCTTCATTTGCCTTGTTGTAAGCGCCGAATCCTGCATAACCGATTGCCCATGGGTCATTTGCGATGTTGGTGGCAAGTTCGGTCATCGAAGCGGACTGGGTTGCGGAAGCGGTTACTTCGCTGTCACCCATTACCGATTTCTGGAATACTTCGTAAGCGCCGCCGGAAAGGTCACGGATGTAAACGTTGATGGTTTCTGCCGGCAGAGAAGCATCTACCTGATCCCAGGTGGTCAGCTCGCCTGCGAAGATCTGACGGATGGTCTCGGTGGACATGTCGTCGGTGATCTGGCAGATTGGGTTCTGAGCGTTGACCGATACGGTCAGAGCGTCTCTTGCAACGATGTATTCCTGATAGTTTTCGCCCAGCTCTTCAATTTCGCTGTCCTTCATATCGCGGGCAACCATGCCGAAGTCAGCAGTTTTGTCGATAGCTGCGCTGACACCGACGCCGGAACCGCCTGGTGCAACGTAAATCGAGATGTTCTTTTCTGGGAAGGAGGAATCTACCTTATCCCAGGTGACATACTCCTCGGTAAAGGAGGATGCCAGAGAGGACACGATCGGATACAGAGAGGTCGAACCGCAGAACAGGATGTCCGACTGGAATTCATCGGTCTCTTCTGCTGTTTCTTCTGTTTCAGCTTCTTCTGCCGGCTGTTCAGCTTCGGTTGTTTCGGTGGTTTCTTCGGTGGTCTGCTCGGTAGAGGTCTGCTGTGTCTCGGTGGAGCCGCAGCCTGCCATTGCTGTCAGAGCCATTGTTGCTGCTAAGAGCATTGCAAGTACTTTTTTCATGATGTGCCTCCAAAGGTTTCTTTGATCTAACAAATTCTTCCTGGAAGAATTTTACATAGTCTTAACACTTTCAAAATATAGCACGATTGTCTACGCTTGTCCAATTCATTATTTGAATAGGGAAGCTCCCATCATCGATTTTTTCTATAGCTTTTCTGCCATATTTCGCAAATGTTCTCCTGTCCAAAAAGAATCCGCAGGTGAACCAAATTTCACCTGCGGATTCTTTATTTGCGTCAATTTAGGAGTGTTTAATATCCTTTGTTGATATCTTCTGGTGTCAATGTGATCAGTTCATGTTCCTTTGGATTTTTCTTTCTATATCCGGACATAATCATGTACATCACAACGCCGAGTACACAGTAGATAATCAGCGAAACGTATCCGCCGATTGCCAACTCCAGACAGGAACCGATGATGACCCAGACAGAAACTGCCATACCGAGGACAAACATCAGTTTTCCACATGGAACTTTGTATGGACGTTTCCATTCCGGATGTTTCTGTCTTAAAACAAGTGCATCCAGACAGCACATGAAATAAACGATACCTGCTGCGATACAGGATACAGCATAGATGTACTGAACCCAGTCATCACCGCTGAAAATGCAGAAGAAGATGGTGAATACCAGAACAACGGTATTAGCAACCACTGGCTGACCCTTGCTGTTGAGCTTTGCAAATACCTTTGGCAGCTGATTTAACTGTGCTGCACCGTAAAGAACGCGTGCAGAGGAGGTCCAGAAGCCCATCAGTGTTGTTACTGCATGAAGAATACCTGCAATGATTGCCAGAATTGCCAAAATCTTTGGCATGGAGTACATGTTGATAAATTCCGGTTCCGGCATATTCATCGCCGCTACGACATCCCAGGAGCCCATACCGCCGATGGCCATAACAACAACAAAGTACAGAATTGCTGGTACAAACAGCGCGGAGAGAATAACCTTCCACATTTTGCTTACCGGAAAGTTGGTTTCTTCAATCATGGTAGGAGTCATCTCAAAGCCGATAAACTTTAAGGAAAAGACTGCCATTGCAACAAAAATGCCTTTGAAGCCCTGAGAGAAGAAACCACCATTTGCGGTAAGGTTACCTGCTTCCCAATGTCCACTTAAAAACAGCGAACCGCTGACGATCAGGGACATAATGATCATTGTAAAGAAAAAGATATTTGCCAGCGAACCGGTAATGCCTACATTGAAGTTGGAAACAATATACCAGAGGACAACGATTGCAATCGCAATCCAGACCTCCATTCCCTTTGGAATCGGTACAAAGTAGCCGATGGCGGTGATGAAGATGAATGCCATCATCGGAGGCTCAACAACCTGGACCAAAAACATCATCCATTGTGTTGCAAAGCCCATCTTGTGTCCAAATGCACTTGTTGTCCAAATATCAACCGAGGATGCAAACGGAAGCATGGATGTCAGCTCTGCGAAGGTGAGTCCAACTGGAATCAAAAGAACCGCCAAAATTGGAAAGATCAGCGCTGCACCTGCACCCGTAACCGAAAACCAGTAGGGAGCTTCTGCCAGCCAACCGCCGATAACCGCACCCGATGCCAAAGCAATCATCGATATAAAGCTAAGATTTCTTTTTAATTTCTGCTCTCCCATACTACTCTCCCTTTCTTATTTTGATCTGCTGCTATTGAATCGCTGCCAACAGTTCTTCGGTGTTGATAACGTGGCAATAGATGTTGTTCAGAATCTCCAGCTCGTTATCCTGGATGCGCTGTGTGGATGCCATGCAGGCGTCCTCGATCAGCCATACCTTAAAGCTTTCATCTGCAAGACTTCTTACCGTTCCCGATACACACTGGTCGGTCAATACGCCGGTGCAGACCACAGTGTCAATGCCCATGTTGTGCAGCCAGAGGCGCAGCGGAGTACCTGTCAGCGCACTGTCGGTCGTTTTGGTTACAACGATTTCATCTTCCAGCGGCGCCAGCTCCGGCACGATCTCTGCCGAAGGAGTTCCAGGAGGAAGCAGCAGCTCGTTATATCCGGTTGCTTTCTGGTCCAGAGAGCGATCGCTTCCGTTCTTTTTCAGGCACTGGATCTTTGCAAAACAAACTTCCATGCCCTGTTCACGAAATGCTTTCAGCAGCTTTGCATTGTTTGGAACAACAACCTGCTCGACCTTGCTGTAAAATGGCTCCCAGCGTTCTGCTTCCCTCTTCTGTTCCTCGGTAGGATTCTCATAGACCGGACGGGTGATGAAAACATGCTGCATATCAATGACAAGCAGCGCCGTCTTTTTCTTGTCGATGACAATCTCTCCCATGTCCATGTCGTTTTCGTAGTAGAACGAAACATGACGATCGTTTACTCTCATTGTGTACTCCTCGCTTTCTTTGATAAAAATTGTTTTTTCTTTATCATATCAGAACATTTTTGGAAATTCTATATCCGAAGGCACACCTGACAATTCCTGCAAAAGAATACAAAATTTTCGCCGTATGTTTACAGTTTTTGACATCTTCTTAATACTTTTTGTTATCAGGCTTTTCGATTTGCCATTTTTATATTAAGATAATACATAGGACATTATAGTACATTATATCGGAAAGGAGCTCTCCGTATGCTGAAAGTGTTGATCGCTGATGATGAAAATATCGAACGCAGATACCTTCTGTCGTTGTTTAAAAAACATCCCGATCTCTTTGAAGTCATCGGGGAAGCCAGAAATGGAAAAGAGGTCCTGCAAAAGGTTTTGGAATATACTCCCGATGTCATCATCATGGACATCAATATGCCTTTCCTGGATGGACTAAGCTCTGCCCACAAAATCAAGGAGCGATTTCCCAACACCATCATCCTGCTCAACACCGCCTATGCAGAGTTTGAATTCGCAAAAAAGGCGATTGACTATGGACTGGATGCCTATCTGCTCAAGCCCGCCAAGGAATCCCAGATACTGGATGCCATCCAAAATTGTCTGGACAAACGAGAGCGACGAAATACACCTCCTTCCACCTTTGCCCAGACGCTTGCTCATACACCACCCGAAAGAATATCCGACCCTGTCCGGCTGATTGTCGAGTATATCGACAAGAACTCCCATTGTGACATCACCCTGCAGGAACTTGCCGCTGTTGTCCACTTTAGTCCGTCCTATATTTCCCGCGTCTTTCACCTCAAACAGGGAATGACCATCAAGGCCTATATCACACAGCGCCGTTTGGAAAATGCAAAATACCTGCTGGAACACAGCGATCTGAGCATTCAGGAGATCGCCTCCTCCTGCGGATTTTCCACAACGCCAAATTTTAATCGGGTATTTAAGCTGCATGTTGGATTCACTCCGTTGGAATACCGGCATCAACACTCATAGGAGAATCATTTATGTCTAAATTTGATCTTCGATCTATCATCACAGAAGAATTTCAAAATGAGATTCAGGATTCCTTCGCCTATGCGACGGGATTCGGTGTTGTATTTACCGATGCCGAGGGCAATCACATCGGACCAGGAGGCAACTTCTGCCGTTTTTGCAACAAGATCAACGAAACATCGGAAGGCGCACACTATTGCAGTCTGTCCAATAAACACGCCATCGAGCTGGCGCTGGCCGCCAAAAAACCCAGCATCTATATCTGCCATGCCGGCCTTGTCAACATCGAGATCCCTTTGATCTATGAAAATCAGTGCGTGGGTGCCATCACTGCCGGTCAGGTACTGTGCTCCGAGGAGAACATCTATCCCGAGGATGAAATCGCATCGGAAATCAACTGGCTGTCCGATCCGGAGCTTGCCTCCTATTACAGTGAAATCGAAATTATGGATCAGAAAAAAATCGAAGCAACCACGACCGCTCTGTCAAACTTAACAAATTACGTCATTCAAAAACTGGCGTATTCCCAGATTCAGGAGAAGCTTTCCCGACAGTCCGAAGCACTGCTCAAGGCAGAAAATCAGCTGAAACTGGCACAGCTGGATGCACTGCAAAAGCAGGTGACGCCGCACTTTATCTTCAACGTCATCAATTCGATTTCCCGCCTGCTGTCGCTGGAAGAATATGACACCGCCGAGCAAATCCTGAATTCCTTTGCGCAGATGCTGCGGTACAGCCTTTCCAATATGAAGGTATCCGTCCTACTGGAGGAAGAACTGGGATACATCAACAACTATCTCACCATCCAGAAAATGCGGTTTGGAGATTATATCGACTATCAAATAGAGTGTGACGAAAACATCAAAAACCTGGAGATTCCGTTTTTCTCGATACAGCCTCTGGTGGAAAATTCGATCGAACACGGCCTGCTTCCCAATCTGGAGGGCGGAAAACTTTATCTGCGCTGCACCAGAGAAAAGGATCGTGACATCATCACCGTCGAGGATTCCGGTATCGGCATTCCACCCGAACAGCTGGAGTATATCCGCTCCACCCTGCTGTCGTCCGAATCTGTACAAAGTCAGCATGTTGGCCTGCAAAATTGTTACCGCCGTTTTCTGTTTCTGTTTGGGGACAAGTTTCAATTTTCCATTCAAAGTGCCGTCAATCAGGGGACCAAGATCACAATTACCATTTTTCACACGACATAACCTATTTCCTTTACTCAACAAAAATGCCAAAAGAGGTAAGCCGCGAAATCGGCTTACCTCTTTTGGCATTTTCAGAGAAGATATTTTTTGCGACCGAGTACATGGTAAATGCCGCTACGAAATCAACGGCATCAACCGCTCCTTGTTTAGTAGAATGATCTTTCTTTATACAACTATCATATTCCCGAGTAAAAAAATCGGGCGTGGTGTATTCTATTCCTTTGTGAAAACTTACAATTCCCGCTGCTTTTTTACATCTTTTTTACCAACACCCGCTTTTGTACCTTACTTTAAAACGATAAAATAAGCACTGTTGAAAACAAGTAAGTTTAGGAGGGTTTGATTGGTAAAACAAATTTTCTTTGATTTGGGTTTGACGCTTGTCCATAACGACATGCCGCACCGGTATCAGACCGCATTCCAGCAAATTGGTCAGGATATTTCGCTTTCACAGGCAAGCAGAGCTTATCACCTGGCAAACAAATACTTCATGAGAGAACGCCAGGGTGCACTCAGCCAAAAAAGCGAAAGCGTCGTTTCTGATTTTCACCGATGTGTTTGTCAGTATCTGGGCGCGGAATCTGTGTGGAAGGATTTTTCAAATCAGCTCAAACAGATGGAAAGACCTGTGTGGAGATGCTTTGATTTCACACTGAACATGCTGGATGAACTGAACAACATGGGAATCAAAACAGGACTGATTTCCAACTGGGACCTGTCTTGCAGAAAGGTTCTGGAAAAAAATGACATTCTGTCCAGATTGAACTGTGTTGTAGTTTCCGAGGAAGTCGGTACGGAAAAACCGGACGAAAAAATTTTCCAGGAGGCACTGCGATTAACAGGCGCAGATCCAAGCGAATGTTTTTATGTGGGAGACAACTACTATGACGATTACATCGGTTCACAAAAGGTCTCGATGCCCTGTGCCATCATCAATTATCAGGGTAAATTGGGAATCGAAGAAGTGGACTGCCCGATCGTGATAGAACAGGCCAGCGAAGTGGTCGATTTGATGAAAAAACATTTGATGACAGAGTAAGAAGAACAAAGGAGATCGTATGAAAAAATTAGTTTGTTTTATGTTGGCAGCCGTACTGTCCTGCTCCGTATTCTTTACAGGATGCACATCTGCAAACGCCGAAGGCTCGCAGAGCGCTCAGGGCGAAACTGATACCAAAACAGAAGCTGAAGCTGAGGTTCCAACCATTGTCCGCACCAGCATCAGCTCTGAACCGGACAGCCTGGATCCATGGCAGTCCGCAGCAACCGACACCGAGGCAATTTTCCACAACGTATTTGAAGGTCTGTTCGTCTACAACGAAAAAGGCGAACTGGAACCAGGACTTGCTGAGAGCTATGATGTCTCCGAAGATGGTCTGACCTACACCTTCCACCTTCGCGATAACGTCACCTTCCACAACGGAGAACCAATGACCAGCGCTGACGTCCTGTACACCTACGAGAATCTGGCTGGTATGAACGGCGAGAAAGCTGCTTCCAGCAAATTTGATTCTGTGGAAAGCATCAACGCCGTTGATGACTACACCTTCGAGATCAAGCTCACCGAGCCATCTGCATCCTTCCTTGCAAGCAACATCGTCGCTGTTCTGCCGGAAGGCTACACCGAGCAGAGCCAGCATCCAATCGGCACCGGTCCTTATAAATTCAAGGAATATATCCCTGGCCAGAAGGTTGTTCTGGAGCTGAATGAGGACTACTACGAGGAAAGCAGAAAAGGAACCATCCAGACAGTAGAAGTTTACATCATGACCGACGCCAGCAGCGTTGTCACAGCACTGCGCTCCGGACAGCTCGACTTTGCATCGGTATCGGTAGACAACGCCAATGTACTGGCAGAAGACTTCGACATCTACAACTCCGCACAGAACATGGTACAGATTTTTGCTCTGAATAACTCGATTGAACCGCTCAACGATGTTCGCGTACGTCAGGCAATCAACTATGCCATCGACAAAGATGCTGTCATTGAAGGTGTATTTGACGGATATGCTACCAAGCTGTACTCCAACTTCAGCCCTGTAATGGCAGTTTACTACAACGACCAGCTGGAAGACACCTACCCAACCGATATCGAAAAGGCAAAAGAGCTGCTGAAAGAAGCCGGCTACGAAAATGGTTTTGACCTCACCATCACTGTTCCGGCAAACTACACCAGCCATGTCGATACTGCTCTGATCTTTGCAGATCAGCTGGCACAGGTAGGCATCAATGTTCAGGTGGAAACCATCGAATGGGCAACCTGGCTGGAGGATGTATACAGCAACGCACAGTATGAATCCACCATCATCGGTCTGACCGGTAAGCTTGACCCTGACTCGGTTCTGGGACGTTTTGAAACCACCTACAGCAAAAACTTCTTCAAATTCTCGGATGCCCGCTACGACGAACTGATTCAGGCCGCAAGAGTAGAACTGGATGAAACAAAACGTGCTGATATGTACAAAGAATGCCAGCAGATTTTGAACGAACAGGCAGCAGCCGTCTTTGTCTGCGACCCGAACCTGACCGTTGCCTGCCGCAAAGATCTGAAAGGCTACACCTTCTATCCGGTAGGATTCATTGATTTCTCCAAACTTTCCTACGAAGCTCAATAAATAGTCAAACAATAAAAGGAGGACAAGCTATGGTATCGGTGTTATATCATAGCTTGTTTTTCTGAGAAAGGAACCCATGAAATACTATTTAAAAAAGATCCTTGGTTTTATTTTTACCATTTTATTGGTATCCATCATCACCTTCGTTGTATTCCAGATTCTGCCTGGTGATCCGGCACAGATTATCTTGGGCGTAGATGCAGATCCTGCACAGATTGAAAATCTGCGCGCAACCATGAACCTGGACAAGGGATATGTCGAGCGTTACCTGATCTGGCTGACCAATGCGCTGAAAGGTGATCTGGGCGTTTCCTATCGTTACAGCAGAGCAGTCTCTGAACTGATTTCGGAAAGCTTCTTCGTCACCAGCTCTCTGGCAGTATATTCGATTGCACTGACCATTTTGATCGGTCTGCCGCTGGGCATTTTTATCGCAAAAAACAGCAAAAAGAAAATTACCACCGGAATTTCCATGCTGTCCCAGCTGGGCATTTCTGTTCCCAGCTTTTGTATGGGCATCGTGCTGATCAGTATCTTCTCGGTCAACCTTGGATGGTTTGATTCGATCGGATATATTCCGGCAAGCGAAAGCCTTACAGGATGGTTCAAGACGATGTTTCTGCCGTCGTTGTCCATCGCATTTGGCTCCTCGGCAGTGCTGGCACGATACATCAGAGTCAGCATCGCCAACCAGCAGAAACAGGATTATGTCCGAACAGCCAAGAGCAAAGGTCTGTCCGAAAAAATCATTATGAATCAGCATATCCTGAGAAATTCGCTGATTCCAGTCATCACGATCCTGGGTATGCTGGTGGCGGATATTCTGGGCGGCAGTATCATCATCGAAAATGTATTTTCCCTTCCAGGAATTGGAAAGCTGATTTCCACCTCGATCACCACAAGGGATCTGCCGCTGATTCAGGGATTGACCGTCTATCTGGCGGGCATCGTCGTCATCTGCAACTTTGGTGTTGATATTTTATATTCGATCATAGACCCAAGAATTAAAACAAAAAGATAGCTAGGCAGGAGAAATACTTTGAAACAGAACAGATTAAAAAAATATCTTTCCAATCGCAACTTCACACTGGGATTGATTATGGTCAGCATTTTGTTCCTTCTGATGGTAGTCGGATTCTTCTATCTGCCTGCCGATCCGAACAAGATTGATGTCATGAAGGAACTGCTCCCTCCTTCCCGTGAAAATCTGTTGGGAACAGATCAGCTGGGCAGAGATATTCTGTCCAGAGTAATGGTAGGCTCCAGAATTTCTTTCTTTATCGGCTTTTGTGTTGTAATCTGCGGCGGTCTGCTGGGATGTACCCTGGGCGGCGCTGCAGGCTACTACGGCGGAAAAATCGACAGCGTCATTACCAAGCTCATTGATACGCAGATGGCGTTTCCAGGCGTTCTGCTGGCACTGATGCTGATCGCAGTATTCGGAAACAGCGTGCAGAATCTCATCCTGGCGCTGAGTGTGATGTCCGTTCCACGTTTTGCCAGAATGTCCCGAAGCGGCTTTTTAAAGTACCGCAACAGCGAATTTGTAAAGGCAGCAAAGGTCAAGGGTGCATCCGATCTGCGGATCATGATTCTGCACATCTTCCCAAACCTTCTTCAGGAGCTGTCGGTAACGGCAACACTGAGCTTTTCCGGCGCTATCATGTCCGAAGCAGGTTTGAGCTACCTGAGCCTTGGCATCCAGCCTCCGACACCGAGCTTCGGCAAGATGCTCAGCGAGGCGCAGAACACCATTTTGACAGCCGGTTGGTACGTTGTCATCCCAGCGGCGTTAATCACCATGCTGGTATTGGGATTTAACCTGATCAGCGACGGACTCAACGAAATTTACAGGCACTAGAGGTAGATTGCTTTGAATAATACAACAAAAACTGTACTGAAAATCGACAACCTGTCGATCTGTTTTGATATCAACGGAAAAAAATGCCACGCCATCCGCGATCTGAACCTGACGGTCAACGCCGGAGAACTGGTCGCACTGGTAGGAGAAAGCGGCTGCGGAAAAACACTCTGCGCCTCCTTCTCAATGGGTCTGGGGCCTCAGACTGCTTCACTGGAGGCAGGCAGTATCCTGGTCAATGGTCAGGATATGACACAGGCAGACGATGCTGCCTGGAACACCATCCGCGGAAAAGATGTTTCGATGATCTTTCAGGAACCGATGACCAGCTTAAACCCACTGATGAAGGTGGGCAGACAGATTGCAGAAAATGCACTCAACCGCGGTGTACCCAAGGCAGAAGCTAAAAACAAAGCGCTGGAAATGATCCGTCTTGCAGGTCTGCCGGATGCAAACAGAATTTACAACTGCTATCCACACCAGCTTTCCGGCGGACAAAGACAGCGAATCATGATCTGTCTGGCGCTGATCAACCAGCCAAAGCTGCTGATTGCAGACGAGCCGACCACCGCACTGGATGTCACCATTCAGGCACAGGTCCTGGAGATCATTCGGGAGATGTGCACCAAAACAGGAACCGCCGTTTTGATTATCACCCATGATCTGGGGGTTGTCAGCCACCTTTGTGACAGAACCTACGTCATGTATGCCGGCTCCATCGTGGAAAGCGGACCCACCGCTCAGATTATTCAGCATCCAAAACATCCCTATACCAAAGGTCTGCTGGCCTGTCTGCCGGACATCAGCAAAAAGGGACAGCGGCTGGAAAACATCAAACACAGCGTCCCTCCTCTGGAAAAACGTCCAGAGGTCGGCTGTATCTATGCAAACCGATGCAATGAATGTATGGACTGCTGCACACAGATCACGCCACAGAGGATTGCATTTGGACAGCGTGAGATCGCCTGCCACAAATACACCCTGGATAACCTGGAGGAATAAGGTTTGAATAACGTTTTACTGCAAACAAATCATTTATCAAAGATCTATACCGACGACAGAAAATCCGTTGTAAAAGCGGTTAATGATATTTCGCTGCAAATTTATCAGGGAGAAACCTTCGGATTGGTGGGAGAAAGCGGCTGCGGAAAATCCACCTTTGGACAGATGCTGGTCAACCTCCTGGAACCAACCAAGGGAAAAATCCTGTTTGAGGGCGAGGACATTTTTAAAAACAAGAGAGCGCGCAAGGAAATCCCGCAGAAAATACAGATGATCTTTCAGGACCCCTATTCTTCGCTGAATCCCAAGAGAAAAATCGGATGGCTTCTGGAAGAATCCTTGATTATCCATCGCAAAAATTTAAGCAAAGAGCAGCGGGCAAAGATTGTCGATGAGATGCTGGACCTGGTTGGTCTGGACGAAAGCTATAAAGACCGCTATCCTTCCCAGCTGTCTGGCGGACAGCGTCAGCGTGTCTCTATCGCGATTGCGCTGATTTTGAATCCAAAATTCGTGGTCTGTGATGAGGCTGTCTCTGCGCTGGACGTTTCGGTTCAGGCCCAGATTTTGAACCTGCTGCATGACTTACAGGAAAAGTTCAGTCTCACCTATCTGTTTATTTCCCACAACCTCAACGTCGTGTCCTACATGTCGGACCGCATCGGCGTTATGTACCTGGGTTCCATCGTGGAACTGGGCGACGCTGTTACCCTGTCCAAAAACCCAATCCATCCCTACACCAAAATGCTGTTCTCCTCGTCGATGAATGTTGGAGATGCTGACAGCGGCAAGGTTCAGATTACCGGCGAGCTGCCAAGCCCATCCAATCCGCCAAGCGGCTGCACCTTCCACACACGCTGTCCATACTGCACCGAGCTGTGTTCATCGGCTCGTCCAGAACTGCAGGAGCTGCCCGATGGCAGACAGATTGCCTGTCATTACGCTCAAAAATTCTATCAGGAATCCATGGAGAAAAAACGATGAAAATAGGCATTATATCCGACATTCATGTGGACATCAATCAGGACTACGACGTCTTAAAAACGCTGGACCATGTGGCGGCACAGGAAGGCTGCGACCTGGTGTTGATTGCAGGAGATATCCACAATAACGCATATCAGGCCATCGAATCGGTTGCTGCATTAAACCAATTTGGAAATATTGCATACCGATACGTCCCAGGAAACCACGATCTTTGGAACGATCACATCGACCTTACATCGACCGATGAAATTTACCAGCTGTTTTTGCAGGACCCAAACTGTCTTTGTGAAAAGCCGCTGGAACTTACAGACTGGGTCATCATCGGTGACGTTGGATGGTACGATTATTCCTTTGGCAACCATGAAAAATACACCTTCGCTGATTTTGAGAAGATGCAGATGGATGGACGCACCTGGCAGGATAAAATCAAAAACTGCTGGACATCGGACAATCTGGGAAGAACATCCGCATCCTTAAAAGCTCTGGAAGAAACCATGGCTCGTTATCCTCACAAAAAGAAGATTGTCGTAACCCACATGCTGCCGATTCAGGAATTTTGCGTGGATGAGACAAGACTGGATGCCCAGAAACCGGATTGGAGCTATTTCAATGCTTTTTTAGGAAGCAAGCAGTACGAAGCTCTTTATAAAAAATATGAGGTGGCATACGCCATCTGCGGTCATGTACATTACCGGAAAAATGTCATGAAGAACAACACACAATACCTGTGCCGGTGCTTAAACTACTGCACCGAATGGCAAGGAGAAAAAGAAATAGAAACACAAATTCGGAAAGCCTTCGATTATATTGAAATCTAACAGGAGATAACGATGAAAGTTTTTTTGATTTCAGATACCCACTTCGGAGATGACCGCATCCTGCGGTATGAAAATCGTCCTTTTGCCTCGGTGGAGGAGATGGACAAAGCGATCATCGAAAACTGGAACAGCGTGGTCTCAAAAGAGGACACGGTGTTCCACCTGGGAGATGTTTCCTCCTATGAACCGGAACGAATCAGCGAGATTTTGGCGGAGCTCAATGGAAAGAAAGTTTTGATTATGGGCAACCACGACCAGAACTACACCAACAAACAATGGGAGGAAATGGGATTTGAGCAGGCAATCAATTACCCGATCCTGTTTCGTGAATTTTTCATCCTATCCCATGCGCCGATGTATATCTGTACAAATATGCCGTATGCAAACTTTTATGGGCATGTCCATGCAAATCCCAGCTATCGGGATGTCAGTCGGCAGAGTGCCTGCGTCTGTGTGGAGCGAATCAGCTATACTCCTATCGAAGCAGACGAGTTGATAACAAAAATGAGACATGTTTCCGAGTGCAGTCGCTAAGGACATCCCTTTACAAAAAGTCACTCTTTTTATAGGAAAATCCATTGATTTTTCTCCTTGTTGTGACCGTAGTTTTCCCAACCAAGACCAGCCTTTTATAAAACCATCATCCCGATTCTCATGCGAAAAATCCAAGGTAGATAACAGCAATCTGCTCGCCTTGCTCTGCATTTCTTCAGCCGCATAATCGCTTATATTGACAACTTTTCTGGAATATAGTATCTTATAATGAGATTATTTTATATTTTAAAGGAAGAAAGTAGATGAACAGACAGCTTACCGTTACTTCTGCCGCAGAATATAATCGCGTTTTATATGGACACATGTCTCCTGCCATGGCCGTTGCATACCTGCAGGACAATCAGCTGCCTGTCCGCACCTTCAGTGACGTCCTTCATCAGATGTATGGAGGAGACGACCTGCAAGTACGACTGACAGACTTTTTTCTGTCAGAAATGCCGGATGTTAACCCTCCGTCGGTCGTCCGAAAAATCAAAAACTGGCTGACGGATAAAAATCTGCCGACCAATCGAGAGGACATCTTCCGAATCGGATATGCGCTGGGATTTGGCGAATCCCAGCTGGATTATCTGTTGAGCCTCTGCACTGACTATGGCATCCAGTATCGGGATGGACATGACGTGGTGTATGCCTGGTTTTTGCGCAACGGATATGCTTATCAGGATGCACGCGAGTTTTTTGACAGCCTGCCTCCTGCTCCTGGCTTTAACCAAATTGACGGTGCTACCAGTTCTCATCTGACCAAAGAAATCCAAAACAATTTTCTGTTGGTCAACTCCAAAGAGGAGCTGCGCAGCTGCTATCTGAACAATCTGGATAAATTTGGCTGCCAGCATCTGCGGGCATATTATTATTTTGATAAGTTTCTTTCGCTGCTGATCCATCCGGTGCCGGAATGGATTGATATTTCGGAACCATATTACTCGCTGGAAACGGTGATGCAGACCTACCTCTCCCTCCGTATGCCATCCGGCAAAAACCGGCAGAACTACTCGCTGGTGCAGCGGCTGATCAAACAGAACTGGCCCAACACCACCGCGATTAAAAACATTCGCAGTCATAAGGTGGACGTTCCCAGAAAGCTGCTGCTGCTTCTCTATGTGATCACCGAGGACCTGTCGGTTGTTTCCGACAACTTCTCGCAGGATGATGTAGAGAACATGACGATTCAGGAGCGGGTTGAGGAACACTGGTGGACCCTCAACGCCATGCTGTCCGACTGTGGAATGGCACTGCTCGACCCGCGAAATGTGACCGACTGGCTGATTCTGTATGCGATCGGCGCCGCCGGAGAGGAAGAACCGATGAGCGAACGGCTCGAACAGGTCATCTCTCTGATGTACGAAGGTATGTAATTGATAAAAGATAAAAAACAGCCCGTGGAAAAATTCCACGGGCTGTTTTTCATCTTTTATCAGCAATCAAGCCAAAGCCTGCTGCGCATTTCCCTCAATCCACTTTGTGTCAAAGGGATGGTCAGGAGTTGTTTGTAAGGCTCCCTTATTATAGATCTTACTTTCACCTGTAATCGTATGGGGCGGATTGATCTCCGCTTTGCCGTTGTTGTAGATCACGCTATCCTGCTGCACGAACTTCATCTCATCCCATCCGCCAACAACGAAAAATCCGTCGTTGGTGATTGTCGTACCTCGCAGCTGTACGTTGCAATAATCGCTGAAGACCGTTGCCTGCTCTGCAATAGAAACGGTGCTGTTTTCCAGACAAAGATCATTTCCAGCTTCCGTAAAGATGCCTCCCTGACCGATATTCAGCGTACAGCTTCGCAGCATCAGATTGCCGCCGCCGGAAAGACGAGCGTTCTCAATCTCCATTGTTACGCCCGAAAGCACCGTCATGCTGTTGCTCATTGGCATCAGCACCGCCGACTGATCTGCAATGTGCAGATGGCTGTTGTCCGCCGAGAAAAACTCGCTGCTGCAATCAGCTTCAGGCACGATCAGCGAATGATTCCTCAGCTGAATCTCTGTTCCGGCTGCCTGGATGCGGCTGTCGCCGCTTCCCTGAAGAACACTGCCGTCCAGATAAATCTGTCCGCCTTCTGCTACGGTCAGGGTGCCGCTATCCAGCTGCATTGCTGCACCATCCAGCAGGGTAACGCCGTCCGCTGTCAGGCTGGCTCCATCCGCAAGAATTACCTTGCTTGCAACCGATACCAGGCTGCCGTCGGTAACGGTCAGATTGCCGGTGATGTACAGATCCTTGGTGATCTTGCACTCGCCGGTATAGGTCACATTGCCCGAAATCGCAATCGCATCGACAGCTATCTCATTCATCAGGCTGTCCAGCTGCTCCTGCGTTGCAGCTGCCGAAGCATTTTGGGCAATCTCTGTTACCTGCTGCTCATTGGCAACCGAATAAACCACCGGTGGATCGCTGCACAGCAGCTCAACCGTTCCGCCGGTCGAAATATATCCGCCATTGGCTGGTTGATCAATAAAACCAGGAGGGCCTAACAGTATTGCTCCCGCTTCTGCCCGAAGGGTACCGAAATCATTTTCAACCAGATACTCATTCCACAGCTTGCCTTCGGATTGCACCAGCAGACTTCCTTTGTTATACAATAGACCATTGTTACACATTTCCGCCTGACTGTTCACCGTCAAGGTTCCAAAGTTATGGAGTCGGGAACCGGTGTTCAGATTGAGCGACTCCCCTTTTCCCATTGCTGTGAGCGTTCCGTAGTTGGAAAGACTTGCATTCAACAAAAAGAAGTTTTCCGCATCCAATGTTCCGCTCGGTGCATTGAGCAGATGGCTATTCTGCCAGAGACGCGAACAATCTCCGTGCAGCATGTAGCCTTCATTATAGATGACCGAATAGCTGTCTTCACACAGCCAGACACCGCCGTTTCCTACGTCGCTGTCTTTTCTGCCCGAAAAACTTCCATAATTGATAAACGCAGCGCCCTGATCCATCCAGACGCCTGCCTCACAGCTTCCGTAGTTAATCAGAACCGATGTATCTGCATACAGTAGCAGACTGAACGGCTCCTGTCCCTCAACATAGTCAGCAGAAACGGTGACACCCTCTGCAATATAAACCGGACAAGCAAGGGAAATCTCTCGGTTCAGCGTAATGTCTTTGGTGATTTTGATGCCTTGTGGAATCTCCTGGTCCACACACGCAATCAATTCCTGTAAGCTGGTCACCTCTCTGGCTTTATCCATCTCCTCCTTAAACACCAGCGAATAACCGCCGATATTTCTGATCGCTGACTGATCGTCGGCTTTGAGGTTCTGGCTGCCTTCCATCCAGAGAAATCCGCGCGCACAGCTGAGGTGTCCATCCAGTCCATCCGGAAAACTGAGCCGCAACTGTTCTCCCTTCATCTGCAGATTGCCGTCGTCCAGCACCAGACTGCCCTGAACCTGGATAAAGCCTTCTTTGTCGATGCACAGAACGTCCACATCCAGTTGAGCGCCTGTCTGAATCTGCATGGGTTTGGTCAAGGTAAAAAGACTGCCGTCTGTCAGATAGGAAATCTGACCGGATACACCCGAAGGAAGGACCAACGCTGTCACCGACGGATCGTCCATCAGCTGCTGCAAGCCTTCCATCGTCATCTCCTGTGCCGTCAGCAGATGAGCCTCCTCCCAGTTGATGCTGGGCTCTTCCTGCACCTCATCAGCGGATGACTGCCCAGACTGCACAATGGTGTTTCCCTTCTCAACAGAAGTGTTCCCAGGAATCAGCTGTACCGCCAGAATCAGCAACAACAATACGGCTGCTCCGGCGCTGATAGACAGGATATGGCGATGAGCAAAAGCAAGGCTTCGCCGCCAAAAATCCTTCTTGGGATCAGGCAGCGGCATAGGTGTTGGTCCATCCAATGTTTGTTCCTGCGAGATATCCTTTGTTAAATCATCATCCTGTGTAATGATGGGATCTGGCTCAGGAATCAAGACAGACGGTGCATACAGCGCTCCCTGCAGCTCTTCCATGCTTTGATAGCGGTTTTTAGGCGACAGATTCAGGCCATGCATGATCGCCTCTTCCTGCTGCGGCGACAGGTTAATTCCCAATTTGCTGGGCAGGATCATCGATTTCTCCGAACCGATGCGGTTGAGCGCCTGCGGCGGCTTCTGTCCGACCAGACAGAAATAGATCGTCGCACAAAGTGCATAAACATCGGTCCAGGGACCCTGTCCACCCGCCGTCTGATACTGCTCAATCGGTGCATAACCATGTTTCAGTGTGATGGTCAGAGTCTCATTTCCGTTTTCGACATCCCTTGCACAGCCAAAATCAATCAGCCGCACCTCTCCATCCTCCAGCATCAGATTGTCAGGCGAGATGTCCCGATGGATCAGTCCTGCCCGATGCAGGTTGGACAGTGCGCTGAACAACGGCTTGATCAGTGTGAACAGCTCATCCGGCGGTATCCGGCCGCCGCGCTGTGCCACCAGATCGGTAAAGGTCGTGCCCTCGATATATTCCATGACAATATAGGCGGTGTTGTTTGTTTCAAAAAAGTCACGAACACCCACAATCACCTGCTGTTTATCCATCTTTGCCATCGTTCTGGCTTCCTGCAGAAATCTGGTCTTGCCGCGTTCAAAGCCGGAACGTGCCGGCGCAACGCTGAAGCTGACCAATTCCTCGGAAACAGCGGTATTTCGGCTGACCTTGTCCACCGGATAATATTCCTTGATCGCCACCTTCAGCTCCAACCGCAGGTCACAGCCGATGTAGGTGATACCAAAACCGCCTTCTCCCAGCACTCGTCCTACCAGGTATCGGTCCATCAACAGGGTTCCAGGGCGCAAATGGTGGGGCTGTGGAACGTAATTCCCCGCAGTCAGCCCGCAGCGTGGACATATTTTTCCATCTTTTATGGGTGTCATGCAATACGGACAATATTGCGTACTTGGCTTCACTTTTGCAACCTCCTTGTTCTCAGTGCTTATGCATCACCCTAGATCAGCTGTGCCAGCCCAAAAACAGCCGACACTGCTGCCAATATGCACAAGCCTATGACGATCCAGTGCAGCACCGACTTTTTCAAGTCCGGCTGCGGAGGAATTGGTTCAGGTTTAGGTTTAGGATCTGGATCAATCTCGGTGTCCGTCATTTCGGTATTTGACCAGACGGTCAGTCCTTCTGCCCGTTCCAGCCACTGCTGCACCTTTTGCGGACGCATTTCGGGATTCAGCTGTAATCCCCACATCAGCAGCGCTTCCCAGTCGGGACTGACCTGAACATCCAGGTCATGCGGCCAGACCAACGGGTCCGGCTTATTGTCATATACGGCAAACTGCCGTTCCGGCGCTGCCGGAGGAACCATTCCTGTAATGCAGTAGTAAATCGTTGCACACAGTGCATACAGGTCGGTATAATCTCCCTGACCGTGTGAACCATACTGTTCTGTCGGTGCAAATCCTGGTTTTAACTGCACCGTCATCGAGCGGCCGTCCTCCATCGCACGGGCACAGCCAAAATCCATCAGTTTGAGCGTTCCGTCCGGCATCCACATGATGTTGTCCGGTGCAATATCACGATGCAGCACACCGCGCTCGTGAATCGCGCAAATATCTCGAATCAACGGCGTCAAATGCGACCGGAGGACATGGACGGGAATCCGTCCTCCGCGCTCGACCATCTGCCGCAGATTGGTTCCATCCAAAAATTCCATCACCATATAGGCTGTTTCGTTGGCAGGAAAAAAATCCAGTATCCGTACAACCGAAGGAATATCGTCCAATGCCCGCAGCATTGCCGCCTCGTTTAAAAAGCTCTTCTTTCCGTTTTGATATACCTGCTGGTACTGTGTCAAAGGAACAATGCTTCCATTGGGCATTCTGCAAGGCTGACAGCGGTTTGGAAAGTATTCCTTGATCGCTACCGGTCTGCCGGAGGAATTTTCTCTTCCTCGATAGGTAATTCCAAAGCCGCCTTTGCCCAGCACCTTTTCCAGCGTAAAACTATGTCTTGGTCCACTGATGACCGTTCCAGCCGGAAGACAAGGATCCATGATCGTGTGCTGTGTATGCTGCGTATTCTCCATGATTAAGATCCCCGCCTTTCTGTGATGACAAAGCTCTCCTGACTGGAGCCAAGATAGAATCCATCGCCCACTTTGATCTCGATTGCCTGATTGGACGGCAGACGGGTTCCTGGCAGAAGATAGGTGCCATGGCTGGAACTCAGATCCTGTAAGAATATTTTACCATGCTGATACCATACAGAGCAATGTTTTCCGCTGACACCAGGTGTGCCCGGGAATACAACATTGCATACATCGCTGTTTCGTCCCAACACAAGCGGTGTATCCTGCCGAATCATAAAGCGCTGGCCTGCAAGGGCGCCGGAGGTACACTGGAGGCGATAGCCGGAATCATTCGGATTCGCAGCAGCGGAGGCCGGCTGCTGAATCACCGGCTGCTGAATGGCTGGCTGTGGTTCCACTGGCGGCTGTACTGCATCGGGCTGACTTGGATGTTTATTCTTGCTGGCAACAATCACGATGACCACTACTGCCGCGACAGCAATGACAGCGACAATCACAACTACCGGCAAGAAACCTGCGCTGGTGTTCGATTCAGTCGACATCATATACTGGATATTGTTCTGATTTAACAGCAGGACTGCTTCCGAAATATCGCATGCGTAGTAGTTCGTTTCCTGGGTGTCAGAATTGGAGACCGTCCAGGAGTTTACACCCAGCACCTCTCCTCTTTCGTTGACCATCGGTCCGCCGGAATTGCCATGCTGGATGACAGCATCGGTCTGTATCCGACGAACTCCCGATCCGGACGAGGTCAAAAGCCGGCTGATGGTGCCGCTGGTGACGGTCATATCGTTTAGACCGCTCTGTGTGGTGGCGTCGATCAGCATATTGTCCGACAACCCAGGGAAGCCAATACAGTAGACCGAGGAACCGACCATCTCATCGGTAGGCTCGGTCAGAGTGAGCGGCACGCGCTGATCGGTCGGCTGGCTCAGGCGAAGAATGGCAATATCCGCCGTTTCATTAAAATCAACGACGTTTGCCTGCACAAAATCATCGCGGTCAAAATAGACATCCACATACGCCTTTACCGTCATCTGTGTTTCACCAATGTCCAGCGTGACCCATTCACCGGAACCGGCAGCCAGATAAAGCTCGACGACATGGTGATTGGTAATCATATATTCTGGATTTTTGCCCTGTTCTCCAACAAAAAATCCGCTGCCCGTACCGCCTGTCACCAGGTTGCCGCTTTCATCCCGCACGGTGCAGATGACCTGGGCGACGCCGTTTTTGGCATCCAGTGCGCTGCCCGTCTGTTGCTGGCATCCAGTGCATAAAACACAAAGTACCACACATAAAAAGAGAATAATCCCCTTGAGTTTTCCTTTCATCTTCCTCATCTGCTCCTCTCCTATACGGTAAGCCAGACAGCCGCTGCCGTATTATTGTCGTTGTTTTCGGGTGCTCTTTGACGCAGCAGACTGCGCATCCGTTCTACCCAGTCTTTGGGAGAAGCTGCCTGCGCAAGGGATGATGCCATCTCCTGCTCATAAACATATTCCCAAAAGCCATCGCTGCATAGCAAAAAGGCATAATTTCCAGGGGTCAGATCCACGCTTCCGGTATCTACATTCAAGCCGCCATCCTGTCCAAGCGCCCGAAAAAGCCGGCTTCTGTCCTGATGGAATCGGATCTGGTCCTGTGTGATCTCTCCCATCATCACCGCTACCTGGGAGGCGCTGTGATCGCGTGTCTGCCGCACCAGCTCACCGTTGTAAAACTGGTACAGGCGCGAATCTCCCGCATAGGCCCAGTCGGCGTGACCTGCTCCCACCGACAGTGCCACGATGGTGGAGCGCATCCTGCAGACAGGTGTTTGGGCAGACAGGATTTTGCGGTGCGCCTGCATAATCAGGTCGTATAAAACAGCCGGTGAGGAAACCCCAGTCCATCCGCTGTCGAGCGTCTCCACTGCAATGCCGGAGGCGATTTCTCCGCCGCCATGTCCGCCCAATCCGTCGGCAAGTACGGCAAGAAGCTGATTTTCTCCCGTCTGCCGGATACAAACGGCATCTTCATTGTGCGGGCGCCCACCTATATCTGTATAGCTGTACGTATTCATCACGATGTACGGCTCCTTTCTCCTTAACGTCCAGTCGAAGCAGGCTGTGTCTCACAGGACAGGATCACTGCTGTATAATTGTCCTGATCTGGATAGGCCTTTTTCTGGATCGCCTGTTCCAGTTCCGCCGGTGCACCTTCCGCTCCCTTGTCCAATGCCGCACAGATTTCCGATTCTTCCAGCGCATTGTAGATGCCATCGGTCATAATGATCAGCTGGTCGCCAGGAATCAGCGTCACCGGAGTAGACGGCAAATCCACCTGATCGAGCGCTCCCATTCCCATGAAACAGACCAGACCGTCCTTCTGTTTATTGGTATAAACCTCCTGCAGCGAAATTTCCCCGTTGATTGCCTGCAAGGCCAGTTTTTGTTTCAGATCATGTTCACGGTTGAGCTGAATCAGTTGTCCACCGCGATAAAGGCAGATGCGGCTGTCTCCGACGCTGACCCAGGAAAAACGCCCGTCACGGATCATTCCCATCGCCATGGTCGAGCCGCTGCTGCGGTAGTGGTCAGGTCCCAAAAAGCGATTGACCTCCCGAACTGCCCACTGGGTCAAAGTCAGCAGCACCTGTTCCGGTGTGCCCTGGCCCTGTGAATAGGTAAATCCATCCAGCACCGTCTCGACAACGGCGGTACTGATTTTATCTCCATCCGAAAGTCCGCCCATTCCGTCGGCAACCACCGCCAGCAGCCCGTTTCCTTTGAGCATCTCCGGATCAGAAACGCCAAAGCTGTCCTGCTGATAGCTCCTTGCACCCTGTCCATGAACCTTGCCAATTCGTATCTGTTGGATGACAGCCGGATGCAGCTTTCCCGTCCTTTGAGGCTGCCGCTTTTTGCGGATAAACCAAAACAGCGCCGCACACAATGCCAGCAGGACAAGAACGCCGAGTACGATCTCTGTCGTAGAAAATTCCAGATTCAATAAATTCTGTTCGGGAGCAGATGCCTCGGGAGTTTCAACCGTAAGAAAGAAATTCATCCAATTCATCGTTTAATTATCACTCCAGTCAAATTGCTCTCCCGACAGTCCAATGAATATCAGGTTGGTGCTTCCTATCGTGATGCGGTCATAGCTCTTCAGCTCTGCTTCCCGAATGACCGGCTTGCCGTTGAGCAGCAGCGGATTTTTGCCCAATTCATGCGCAATATAGAATCCTCTGGTTTGCGGAACATAGGTCACGCTGCAATCCCGTTCTGCCGAGATGGTCGCATCGCCATGGATGCAGATATCGCCGCTGGTTCTTCCGATGTAATTGTATCCTACGCGGATACGGTAGTCGGTTCCGCGGCAGGGACCATCCACCGCTACCAGCCATCCGACAACCGGAGAGGAGGTTCCGGCCGGTGTGGACGGGTCAACCGACTGCGTTTCCTGCATTCTTCCCGAATAGCGCACCTCTGGGATAGCGGTTGGTTCAAATCGGCTGTAGCCGCCTTGGGGCGCATACGCTTGATTTTGATATCCACCTTCCGGCGGTGCTGTCGGTGCAAACGAACCATTGTTCTGTGCTCCCATGTCAAAATCTGCACCCATTGGGTCCGCCGAAAATGGGTCGAGAGTAGGTGCAAATCCGCCGTTGCTGCAGATAGGACAGCTTTCAAACCGGCTGGGATCGTATGGATGTCCGTTCGGGCAAATTTTAATCTTTTTCTGTATTTCTGCCATAATTGATTTCCTCCCTGTTGTTTTCTCTTACATATAGATAATCTGGCACATATTGGATGGTGAACCCAGATAAAACTTGCTTCCAACACTCAGACACTCTGGATAGTTAGGCGGCAGTTTCTTGCCGTTTTCCAACCAGGTTCCATATCGGGAATTGAGGTCGATTAAAACCGGAACGCCTCTTTCCTGCCGTACACAGCAGTGCTGATTGCTGATGCCAGGAACTCCCTCTCCGTAGCGGACAGCACAGTTGGGCGCGCGTCCCAACACAATTCCCTCGCTGCCAATGCGATAGGTATGTCCTCGCAGTGTTCCCGACACACACTTGATCGCCAGCGTGCCCTGACTGACAACCGGCCTCTGCGCAGGTGAACGATAGGCAGCCTTTTGTCCAAGGGGATTGGGACCATAGCGGTTATCCCCTGGCTCGCTTTCCTGACACAGCCAGATGACCAGAAGCACCCATCCCAAAACCGGTACCAGTCCGATCAGCATCCATACTCCGCTTCTTCCGATATCGTGCAGTCGCCGCACTGTTACTGCAAGACAGGGGATAAACATTGCCAACACAAAAATGTTCAGCAAAATCAAGCCGAGCACAACCACCGACAGCAGCGAAAAGGCAAGGACCACGCAATAATAAAACAGCATGAAATACCAATATTCTTTTCTGCGGCTGCGTCCATCAAACTGCGCATATTTTCGAAGTACTTGTTCAACCCAATTAAGCCACTCCATCTTTGACACCTCCTGAAAAGTAGGTTGATTCCTGTACTCCTATCATACCATCTGGCTTTTCCCGTTTCGTCCAACCGGTTTCCAGATTTGCAAAGTCCTACCTTTCGTGTTTTGCCAGCACGCTCAAGTCATGACCACCCCTAAGAGGGGTGGCATGACGAGCGGCCTATAAGGCCGTGATAAAAGCCAGCGCCTAAATGACGCTGGCTTTCACTTCGTTCAAGCCTCTGGTGGTATGATTACTTGCTACCCTTGAAAGGGTCTACATACTCCTTCTTGCTTAAACTATCTTCTATTTGATCTTGCTTTTCTTGCTCTCGGATATATTTTTGTATTGTCGCAGTATTGATTCCTACTGTACTTACATAATATCCTGTTGCCCAGAAGTTTCTATTCCCAAACTTGTATTTTAGGTTTGCATGCCTTTCAAATATCATCATCGCACTTTTCCCTTTGAGGTATCCCATGAATTGGGATACACTGTATTTGGGCGGTATACTTACCAGAATATGCACATGATCCGGCATCATATGCCCTTCTATAATTTCTACACCTTTCCACTTACACAAA
This sequence comes from uncultured Negativibacillus sp., assembly GCF_944388365.1. Lineage (GTDB taxonomy): Bacteria > Bacillota > Clostridia > Oscillospirales > Ruminococcaceae > Negativibacillus. Next base: position 34,909 of record NZ_CALXIN010000002.1, on the reverse strand, counting down.
TCTTTTATGATTTGCTGGATATCTTTTCTCAATTCTTTATAGATTATTTTCCGACGGTACTTTGGTGTAAAAACGATGTGATACTTGCATACCCATTTGGTATGTGCTAAACTATTTGCCATAAGAAACATCCTTTCCTGGTTTTTTAGAGGCTTGAACAATCTCTATCTTACCAGAAAGGATGTTTCTTTGCTTAAGCCTTAATCCACCCGCATAGCGGGCGGTTGTTGAACTTTCGCTTATTGGCGAAAGTTCTTTGCTAAAGCACTAATAAAAACAGCAGGAGAGACCTTTTAGTCTCTCCTGCTGTTTTTGGGAAATATGAAATGCATTTTAGAAATTATCCTAAAAATTTATCGCGGAGATAGTCAATATAATACTGGATATTGACATCTTCCCCTGTTGCTTTGATCAACGTCTCACGAGCTGAATAGGTCTGTCCATACTGGTGGACATGCTCTTTCAGCCACTGATTGATCACGCTGATATCTCCCTGTACCAGTTTTTCATAGGCATCTGGACAATCCTCCAGCATTTTGTGGCGCATCTGTGCCGCATAAATTTCGCCCAAGGTGTATCCCTGGAAATAACCGATATAACCGGAAGCCCAGTGAACATCCTGCAAAACGCCTTCTGCATGTGTTTTTGGTTCCACTCCGAGATATTCCTTGTATTTTGCATTCCATGCCTGATCCATGGTATCCGCCGTAACCTTGCCTTCAAAATAATCCCGTTCCAGCTCATATCGCAGAATGATGTGCAAGTCAACGGTCAGTTCATCCGCATTCAGACGGTTGGTTCCTGGAATTGGTTTATTCAGCGCACTGAGCAGGTCATCCAGCTTTACATCGCGGTATTTTGGGATTTTCTCCTGCAGTTTTGGATAAAATGCTGTCCAGAATTCCTTGGTACGTCCCACCATGTTTTCATAGAACTTCGACTGGGACTCGTGCATTGCTCCATCAATTCCACCCCAAAGTCCAGCTGCTGCAACCTCATCGCTGCCATTATAGTTGTACAAACCATGTCCGGTTTCATGGGCAGCGGCGAGTAGGCTGCGGAACAACTCGTAATAATTGGTGGAAGGTCTTGAGTCACGCGGTCCATTACAGGTGCAGACCGGATGGTGTACCTCATACACGACGCCCTTGTTCCAGTCAAATCCCAGAAGGTTCTGCACCTCACGAACAAGCTCCATCATGGTTTGCTTATCCGCATCGTTCTTTAAAACAGAAGTGTCAATTTTTGCCCGTTTTTCTTCCGTTTTTGCCAGAATATCCCGAATTGCTTCCTTGAGCTTTTCAAAGATGGCGTCAATTTCTTCCAAAGTAAAGTCCTTGTCAAAACGATTGACCAAAACCTGATAAACCGGCTTTGTTGGATCAATCGCCTGTGCAATCTCTCTTTGGACATCAAAGGCTTCCTTTAATACCGGTTTAAACGATTCATAGTCATTTGCATGGACACAGCGTTCCCATTCCAGCTGGCCTTCCGAACAGGCTTTGTTGAGTCTTGCCTGAAGCTGTGCCGGAATCTGCACTGCTTCTTTATATTTTGCAGTCAGATAATTTACCATACCGCGCTCAATATCGTTCTGGTACTGGCTGTCGTCGACCGTTTCAAAATAAGCTACCAACTGTGCAACATGGTCATTGACCAGCTGGTCGTGACGGATTTCAGCGAGGTAAGCGTTGACCTCTGCTTCATAGGAAAATCCATCTTTCGGGCAAACATGCCATTTATCGCAGTAGATAATATTGTCGATCGACTCCAGATAGCGCATCTTGACGACGACATCTCTCACCTGGTCGATTGCCTGTGCATAATTCATACCGTCCATCCTTTCTTGGATTACAGGATCATCAATTCATCGCTGATGTTGGTCAGACGTTCAAAGCCATTTTCTGTAATCAGGTAGTCGTCCTCGATGCGGACTCCGCCAACTCCTGGAACATAGATGCCTGGCTCGATGGTATGGATGACACCTGGCTGGAGCTGATAGTCGTTGGCTGCGCTGATAAATGGTGCTTCATGGATATCCAATCCAAAGCTGTGGCCTGGACCATGTGGAATCTTGTATCCTCTTTCCTCCACATATTGATTGATAACCTTGTGCAGCTGGCTCATCGCAAGGCCAGGACCCAATACCTTTTCTGCCTCCCGCTTGCTGTCGCGGACGATGCGATAGATGTTGAGCAGCTCCTGATTTTTAACTTCTCCTACCGCTACGGTGCGGGTGATGTCGGAACAGTAATCATGATAACGGGTACCAAAGTCGATGGTGACCAGGTCGCCCTCCTGAATCTTGCGCATAGATGCTGTTGCATGGCAGTTTGCTCCGTTGTCCGGTCCCGAAGCAACGATGGTTTCAAAGCAGAAGCCGGAACCTCCGCGGCTGCGGAACTGATACTCCAGTTCATTTGCAATGTCAATTTCGGTAACACCTGGCTTGATCACATCAAGCAGCGCATAGAAGGAACGCTCCGAAATGCGGCAGGCTTTGCGAATGGTTGCAATTTCCTCCGGTGTCTTGATCCGGCGAAGATGTTCTACATAAGGAAAAGCCTGTACAAAGTGCGTTCCTGCACATTCTTTTGCAAGCGTCTGATAATCTGCATAGGAGATGTCTTCTCCATAGATGCCGCATTCTTTGATGCCACATGCTTTTACCAGTTCACCGGTTCGTCCATAATAGCTGGAACCGCGGGCAAATGCACTGACTTCCAGACCTTCAGTCTCCTGCTCTGCCTGATTGGTAAAACGGCCATCGGTAATAAAATAATCTTTGTCCGCGGTCAGCAGCAGCACTGCAACACCATATTCACCGGTGAATCCGGTCAGATATTTGATGTCCGATCCTCTGCTGACAATCAGGGCCTCTATGTTATCCTTCTGCATCGAAGATTTTAACGATTGCATTCTGCTGTTCATCGTTCATCCATCCTTTCAAACCAGAGCATCCGCTCCAACCAAAATGGAGCGGATGTTTTTTAATCATTATGCCTGCTTGCTATCAGCAAGACCCATTCCTTTTTCGATCTTCTTTGCAAAGATCATAACCAGCAGACCAATCAGACAGGTGATGCCGCCGATCATCAGGAAGTAGGTAGCTTCCGAACCCTCGTGATAGAAGTTAACTGCCAGGGTGCTCAGTGCAGCACCGGTAGACTGGCTCATGCTCCATACGGTCATCATCTGGGTGGTAAATGCTTTTGGTGCAACCAGAGAAGCGGAGGAATAGCTAACCGCATTGGTGATTGCCTCACCAAAGATAATCAGAACATAGAACATAACAAGCCACATTGGACTTACTTTGACATCTGCTGCATACAGAACAAATGGAATAATCATAAACAGCGGACCACAGCCCCAGAAGATGGTTCCGATACCGATTTTGGTCGGAGCGGACGGCTGTTTTTTTGCCAAGTTTTGTCCAGAGTGCGGTGACGATGATACCAAAGATAATTGCCAGAACTGCCGGCAGAGTCTGGAACGCTGCTGGTGTGATTTCAAAGCCAAACAGATTTCTGTTAACTCTCTGTTCTGCATAGATCGCCAGAATGGAGGTGGACTGTGTCCATACCAGCATTGCAAAGCAGTTACATACGTACATTGGGATCAGGTACAGCACATGTTTGGATTCTTCTTTTTCTGTCTTAGGGCTCTTGATGATGTAGATCAGATAGATGACCGGAATAAAGATTGCCGCGGTGCTCATGAAGTTTGCAAATACGTTGATGGTGAGGATACCGGTGGTGAACAGAACTGCCATTACAACAACAGCTGCTACCACAGCAACCACAAATTTTACCATGAAGGATTTCTTTTTCTCTGGAGACAGTGGGTCATCTGGTTCCTGACCGATTGGGCCAAAGAATTTTTTCTCGGTTGCATAGTAGCTGACAACACCAAGAACTGCGAAAACTGCACACATTGCAAATGCAACATTGTAGCCGGTCATCAATGCAACGGTACCGGAGATTGCCGGAGCAGCTGCACCGATATTGGAAATAACATACGAAATTGCAAACGCACCGTCGCGGCGTTTATCCTCTTTTTCATACATTTTGCCGGTCAGTGCTTCCAGGCTTCGGCCGGAGAGCATGGTGCCCAGACAGAGCAGTGCCTGGCTGGCAACATAGCCGTATACGCCAAAGAATGGAATTGCCAAGCACAGATATGCAACAGCCTGAACACTTCTTGCCAGACCCAGTGCTTTTCTTGGACCAAGCACACGGTCAGCAACGTAGCTGCCGATGATACCGGTCAAAATGGATACTGCCGAATACAGCGAAACCAGCTGAGCTGCATTTTCCTGTGTGAAGCCAAAGCCTTCCGGTGCTGCCGCATACAGGTAGTAAACCAGGATGGCGCTCATGCCGTAGTTTGCAAACGAGTTGCACAACTGCATAAAGCTCAGTGTTCCAATCGCCTTTGGATGACCAAAGAAGCTTTTCTGGCTGCGCAGCTGCGCAATCTGACTTGTACTTGTCTGTACAGGATTTGTCATAAGAATTCCCCCAATATTGCTCTACGATTTTATTTGATAAAATCCCATTCAAATTTGTCTGGACCCAGATCATACGTTTGCACGGATGCGCGAAGATTTCCGTTGATATCATAATGGTCGGTGTTATGATCCCATGGAGCCGGCAGCAGATGATATGGATAGATGTCCCTCATCAGTTCATAGCCCTGCGGGTCATATTCTTCCAGCTCTCTGCGGGTGTTGACCGGTCCGCGGATGCCATCCCAGCGTCCATCCACACCTTCCTGCATCACATTGAACCAGATGGTTCCCAGCGTTGCAAAGTATTCTTCGTGGTTGCTGATTGCGTATGTATCATGCCAAAGTCCGCTGTCCTTTGCGTGCTGATAACATTCCTTGACACGATTGCTGAGCGTTTTGTCCTCCAGTCCATCCATACCTACCAGGTGGATGGCGTGACCAAACTCGTGCACCAGAATCATCTCGTGAGGATAGCTGGTCGCATATCTTCCGCTGCGCAGTCGGATGACATTTGCCTCCGAAATGGACGAAAGCGGATTGGTCATCTCACCGCCAAAACCTTCAATATGCCGCGTCGCCAGCAGATAACCCATCCGGTGTCCTGGCACATCAAAAGCATTCTCCTTGAGTCCGTACACGGCAACCGATGCTCCCCGTCGAACCAGTTCCTGTGCAACCTGCGGAAGTTTTTCCAGCATCATGTCAATGATGACAGCTGCTTTTTCCACGCTGCTTCGCTGCACTGTTTTGCCCGCCTTCACTACAATGCCGCAGTTGGTTGTAAGCTCGGTGACATAATATGGCTCATATACCACCGGATAAACCTTGGTATAATCCGCCGGCCGATCCTGCAGATCTTCCACCTCTGAGAGCACCTGCACGGTCAGCTTTGATGCACAGCTGAAATCCACCGGTTTAGAAAGCGACAAGGTCGTGCGCATGGTTTCTTTCTGGTACAGCGTTCCATAGCTCCATTCCATGTCGCTCTTCCAGTGAAACAGTTCCTGCTTTTCTCCGTCATATTTTACCAGGAAGTTTTTCTCGCAGTCGGCGCGACGCACCTGTGTATTCCAGTACAGCTCAATTCGCCGGTCATCAATCAAAACAGCTTTTCGAATCGTTGGCATCTCATGATTCATATTGATTTCTCCTTTCTTGTTTATTTTTAAAACAGATTCCTGCCTTGTTTCTTATTTCATAATTATAATATTTTTTTCACTCATATAATATCACCCGTTTTTTTTCAGTGTCAACACCTTTTCTTCACCAAATAATCTTTTCGTTTATTTTTAAATATAAATGTATTTTTTATTGGATATTTTGTACATCAAACAAAGAGATTAAAATAATACATCGCAATCTGAATAAATAATGCAGATTGTAAACATCCTTTGCTCCTCCTAAGAGCAATCCTTTAAAGCGGAACATTTTTTCACTTTTGTGACGTTAGTATAGGAAAAATAAAATTTGCTTATCGAAGAAAAAAGGCGGCAGGTAGGTTATTTCCTACCTGCCGCCTTTTGGCAGACATATCATCTGTATTATGTAGACTTTCGTTTAGAATAGCTTGTCTGACATCGTGTATTTCTTTAATAGTTCTGATAGTAAGCTTCCAGATTGTTGGTGGTGATCTTCCACTCACTGTCCTCACAAATCAAATCCTTCGAGGTCAGGCAGATTGCATTTTCATTGCAAATGGTCTTATCCTCACAGGAGTCGATCGCCTTGACAAAGTAAAACAGTTTGTTGCTCATGAATGCCAAAAGAGACATGACGTCCGCTTTTTCTCCGTTTTTGCCGGCGTTCTCATTGCAGCTCAGCTGTGCATGTTCTATCATGGCCTCCCGAAGCTCCATCAGGGACAGCGGTGTTGTCTCCCTGTAATAAACCAAATTGTTGGTCGGATCAAGCATCGCCCATTTGTGAAGATTCTCCAGATAAACCTCACAGACCACATGGACATCGCCGGCAAGCGGCCTGCATTCTACTGCACTTGCACGGTAACCATAAGCGCGCAGAATACCCGCCAGAATCATCGCGATTCCTCTGCAGTTGGTGCGGTGGTTGTGTGCAAATGCATATTCCATCTGAGCGATGGTGCCGCAGTTGTCCTTATCGTGTGTATAGTTGACTCCATCCTGCTGGATGACCTGACACAGACGATCCATAATGGCAAGGCAGCTTGTCAAATCGTGGTGATTTTCCACGTCAATTCCATGCTTTTTGGCATAACAAAGCACGTCTGGGTCATCCAGTACAAAATGCAGCTGGTTTTCGGCTGGCTCATTAGTGTACTCCTGATGAGCCTGCAGCTGCTGGATATTTTTCTCCGGTACGACGATGTGATGCTTTTTAAAATCAGGGGTATCTCCGATCAGCTGCAATTCCAAATCCTTATGAAAACCGATGCTGAGCACATCAAAGCATCCCTTTTCTGTTTCCATGTCAATTTGAATTTTGCTCGGCATATGATTGAGCATCACCGTAATTTCCATGTGAGTTCCGTCGATTTCTGTTTTTTCACAGTCGTTGTTCATGTCACCGATGTCAATGAAGGAAAGCTGGCTGAACGGTGCTCCATCTTTGCTGCCAAAGTGAATCCAGCCGTTTCCAATTCCCAGATCGGTTTGATAGATTCCCTGTTTTTTCATCTGATTCCACTTCTTCTTTTTAAAAATTGTTTTATCAAGTCATGCTCTTCAGATCATCGCGAAGATAAAATCTTTCGTTTCTCTAACAGCTGTGCTGACCTACTTAATATAACTATATCTCAAACAATAAAACTTATCAAGCTACCGATTGGACTACAACAACATTAAAAAAAGGCTGCTCTTTTGGTTTAAAGTTTTTATATTGCTGCAGCGTTGAGTTTTCATCATTTCTACCAATTTTGATTTGTTCGTTAAAAACTGGTTCCAAAAAGTAAAAGAGGAGAATCCTGCTGGAAGGCTTCTCCTCTTTTGTCTTATCAAGACAGATTCTAAAACATATCCTGCCAGACTGATTACAGAATATCCAAGGCTGCATGATAGCCTTCATACACCGCATTAGTACAGGATATACCGCCATGATTATTGTCAGGCTTCCCTTTGCGATATGTGTGATGCTGCTGGAAACATTCTTTACAAACTGTGTCTTGCTGAATCCTGCCGCGACGACAAACATTGCCATCATCATAATGCCGTTGGCATTTCAAAAATAGCCCAGCGCCGTATTGGCATCAATACATCCTGTCACCATGATTAAGCAGGACAACTTCTATGCACTTGGATTTGGAGATGGTGCAGATGTTGCACTTCAGGCGGTCACCCGTGCTCCGCAAAACAGACAGACAGCGGACGGCCGTCAGCTGCCGCCGCTTTCGCCGCACAGCGACCTGTTCAGCTCTCTGGGATTGATCGGCGACCTCTCCGAAGAAGGAATGCGCTTTGCACAGGAAAGATTGATTTCGATACCGATAATTTTCAGGATGTCCAAGATGATTTTCTGTCTTTCTGGAAAAAACGATGAGGAAATTCAGAAAAATTCATCTAAAATGAACCTAGCATGGAAAAGTATCTCGTGATAAAATAACAAAAGCAATCTTTATTCTGACATCTTTTTTAGAATAAACGACAAATTGAAATCCGAGGTGAATCCCATGCTATATCTTGGTGTCGATCTGGGCACTTCCTCGATGAAGGTTCTGCTGGTCGATCAAACCGGCAAGGTTTGCAAAACCGCTTCCCGCAGCTATCCGCTGGAATTTCCGCAGCCTGGCTGGTCCCAGCAGAATCCTGATGACTGGTGGAATGCACTGTGTCAGTGCATTCCAGAGCTTCTGGACGGAGAGGACACCTCCCAGATAGCGGGTCTTGCAGTTGGAGGACAGATGCACGGTCTGGTCGTGCTGGATAAAAACGATGCTGTCATCCGCCCTGCTATCCTGTGGAACGACGGACGAACCGCAAAAGAGACAGAGAAGCTCAACAACGATTTTGGCAAGGAGCGGCTGCTCTCCCTCACCGGAAACATCGCCTTTGCCGGCTTTACCGCACCTAAATTGCTGTGGATGAAGGAGCACGAACCACAGCTATTTTCCAGAATCCGAAAGATCATGCTGCCTAAAGACTACCTTGTCTATCGTTTGACCGGTGTGCACAGCTGTGATCTGTCCGATGCTTCCGGTATGCTGCTGCTGGACGTCAAAAACCGCTGCTGGTCGCAGGAGATGCTCCGCTACTGCGGCATTTCGGAAGAACAGATGCCGCGCTTGTATGAAAGCTATGAACCTGTCGGCACAGTCCTACCATCCATCGCCGCTTCTCTCGGCTTGTCACCGGATACGGTCGTTGCGGCAGGAGCCGGTGACAATGCCGCCTCTGCTGTGGGAACCCAGACGGTGGGCGACTGCGCCTGCAATATCTCGCTCGGTACTTCCGGCACGGTCTTTATTTCCTCGAAAGAATTCCGCCTGCCTCCTGAGGGAAATCTGCACGCCTTCGCGCACGCCGACGGCAGCTATCATCTGATGGGCTGTATCCTTTCCGCCGCCTCCGCTTATGGCTGGTGGAGCAGGGACATCCTGCGGGCAGACTCGGACGCACAGGAACAGGACTGCATCCACGACGATCAGCTGGGCAGAAATCCTGTCTTCTTCCTGCCTTATCTGATGGGAGAGCGCTCTCCGCACAATGACCCATCCGCACGCGGCGCCTTCCTTGGCATGAGCATGGACACCTCCCGTGCGCAGATGACCCAGGCAGTGATGGAGGGCGTTGCCTTTGCCATCCGCGACTCGGTGGAGATTGCCCGTTCGCTGGGTATCCAGGTAACCAGCAGCGGTCTGTGCGGCGGCGGTGCAAAAAGCCTGCTCTGGCGCAAAATCATGGCAAATGTTCTGAACATGGAGATTCAGGTTCCTCTTCTCGAAGAGGGCGCCGGTTATGGAGCCGCTGTCCTTGCCATGGTTGCCTGCCGAGCCTTTGATTCGGTGCAGCAGGCCTGCGAGAAACTGCACTCCGAGCGCACCATCTATCAGCCCGATCCGCTCATCGCTGCCCGCTATGAAGAGCGGTATCAGGTGTTCCGCACTCTGTACCCAACGCTCAGGAACCTCTACCCTGCATTGAGCCTTGCAGCTCTGTAAAAAATAAAATATCCTCACTGGGAAAAAGAAATCAAAACGATAAAGGAGAGAAAAAGATGATTACAAATATTCCTCAGGTAAAAATGGGACTGATCGCTGTTTCCCGTTCCTGCTTTCCACGTGCCCTGTCTGAACGCCGCCGCGCCGCAGTAAAAGCTGCTTTTGGTGAGGGACTCTATGAATGTCCTGTCTGCGTGGAAAATGAACTGGATGCCCGCAAAGCTGTCGAAGATGTCAAGGCTGCCGGCGTCAATGCCCTGTGTGTTTATCTCGGTAACTTCGGACCGGAAACACCGGAAACCATGATTGCGGACATGTTTGATGGTCCATTGATGTATACCAGCGCTGCCGAAGGAGACGGCGACCTGCACGACGGACGCGGCGACGCATTCTGCGGCATGCTCAACGCCAGCTACAATCTGGGACTGCGCAACAAGAGAGTGTACATTCCCGAATATCCCTGCGGTACCGCACAGGAAGTTGCTCAGCAGATTCGCGAATTTCTTCCGGTTGCTACTGCGCTGCTGGGACTTCGTGGACTGAAAATCTTCGCCTTTGGACCTCGTCCAAATGATTTCCTTGCCTGCAATGCTCCGATCAAGGCGCTGTATGACCTTGGTGTTGCGGTGGAGGAACACTCCGAGCTCGATCTTCTGGTCGCATACAACAAGCACAAACACGATCCGCGCATCCCTGCCAAGGCTGCCGAGATGGCAGAAGAACTGGGCAGCAACAATCCTTATGCCGGTGTTCTGCCAAGACTTGCCCAGTACGAGCTGACATTGGAGGACTGGATGAAGGAACATCTGGGCTGCTCGCAGTATGCAGCATTTGCAAACAAATGCTGGCCGGCATTCCAGACCGAATTCGGCTTTGTTCCGTGCTATGTAAATTCCCGCCTGACCGGCCGCGGCATTCCGGTCAGCTGTGAGGTGGACATCTACGGCGCACTCTCCGAGTATATCGGCGTGTGCATCTCCCAGTCAGCGGTCACTTTGCTGGACATCAACAACACCGTTCCTGCCTCCATCTACCAAAAGAGCATCCAGCCAAACACCTCCTACCGCCTGAACGAAACCTTCATGGGCTTCCACTGCGGAAACACCTGCTCGAGCCTGCTTAAAAATCCGCACATGGGCTATCAGCTCATCATGAAGCGCGACCTGGAACCGGATCTGCCGGAGCCGGATATCACCCGCGGCACTATGGAGGGCGACATCAAAGCCGGAGACATCACCTTCTACCGCCTCCAGTCCACTGCGGACACCAAACTGCGCGCATACATCGCTCAGGGTGAAGTGCTGGATGTACCGACCGAGAGCTTTGGTTCGATCGGCATCTTCGCAATCCCCGAGATGAACCGTTTCTACCGCCATGTCCTGATCGAGAAGCAGTATCCGCATCATGGAGCGGTAGCCTTTGGCCATCATGGAAAAGCGCTGTTTGAGCTTTTCCGCTACCTTGGTGTAACTGATATCTCCTACAATCAGCCAAAGCATCTGCCTTATCCAACTGAAAATCCGTTTTAACAAATGGAGAGCGGCAATTTATAAAAGCAAATCAGGGTTCAGAAACTAAAACTAAAACTAAAACTAAAAGGAATGCGTTCGGAGATTGTACCGAACGCATTCCTTTTTATCAGCATCAAATATAACCTCCACCTGGAAAATTTCTGGGTGGAGGCTTTTTGTACTACACCACTTTCTATGATAATGAACGGTGCAGTCAAGGGGGATTGAACTATTGTAATCTTGTTCCCTTCTGGTCACTTACTACACAAACTTTTTATGATGCAGTAGTTTATCGCTCTTACTTTCTCTCCTTTCCGCTATCTATATTCGTCTGTTTTGCCACAGTGCTCAACCAGTATTTGAGACACTGTGTAAAAAGTTAATCATCAACGCCTCTATAAATTCCACCTACCAGGGCCACTGTATAACTCTTGAAATCTCTTTTTCTTACGGCACCAGCTTGAGTGCACCGGTGTTGCAGACACGGACACAGGCCGGTTCCAGCCCGCAGGCAACCCTGACAGCACAGCCGTCACATTTGACCACCTTGTTTTCCGCATCAAATCGGGGAACATCGAACGGGCAGGCAGCTGCACACTTTTTGCAGCCGATGCACCGCTCCCTGTTGGCAGCGACGACAAACCCGTTCTCTGTTCGTTCAAATACCTGCATCGGACACGCTTCCATGCAGGCGGCAGCTGTACAGTGCAGACAGCTGCGGGTCGCATAGCGCACCAATCCACTCGGAAAAACCTTTTTCTCATAGAGGCGCAAAGATACAGCGTCCTCCTGCGTTTCCTCGTAGTGCTGATCCATACAGGCGACAACACAAGCAAGACACCCAGAACATTTGTTCTCATCACATACGATCCTAGCCATGGGAAACCTCCTTCTTTTGCAACCGGCAGCAGTAGGATTTAAAGCCAGGGAAACCGGAGATCGGGTCAAGATAGGTATCATCCATCAAATAGTTGATGTCCTTCTCTCCTGCTCCATGGTAGATATTGACCGTTCCTTTGAGCGTGGAGGAATTCTCGCTCAGAACAAACTCCATGCTTCCCACCGGCGTGGACAGAATGACCACCTCTCCATCCTGCATTCCCAGCTTGTGAGCATCCTTGGGATGCACTTCCGCCAGCGGATATTCCTCCAGCTTAGCCAGCCACGGGATGCGATAGGTTCTGGAGTGGAAAAACTGCGGCTTGCGGCTGCCCGTCGAGAGAATCAGCGGATACGCCTCCAGCGGCAGCTGCTCTCTGTAATCATGATAAACCGGCAGACCCTCATGGCCTGGTTTGTGGCAGGATTCCAATATGCTTGAAACAAACTCGATCTTTCCGCTTGGAGTCTTGACCTGCAAAATCTCCTCGGAGGTTTTGCCAGGCAGAGTCCGTTTGGCCTTTGTTCCCTCGGGCGCATCCTTAACCTCCTCCAGCGTCAGTCCGGTTCCCGAAACTGCCATCCTCAAATAATCTTCGTGGCTGCGAATCTGTGGATCATTCCCAAGAGGAAGTCCCAGGCTGTCCGCCAGTCCTGCCAGAATATCCATATCGCTGCGTGCCTCTCCCATCGGTTCGACCACATGGCCCTGATAAAAGACGGTATCCATCCCGAGAACCTGCAGCTGTTCTCGCTCCAGTGATGTCTGCGACGGCAGCACAATGTCCGCATACCGGCAGGTGTCGGTCATGTACAGGTCGACATCGACAAAAAAGTCCAGCTGCTTGAGCGCCTTTTCGATGCGATCAGGACGCGGCCACATGTGGTGATTCATTCCAAAGGCAAGCACCGTCTTGATGGGATAATCTCCCTTTCCTTCGATGTAGTCGGCCAGTCTTGTCACCTGCACCTCCTGCGAGGACAGCTTTGCCCACGCTGGAAACTGCTCGTGGCTGAGGTCCTGCTGTGCATGGACGCGCTCCCTCACACCGCCTGTCATACCACCTTTGAGCATTGCACGGCCAGGTCCAGGTGCCATCGAACCTCCCTGCACACCAAAACTGCCGGTCAGCGCCATCAACAGGGTGATTGCGCGGACATTCTGCACGCCGTTGATATTGTGCACCAGCGGTGAAGCTGACAGCTGAATCGGGCAGGGTGCTTGTGTCGCCATCAGACGAGCTGCTGCAATCATGTCCTCCTTCGGGACGCCGGTCAGCTGCTCCACCTTCTCCGGTGTAAACTCCATCACGTATTCTTTGTACGCTTCATAACCAGTTGTATATTTATCAATGTATTCCTGATTTTGCAATCCCTCGGTGATGATAACCCGCGCCATGCCCAGCGCCAGCGCTCCGTCGGTACCAGGCAGCGGACGAAGGTGAATATCGGCATGTTCGCTGGTAGGAGTACATCTTGGATCAATGACGATCAGCTTGACGCCCCGTTCCAACGCTTTCAAAAATCCAGGCAGTCGGGTAAGCGGCGTGGTGTGAAGCGGATTACCTGCCCAAACACACAACACCTTGCAGTTTCTGAGGTCCGCCGGAGGCATTCTGACCGTTCTGCCAAAGTTGCACTGGCAGGCCATCATCACTGCATAGGCGCAGGTGCTGGATTCGGTGCCAAAGTTTGGTGTACCGTAGGCATTCGCCAGATCGGTGGCCTGAGCACGAAACCACTTGGGATGTCCCACATAGAACAGGGTGGACTTTGCTCCGTACTGTTCCTTCGACTGATTAAGCTTCTCCGCAATCGTTTGATAAGCTTGCTCCCAGCTGATCCGCTCAAACTTGCCCTCACCCCGTTCTCCAACCCGCTTCATCGGGTACAACAAACGTTTTGGACTGTACAACGCCTGTTTTAAAGCGGCACCTTTGACACAGACATGTCCGCAGGATGACGGCTGCGATTTGTTGCCCTCCACCTTGATCACCTTGCCGTCTCTGCAATAGACATCGACCAGACAGGCATCTCCGCAAAAGCCGCACAGCCCTGTTTTGACGGTAATCCCTGTTTCGTCACAGGGAATCTTTGCCTTCAACAGCTCCTCTTTGTCGAATGTTTTCATGCTCTCACCTCTTGAACTTGTTTATTTCATCTCGTCATACAGGTGGCAGGCCACAAAATGACCTGGCTCTACCTCGCGCATCACCGGCGTCTGACAGCTGCATTCTTCCATTGCATAGGAACAGCGATTGCAAAAATGGCAGCCTGCCGGCGGATTCATCGGGCTGGGCACCTCGCCTTCCAGACGAATCTGGTTTCTCTGCCGCTCGATGTCAGGGTCCGGAACCGGAATTGCCGACAGCAGAGCCTTGGTGTAGGGGTGCAGTGGATGCTGATACAATGCATCCGAGTCAGCAAGCTCCACCAGGTTGCCCAGGTACATCACTCCTACCCTGTCAGAAATATGCTTTACCATCGACAGGTCATGGGCGATGAACATGCAGGTCAGTCCGCGTTCCTTCTGCAATTTGACCAACAGATTGACCACCTGTGCCTGCACCGATACGTCCAGCGCGGAGATCGGCTCATCGCACATCAGAAATTCCGGATTGACTGCCAGTGCCCTCGCAATACCGATGCGCTGACGCTGTCCGCCGGAAAATTCATGGACATAACGGCTGGCATGCTCCGGATTCAGTCCGACCTGTTCCAGCAGGCTCTGTACCGCCTTGATCTCCTCCGCCTTGGAGGAAACCAGCTTGTGAATCTGCATTCCTTCCGCGATGATGTCGTGCACCTTCATTCTGGGGTCGAGCGAAGAATACGGGTCCTGGAAGATCATCTGTACCTTCTTGGTAAATTCCTTTCTCTCCGCTGCCGTCATCTTGTTGATGTCCTTGCCCTTGTACAGTACCTCGCCGGATGTCGCCTCATAGACACCGATACAGGTTCGTCCGCAGGTGGTCTTACCGCAGCCGGACTCTCCCACGATGCCCAGTGTTTCGCCCTCATAGATGGTGAAGGAGACATCGTCCACCGCTTTGAGCGTGTGCTTTGCATCGACGGGAAAATATTTTTTCAGGTGTTTGACTTCCAAAATCGGCTTTTTGTCTCCCATTTTACTCTCCCTCCCTGCTAAAATCAATATCTGCATATCCCGACTCCGGATGATACAGCCAGCACGCTGCCGTATGTCCTGGTTCAAACTCATATTCTTCCGGTGCTTCGGTGGTGCAGATGTTCATGCAGTACTTGCAGCGGGCTGCAAACGGACAGCCCTTTGGCGGGTCGATCAGGTCGGGCGGTGTACCCTCGATCGAGATCAGCGGCTGTTTATTGCTCAGTTCCAGATTAGGAGCCGCCTTCAGCAGTGCCCAGGTATAGGGGTGTTTGTGTCCATAGAAAATCTGGCGGACATCGCCCTTTTCCATAATCTTGCCCGAATACATCACCACGATGTGATCGGCAATATTGGCCACTACGCCGAGATCGTGGGTAATCAGGATGATGGTCGTTCCCAGCTTTTTCTGCAGTTCCTTCATCAGGTCAATAATCTGCGCCTGAATCGTCACATCCAGCGCCGTGGTCGGCTCATCCGCAATCAGTACCTTCGGCTTGCCCGCCAGTGCAATCGCGATCATTACCCTCTGGCGCATACCGCCGGAGAGCTGGTGCGGATATTTTTTCATGCAGGCCTGTGGGTCAGGAATTCCCACCAGTTCCAGCATGTGAAGCGTCTCCTTTCTCGCTTCCTCCTTGGAAACCGGATAGTGATTGCGGATATTTTCCATAATCTGTTTTTCCACATTCATGGTAGGATTGAGCGAGGTCAGTGCATCCTGAAAAATCATCGAACAGGTCGCGCCGCGATAGGCTTCCCATTCCTTTTCGGTCTGCTTTAAAATATCCTTTCCGTCCAGAACAACCTCGCTGCCCTCTTTGATTTCCCCTGGAGGAGTAGCGATCAGTCCCATGATTGTCTTTGCTGTCACCGATTTGCCGCATCCCGACTCACCAACGATGGCAAGTGTTTCGCCTTCCTGTACAGAGAAGGTGACGCCACGGACAGACTGTACCTCACCGGCATAGGTATGATAAGAAACTCTCAGATTTTTGACGTCAATCAGATTCTTCATTTCTTCACCTCATCACTTGATCATCTTTGGTTCCAGAGCAACCCGCAGAGCATCTCCCAGGATATTAAAGCTGAACACGGTCAGCATGATAAAGACGCCCGGGAATACTGCCAGCGTAGGCACATCGGTCATATACATCTGGGCGCTCTGCAGCATGGTGCCCCAGGATGCCTTCGGAAGCTGGACACCCAGACCCAAAAAGCTCAGTGCCGACTCGGTCAGAATGGCACGTGCAACTGCCAGACTGCCCGCTACAATGATGGACGAGCTCATGTTGGGGATGATGTGTTTAAAGATGATTCGTTTGTGGCTTGCTCCCAGATGCTTTGCTGCAATCACATAGTCCCTCTGTTTGAGCGCCAGCGTCTCCGCACGGGTGATTCGGGCCACCTGGCACCACTCAAACAGGCCTAAAATGATAATAACAGAATATAACTTCGGCGGAAAAATAGCGTTGATAACAACCATCAGCATCATACTCGGCACTGACATAAACAAATCGGTGAAGCGCATCAGCAGGGTGTCCACCTTGCCGCCCATATAACCGCTGAAAGTTCCAATCAGTGTTCCGATGGTGACCGACAGCAGCATCGACAAAAAGCCGACAGTCAGCGAGATTCTGCCGCCGTAAAGAGCACGGGTAAAGTAGTCGCGTCCCAGTTCATCGGTTCCAAACCAGTGTTCAGATGAAGGCGGCTGCAAAATCGCCATATAATCCTGTGCATCTGGGTCATACGGACTGAGTGGAGCCAAAATCGCCATCAATGTGATGATCACCAGGATAACCACGCAGAGCATTGCCAGCCTGTTTCCCTTGAGTGTGTGCAAAATATCTCCGACCAGACCTCGTTCATAGCGGGCCTCGGTGTTTGTTTCCTGTACCTTGACACGTTGAAATCTCTTATCCATTATTTTCTACCCATCCCTTCCCTGATTCTCGGGTCAGCGACCGCATACAGGACATCCGCAACCAGATTGCCGACAATCAAAATCAGACAGGAGAACATGGTGTATCCCATGATTACAGGATAATCCCTGCCTCCGACTGCTTCCATGCACAGACGTCCAATGCCTGGCCAGGAGAAGATGTTCTCGATGATGAAGGAGCCGCACACCAATCCGGCGATATTCATACCGATCAGTGTGATGATCGGCAGCAGGCAGTTTTTGAGCACATGGCAGAACAGAATGATATTTTTGTTGGTTCCTTTGGAAACTGCAGTCACCACATAATCTTCCTCCAACTGTGAGATGGTGTTGGAGCGGATGTACTTGGTGTAGACTGCTGTGTGGTTCAGACTCAGCACACAGGCAGGCAATACCATGTGCCACAGAGTATCGGCTGTGCTCTCCACATCCAGAGAGTGCATGCCTCCTGTCGGGAAGCATCGCAGTTTGATGGCAAAAATAATCACAGAGATCATGGCAATCCAAAACGGAGGGATCGAAATTCCGAAATAGGTGATGGTGCTGATCACTTTATCCATCGGCCGGTCTTTATGTAGTCCTGCAATCAGACCGAGCGGAATGGAACAGACGATGGAAATCAGCAGGGATGCACCCATCAGCGATACCGTTGCCGGAAGGCGCTCGGCAATCAGCTCGGTAACCGGTCTGTTCTTGCTGATGGAAGTTCCCATATCGCCCTGCAGCACATGCTTGAGCCAGTACCAGTACTGTTCTGCAATAGAACCGTTCAATCCATATTCTTCTTTTAATGCTTCGATCCGATCTTCTGTCATGCCTGGCTGCATGTAGTTGTCAATCGGGCTGCCCGGAGCCGCCTGCAAAATCAGAAACGAAAAAATACTGACAACCAGCAGCAGCGGAATCAACCCTATTACGCGCTTGACGATATATTTTTTCACCGGAAAATCCCCCGTTCCGTTTTGAAATTTCTGTTATAAAAAGCCGCTTGGAGTCTCCCCAAGCGGCTTTTCCTTTAATGGCCCTTGTTCTATTCCATGGTGATCTGGGTGTAATCTTCAAATACTGGATATTTTTCGATTGCATCCAAACCTTTGAATTCTTTTCTGGCAACCATGACATAGTTGGTGTTTGCCATTGGGTACAGCGAGTAGTCTTCGTTCATCTGAATCTGAAGCTGTTTGTAGAGTTCTTCTCTTTCGGTCAGGTCGATCGACTGAGCAGCTTTTTCCCACAGTGCACTGGTTTCCTCGCTCATGTAGAAGCCGTTCTGGATCAGATCGCCCTTCCAGGAGGACATCTTGGTTGCTGGGTCAGCATTCAGAGAATCCATACCGTTGGTTGCGAGATCCCAGGAAGTGTCCTCGGTAGTCTTTCCGCCTCTCCATGCTGCAAAGAGGTGTGCGAAAAATTCGCTGGTATCGTAAGCCTGAATGTTTACCTCAACACCGATCTGTTTGAGCTGCTGCTGAACAATCTGTGCTGTTTCTTTCATGTTCGGTCTTGCAGAGAAGTAAATGTAGTTGAGGGTCATATCGGTCAGACCGCTTTCCTCTGCCAGACGTTTTGCCTCTTCCAGATCCTGCTGATAACCTTCCATCTCGTCATTGTAGTACAGGTTTTCTGGCGAGCAGAAGTTGGTTGCTGCAACTGCCAGCTCTTCGGAACCGTAGGCGCCCATGATGATCTCATCGACATTCAGTGCAAGGCAAACTGCTTTTCTTGCATCTTCATTCTTCCAGATATCGCACTGATAGTTGAAGGTCAGATAGTTCAGACGGCCTTCTGGAATGGAGTAGACGGTGTAGTTGTCGTCTGCTTTGTACTTGTCCAGCTTGGTCTGGCTGGTAACACGCATCATCGAGATCTCACCAGCCTGCAGAGCTGCTTCCTGTGCGCTCAGATCCGGCATCATCTTGATTACTACCTGATCCAGGCTTGCTGCACCTCTGTAGTAATCATCAAATCTCTCGTAAACGATGGATTCACCTTCGTTATATTCTTTGAGTTTGAATGGACCGGAACCGATTGCCATGTTGAGTTCTTCGGTCATATCCTTGATGCAGGTCTGTCCGCCGAATACATGCTCTGGCAGCAGTTTGATACGACTAAACTCACTTTCAAATGCGGAATATGGTTTTGCAAGGGTAATATCAACGGTCAGGTCGTCCACCTTTTCTACCGATGCGATCGGATCGCCGTCATATACAACATACTGGCTCTGGCTGCCGGTGTTGGAAGGATCCAGCAGCACGTTGACGGTGTAGACAACGTCATCTGCGGTGATCGGCTCACCATCGTGCCACAGAGCACCATCGGTCAGCTTCATGCGGTAGTGGCAGCCATCATCAGAGGTTGCTTCCAGGCTTTCTGCAAGATAGCATCTGGTGCCGGTGCTGGATACGATAAACAGCGAATCATAGCATGGATTTGCTGCCATCTGTCCGTCGTCACTGCCGTAGATGCTGTATGGAGTCAGCGAGGTGATGGAGCTGGAGTTGATTGGAACAATAAATGTACCACCTTCCGACGATTCTGTCGATTCTTCTGCTGTCTCCTCGGTAGCTTCAGTTTCCTCAGCAGTTTCTGTCTCGGTGGATGTTGTGGTCTGTGTTTCTGCTGTTTCTTCCGATGTGCTGCTAGAACCGCAGGCAGCCATGGAAACAGCCATTGTCATTGCAAGCAAGAATGCGATTACACGCCTTTTCATGCTTTTTACCTCCTTGAAGAAATATAGTGACCCTGTCGTCCGCTTCATGTTACGCCTGTGTCCGACACACAAGTCAAGACTGCTTCTTTCAAGGCAGAATCGGTATAAAAATATCAAAAATTAAACTTTCCTTTTCCTCTGTTGTGATTACTTTTTTGTGATCAATATTTCATCAGACAATGTATATCCAAGCTCTGTTCCTCTGAAATAAGCTTCCTGAATCGTTTGCTTAAGCGCTTCTTCTCCTCGAAAAACAACCTGTCGGCGATACACCTTTTGATAACTCCATTTTTTCCTTTTACATTCTTTGCATCTTTCACCCATGATAAAGCTTTCCCGAATCACTTCACATTCTGTTACCTGCACAAAATTTCTCTCCTGATCCATCTGTAAAAGCAATGCATCTCGCGTAAACAGCTTGCGCCGGTCATCCACTTCTAAATTGGGACAGTCGATACAAAACTCTCTGTTATAATCAATATTGAATCCGTAGTGAAACCGGCTGTCATTGCCTATCAGTCGCTCCAGGCGATTGATTCTTTCCAAGTCAAAGCTTAACTGCCGAATTTTCTCTTCGGTTCTTTTGCGTAAATTTTCCAGATATCCTATCCTGATTTCGGCAGCTGTGGCTTGATTATAGTCAATAATCTCGTCAACTGTAAACCCCAGATCACGGTAATCCAAGAT
Organism: uncultured Negativibacillus sp.; assembly: GCF_944388365.1. Lineage (GTDB taxonomy): Bacteria > Bacillota > Clostridia > Oscillospirales > Ruminococcaceae > Negativibacillus. The sequence continues at coordinate 14,412 of NZ_CALXIN010000002.1, read as the reverse complement.
TTTTTTGAGCTTTTGTACATTATACTCATCAAATACACGGTATTGGTTTTCAGATCTGTCTGGCTCAATCAATCCTTTTTTCTCGTAATATTTGATGGTATCCCGACTGATTCCAAATTTTTTCATTATTTCTTTTACATAATAGGTTTTTTCCCAAAGCACAATCTCGGCTCCATTTCCATAGAATGTTTTCCTTTCATTATATACTTATGTCTTAGACCCACGTCAATATTCTTCCTGATTTCTTTTATCTATACATATATCTACATATTATTTTTTATTTCTATGGAATTTGTCATTTTCGACACTTTGCTAAAAAGAAAATGATAAATTACATAAAATTAAGTAAAATTAACAAAGTAGAATTTTGATTTTTTTCCTCGAACAGAATCATTTTTATTTGTTCTATAAGGCATCTTCTGCTGAATAGTTAAAACATGTTGTTTTTCAATATATTTCCGTGATCACTGGAACCTATTAAGTCCTTAGAACTGATGGCCTTTTGATGCCTGTTCGGCACCATAAAAAAGGAGTTCCCGAAGGAACTCCTTTTTATCTTCATCCATATTATCTTACATACCCCATCTTTCATAGACACAGATTGGAGAAAACTTCCTTTACTGCGGCAGCTCCAGATAGATTTCAAAGCAATCGTCCCGAAGTTCCACCTCATACTGACCATTTTCCAATGCTTCTCCGGTGGTATGTTCGCTGACAGCAAGCTGCTCCAATCTCTCTGTCACCAAGGTTTGAGATTCAAAGTCCAGCTTTGAATCCAGCGTCGTCATAATTTCAAATCCATCATAACTTTCATCCTCGATGTTCTTGATACCGGTATACTTTTCGTTGTATCACAGTGCCGCCCAAAAAGAAAGCATTGCATAGAATGTTCAAAAAAGCTTAGTTTTCGTTATACAGTCCAAACAGTTTTAGGAATTTCTGCCAGAAGGTCAGCTTTGGCTGTTCTGCCGGTTCTTCTTCTGAAACATCCTGCTCTTGGATTGGCTCTGTCTGGATGACAAACTGAACTGCCTTGACATTGGTGTTTTCGTCCGAGACAAATGAACCGATATCACTAACATCTCCAGTGATATCACTGACCAAATTATCGATCTGCTCATCAATCTCGCTGTCCATTCCACTGGTTTTGTCACGCATTTCTCCGGTGCCGTCTTTCAGCTCCCCTGCACCATCATAAAAATCGGACATTCCCTGTGCCATATCGACTGTTCCGTTATACAGGGTACTGGTTCCATCTTTGAGCTTTTCGCTTCCTCCGACCAGCTGTTTTGCTCCATCCACCAACTGACCGTATCCGTCCAGAATTTTTGCTACACCGCCTGTATAACTGTTGATTCCTTGATCCAAAACATCATACTGCTCAACGAGCATATCGATTCCTTCGGAAAGCTTCGACAATCCCAGCAGCATTTCTTTGAGCTGTGTCCCAAGGCCTTCAATCACAGAATTAAATTGTTGATAGTTTGTCTGTAGTTTTTCTGCCCCACTCATCAGTTCTCCGACACCCGGAACTGCGGAACTCAGAAAAGTCTCTGTACCCTTTACCAATGCAAGATTTCCGTTAAACAGTTGCTTTACAGTTTCTAATTGTTGAATCAAGTCTCTGAGTAAAGAAATCTGCGCCTGAATTTCCTCCTGTGAGGTAACCGAACTGCCGGAAGAATAATAATCATCCGTTGAGCTTTCTACTCCTATCATTTGTGCGCTCTCATCTGTTTGCAACTCATCCGAAGCTCCTGCGTCCTCACTATTTTGGGAAGTCTCCAAGGAATCCTCCTGACTATTCTCTTCCTGAGGCACCATATCCTGAGAATTATCTGTACTTTCTTTTTCAGAAGGCTGCTGTGTTCCTTCTTCAGTATGTTCCTCCGAAACATCCGGCAAAGGCATTGTTTGGGCCGGAGCATCCGGCTCCGGCGAAACCGAGCTTTGGGACAGCATATCGATAACATCATTGAGCGCATCGATGATACCATCAATCATTTCGACTGCTGAACCATTTCCCTGCTGCAATTTTTCCAGTCCATCTTCTCCCAGTCCTGCTTGGTACTGATCGATTCCGTTCTTCAATGTCGAGATTCCTCCAACTAGCTCACCGATCCCATCATTGATCTCGTTGGATGCTTTTACTAGCTCATCGATTTGGTCACTAGATGCAGAGATGGATTGTAAGGACGCTTGGATGGTTTCCAGCGCCTCTTTTACCTTTGCCGAACCCTCTGTAAGGTCATCCGAGTTGGAATCCAGTTCGAGCAAACCATCTTGGACCTTTAAGATACCGTCATAAAGCTCTTGAACGCCTCCGTCCAGATCACTCATTCCATCACGCAGATCTAGTGCTCCGCTTTCCAGATCACTGCTTCCGTTCTTTAGGTCGGATGCACCGTCTTTCAGCTCTAAGCTGCCATCATCCAGTTTCACGATTCCATCCACCAGCTCATCGACCTTGGACATCAGTTCTTCGTCGTCCACATCAATGTTTAAGGAAAGTGGGACTCCGTTGACTGCTATTGCTGGCATCTCAAAATCCTTTACATCCGCTGTGATGGTGAGATCTGCTTCTTTCCCCGGAAGGATAGTATACGTCAGCTGCTTCTTGCTTCCGACATTTGCTACGGTTGCATCTTCGGTCACGATATTCTCACATTGATTGGTATCCAGCGTAACCGATGCCTGAAGCGCATAATTTTCAAAAAATGTGCCGCTGCAATCCGGATTCTTGCGGATCGACATGGTGATTTTTAATGCACCGCTCTTTCCTGCGATCTCCTCTGCTGGATATTCCTTCCCATCCAGATAGTAGTGGAGCGAAAAATCCCAAGGCATCACATTTTTAGAAAGCTTTCCCTCATAGTAAAGCTTTCCTGCCTTTGCATCCACAGTGATCTTATCTCCCGAGTATTCGATCTTGTCGGTCGTTGTCATATTCCGCAGGCTTTCATAGCTGCCGTAATCGACGATCTGACCGTCTTTATCCAAATCAAAAATATTGACGACGTTGATTTCCTTCACAGAACCATCTGTATTCAAGTTGACATACACTACTTCTTCTTTTGGAGTGTTCGGTACTGCCTCGGCAGCAAGCGGCGAAATGGTCATGGAAGTAGAAAGGATTACGGCCATGACACATGCAACTATACGATTCCATTTTTTCTTTGTATCGATGTAACTCATCGTTTCTATGCCTCCTGTTCTTTTGGTTCATTTTGTTTTCTTGTGTGCTTTACTTTAAGTTTTGGCGGCTGAACGATCAGTCGGTCAAACAGATATAACAAGCCTGGAAGGACGAACAAAACGATTGCTAATGAAAAGATAGCTCCGCGTCCAATAAAGAGTCCCAGCTGTGCAAGAAGCTGATTGGTGGAAATATATCCCATCAGCAAACCAACTACGGTCAGTACACTGCCGGAAGTCAAAATCGAAACGGTTACGTCGGAAATTGTTTCGACAACTGCCTGTTTTTTATCAAATCTCTGCCTGTTTTCCTTATAACGGTCGGTCATCAAAATTGCATAATCGACGGTCGCTCCAAGCTGGATGGAACTGATAATCAGGTATGCAATATAGAAGATCGTCGTGTCCATAAAATATGGTACCGAGAGGTTCAGCCAGGTTGCCGTCTCGATGCTCAGCACCAGGATCACCGGCAGGGATATCGAATGCAGTGATACCAGCAGTACCAGGAACACTGCGCCGATTGCAAGCATGTTTACTTTCAGCATATCATCCATTACTGTGTTCATCAGGTCATAAGTGCTGACTCCTTCGCCCGCCAGATAATATTCATCCGGATAGTTTTCTGAAGCGATATCCCGAATCTTCTGGACCAGATCAAAGGTCTCCTGACCTTCATAGTCAGCATTGACTGAGATTACCATTCTGCTGTAATCCTCTGAGATTAACTGCGAGATTGTTTTTTCATCCAAATATTCCAGTGGAACCTCAGCTCCTGCCAGATCCACATAGGAGATAATGTCACTTACCTGCGGCAGTGTGTGCAGCTCATTGGAGAGCTCCTTCTCTGTCGCGGTATCTCCGGCAGATACCATCAAAACATAGGTATCACTCTTGCCGAATACCGACTCAATCGCTGCCGTATCATCTCCCAGTCGGGTTCCTTCTCCAAAGATGTGGGAAGAACCAAAGTAATAGTCGTTTGCGTTGGATGCAAGATAGGACGGGATAAAGATTATCAGAAAGATGCACACCATCGGGATGGAGATCTTTCTGACAAACCCTCCAAATCCACGGAAGGACGGGAGAAGCTGTTTGTGCTTGCTCTTGTCCAGCAGCTTATAAACCGACAAGATAAACGCCGGCATAAATACAAACACAACAATCAGGCTGATTGCAACGCCCTTTGCAAGTGCAAGTCCAAGGTCCGGTCCGATCTTAAATCGCATCAATACCAAGGCTAAAAATCCAATTACTGTTGTCAGACCACTGGACAAAATCGAGGATGTCGATTTGCACAAAGCATCGATCATCGCCGACTGCGGATCGCTGTTTTCCAGTCGGCATTCTTCAAAGCGATGAATCAGAAATACCGAATAATCCAAAGAAACCGCAAGCTGCAAAACGCTTCCAGCAGCATTTGTTACAAAGGATATTTCACCAAACATTAGGTTCGTACCGTCATTGATGATGATTGCTACACCAAGGCCAATCAAAATCACCAGCGGTTCCAGCCAATAATTGGTGGTCGCAAGCAAAACGATCAAAACGAATAAAACAGCAATTACCGTGATTGTCTGTATTTCAGACACGGTGTTGGTCGTTGCATCCGCAGTCGCTACCGCACTTCCTGCAATTGCGTTATCTTGGCCAACCAAATCTTCGATCCCTGCTACTGCTTCGATCCTCTTGTCTTCTTCTATGGTAACAGTGAACAACGCGGTATTATCTTTATAATATGTTTCCACCACTTTTGGGTCTAAGTTATCAAGTGGAGTGGTAATATCTACTGAATCATCCAACCAGGTGACAGCGCTCACACCATCGATTGCTTCCAGTTTTTCTTTATAATCAAGTGCCTGTGGAATGGTGACATCAGAAACCATTACGCGAGCATTTGGAATTCCTCCCTCAAACTCCTGCCCCAAAACATCGATTGCTATCGTTGAGGGACTGTCATCTGGAAGATAGTCATTGATGTCGTAATCTACCGACACCATGCTCTTCATAAAAAAGCTGATGATCGATAGAATCAAGAAAAAGCAAATTACTGTTTTTCGCTTCCTGACTACTATGCTGTAAAACTTTCGCATTTTTCCTCTTCCTCTCTTGCATTCATCTTACAGTAAACAATATTATAGATAAAAACAAGGTAGAGAAAATAGTCAGATTCCCAGATTTGTCTAAATTTCAGACAAATCTGGGAATCTGACGGACAGCACTTTTTCTATGGACGATAATTTATAAAACTATCTTTTGCATTTATGAATAATGCATGAAACCTTCGTTAAATCATATCCAAATTTCACAGTAATCGTAAACAAACTCCTTTAAGAATTAGGTGTTAAAGTAAATATCCACCGGCATAGCCGGTGGCTTTACGGATGCGCCTGTAAGGCTCTGTTACTAGCAGCGCCTGCAGGCGCTTTTTGCGACCTGACACCTGCGAGGGGATTGTTACTTGCTACCCGTAAACGGGTCTGCATACTCCTTTAGTGTCAGCTGATCGTGAAGCTGATCCTCTTTCAACTGATTTTGTATATATTCAGATATCTTTTTTGCATTCTTTCCTACTGTATCTACGTAGTACCCTCTGCACCAAAAGCTTCTGTTCCCATATTTATATTTTAGATTTCCGTGTCTTTCATGTATCAGAATACTGCTCTTTCCTTTCAAAAAACCCATGAATCCAGATACACTTTCCTTGGGTGGTATTTCTACGAGCATATGGATATGGTCGGGGCATACTTCCGCTTCAATGATATTTACTCCTTTCCACTCACATAGCTCTCTGAGTATTTTTCCTATTTCCGCCTTGTGTTCTCCATAAAATATTTTTCTCCTATATTTCGGTGCAAAGACAATATGGTATTTACAATTCCAACTTGTATGTGCTAAACTTTTTGTGTCATTCATTTTGAATGTCCTCCTTTTGGTTTTTAGTTTGCAGTTGTCAGGCCGCATACTGATTTTACCAAAAGGAGTTTTTATTTCCTACTTATCGCTAAAGCTTTTTTGAACCCCCGGCACAGCCGGGGGTTTTCTTATAACAATAAAAACAAGACCTTCTTTCTAGAAGGTCTTGTTTTTAAGGAAAAAGTATGGAATTTTATCAAAATATCGATTAGAACAAAATATGCATAAATACCGCTGTTACCGGAATCGCAATCAAGGTTCTTTCTACAAAGCAGATAATCAGCTCTTTCAAAGAAATCGGCATTTTGGTAGAAAGCATAACGATGATTGTTTCCGAGAAAAAGATGATCTGTACCATAGCAACAGTAACAACCATGTAGCGTGCACCAGCTGCCAGCATCTCCACCTTGTCCGCAATCATCATAACAGGCAGGAACATCTCTGCAATGCCAACTGGGAAAGATGGTGCGATCTCTGCCGCATTTGGAACCTGCAGCAGCACCAGGAGTGGTTCAAACACTTTACCAATCCAGTTAAAGACAGGTGTATAGTTTGCTACGATCATGGCAACAGTACCGACAGCTGCAAGCAGGGAAATAACCTTTGGAAGGACAAAATATCCGTCTTTCAGGCTGTTTTTAATCTCTGTGGACAGCTTTGGAGCAGTGTATGCTTTTTTGACCGCTCTCTCAACACCCTTTTTCAGAGCACCTTCATCAGAATGACGTTCTCTCTGAATATCTTCTTTCGTCTGTTTTCTTCCGTCAATAAAAACAGACTCTTTGGTAGACAGAGGCGGGATTCTCGCCATAAAGATGCTTACAATCAGAGTAATGAGCAATGCAAGGAAATAAACCAGCAGAAAATGTTCTGCCAATCCGGCTGTTTCAATCGCCATGTACGCAAATCCAACACTGACAGCGCTGAAACCGGTTACAATAATGCAGGCTTCTTTTTTGGTATACACACCGCTTCGATACAGTTTGCTTGTAATCAATACACCAACAGAGGAAGAGCTGACAAAGGAAGCTATTGCATTGACCGCACTGCGTCCTGGAACCTTGAATACAGGGCGCATCAATGGTTCCATCAGACTTCCAATCAGATCTACAATGCCGTAGTTTAAAAGGAAAGGCATAAAGAAGGCGCTAACAGGAATGATCCATGCAACGTCAATCGCAACCGGGAAAACAGTTCCACCGGTATGAGCACCAACCAGCCATTCCGGACCACTGAATGCTGCAAAGGTTTGATCTAAAACATAAACAACCGCAAATGCAGAACCAAGCAGATAGAAAATTGCATGGACGATGGAATCATCTTCATAATATTTGTAGAGTTTTGACTCTTTGTTTTTACAGATAAACTTGCTGTAAATGCTCAAAGGTCCATTTACAATAATGATGCTGCAGATCATCCAGATACCAACAAGACCCAGTACGCTTTTGATCGTTTTATAAATTGTTCCAAAAACAATATCTGTGTTTCCGTTGATGGTGACTGGAACAAAGAAGACGATAATTGCAATGATCGTAAAGATAATACTTTTGATTGTTCCGGCCTTTTCCTGCTGTGGATTTAACTTCAATGCGTCCAACACATTGTTGTCATTATAATTAATCTGTTCCCCACTGATATTTACTTTATTATCTGACATAATCCACCCTCCTTATGTAATAAATAGGACCGGTCGAACACCAACCGGTCCCGAAATTTTTACTTGTTATTCTTCTTTTTCAAAGCGAGAATAGAAAGATATTCAAATACAATGTTCGCTGCCATGTATGCAGTGATTTCGCCACTATCGTAAGCTGGAAGCACTTCAACAATATCAAAACCAACATAGTTGAGGTCTTTGATTCTTCTTACCATATCCAGTGTTTCAAAGGAGGTGAAACCGCCAACCTCTGGTGTACCGGTACCTGGGGCGTATGCAGGATCTACAAAGTCGATATCGAAGGTCAGGAAGCAAGGTTTGTCCCCAACTCTTTCCAGAACTGCCTGGATCAGCGCGTCTGTTCCCATTTCGCGTACTTTGTGAGCTGGGATAAGCTTCATACCAAGTTCAGCAGCCATCTTGTGCTCGTTTGGATCGTACAGGGATCCTCTCATACCAATCTGGATGGAGTGGGATGGATCGATCAGATTTTCTTCGATTGCACGACGGAATGGTGTACCATGGTTATATTTTTCACCGAATACGGTATCACACAGGTCAGAGTGAGAATCGAAATGTACCAGAGCTACAGGACCATATTTTTTAGCAACTGCACGAAGCTCTGCCAGAGTAATCGAATGGTCGCCGCCCAGAACGATCGGAACTGCATTCTTTTCCAAAATCTGACTTACGCCTTCTTCGATTGCTGCATAGGATGGATGAATGTAGCCTGGGGTTACATTGAAGTCACCAATATCGCCGCCTTTGAGGCTTTCCATGATGTTTACCTGAAGAAGAACATTGTTTGGTTTCATCATTGCGGAAATATTTCTGATTGCATTTGGGCCAAAACGAGAACCAGAGCGGAAAGAGCTTGCTGTATCGAATGGAGCACCGGCAATAACGAAATCTAATCCTTCAGCCGAATCAACTTTGCTCATTCTCATAAATGTTCCCATATTGCAGAATCTTGGGGAGGACAGTGCGCTTGCAGGTTGTTTAACTTCAGACATATTCATTCTCCTTTTTCTTACTCATCTTTTGTTTTTAAAGACAATCAATATATGTCTTATATATAAAATACGCTTTATATTGATTGTTTTTTTATTTCTTTTGACAACTAGATTCTATCATGATTTGTCATATTGTTGTTATAGTAAATCTTGATTCGTTATATGAGAAATGATATAATCAAAAACAAGTAAAAAGGAAGATATTTTTTGTTACTATTGTGAATTATTTTTATAATATCGATCTTTTCTAGATAAAAATGTACAGAAAGGAATGTTTCGACAGAATGGACATAAAAATGATGGAATATGTCGTAGAAATCGAGAGATGTGGCTCTATCAACAAAGCTGCCAAAAATCTATATCTTTCTCAGCCTAATTTGAGCAACGCATTAAAAAATCTGGAATCAGAATTAGGCTATACCCTCTTTGTCAGAAAAAATTCTGGAATTCAGCTGACAAATGCTGGCCGCATCTTTTTATCTTCTGCCAAAATTATTGTGTCTGAAATGCAAAAGATCCACCAGATTCCACGCATGTTTACAGAGCACAAAAACATTTCCCTTTCTTGCACGTATTACTCAGTATTTATGCATGAATTTTTGCGTTTCAAAAAAGAAATTTCTCAAGAGGATATCGAAGATAATTTTAAAGAAACCGGTTTAATACAGACCATTCAGGATATTATTGAAAGACATTACCGCATTTGTTTGTTTTACTGTTTTGAATGTAACGAAAGCAAATATCAGAAGATCGCCAAAAAATACAATCTAAACATGCAGTGCATTGCATCTGATATTCCTTTGCAGGTCATGGTTCCTCAAACCCATCCCATTTCCAGAAAAAAATCCATTGATGTGGTTGACCTTCCGCGATATAATCTTGTCAATTATCAAAATTTTGATTTTTCGGACTGGCTGCAAATCTTAGGATTAGAAAATGATCACCGGGTTTTATATGTTTTTGACCGTGGTGGATTGTTTGATGCCGTGCGTGAAAGCGGATATTTTTCGGTCATTATTAAAAGTCATCCAGACTATTCCGCACAAAACGGCTGTGTATTTCTTCCACTGGTCGGACTGAAAGAAAAACTGAAGGTTTTTCTTCTGCAAGAGAACTCCTATCAAATGAACGAGCGGGAACATCGGTTTGTTCAGCAGCTGATTCATTGTATGAAAGATATTTCAGCCAATGAATCTCCTAAAACTTGATTTATTTACGCTGGTTTATCCATACATCTTCTATTACATTCATTTCTTTTCAGCTTTTCTCTATCTACCGCACTATTTTCTCTCTTTCTAATAAAGAGGCTTTTCCCCATCTATCCCGTCACTTTGGTAACAAGAAATATTTTTCTTGTTATATTGTGGAAATAGATCATTGTTATCATGCAGTGCCATTCATCATTGATGATCAGTTTACTGTCTACTATCTCCAGTATTTCGTCTTCGTACTCACCAAGATCAATATCTTTGTGGCTAGCATCGGATAATCTGACTTCCTTCTAAAGTTATTATTGATTTGTTCGTTATTTTTCAGGGCAAATGAAGCAAAATCGGGACAGTTGAGAACACATTGGAAAATACTGATTTAGTAGGGGTAATATTTTGTTCCTTGGATTTTGATACAAAGAAACGCAAAAAAGAGAGATGCAAGCATCTCTCTTTTTCTTTTGTATTAATATTCTGTCAGATTAAGTTCTTGTTCCATTTTCTTTAAGATTAACTTAAGCTCACATGACTTCACAGCATCCAAATAGTCCTGTTTTGCTTTGTCAAATTCTTCTTTAGACATTCCTTTTTCACCTGTTGGAACTAACTTTTGTATGCTTTCTATTATTTTACATACACCTTTCCAAATATCTTCTGAAAATAAAAATTTGCTTTCAGCCAGAGTTTCGGTAACTTGTACATATTTAAATGCAAAAAGCTTATACTGGTAGGTCTTTGGTTCTTCTGAAGCATCATAAAAAGATGTATAAAAAAACTCTTTGATACCTTCTGGTTCTTTTGATACAAAAACACAAGCTGAAAAAAAATCACATGAAATCAATGTTCTATACACTCTATATCTTTTTTCAAATAGAGCAATCTTATTTTGTTTATCTGATATTTGTATTGCATACCAAACAGCTAAAAAGGAAGCGATTACACCCAGAACAGATACGATTACGCTCACCCATGAAGCAGTTCCCGAAATAGCATTCCAGCTGTTTTCCAAATCAGGTACATAGGTAATCCGAAACCCCATTTGGTACATCAAAAATATCAGAAACAGAAAAACCAAACCTGAACCAAAAACACAACAAAACAAAGAAAACCCTTATTTTTCAACTTTATTTGCATAACATTTCCTCCTTTGCCTCTTTATTCTGCTCTTTTTCTTCTTATCATGTTTTTCATTAGATACTCCTCCTCATAAACAGTTATTTTATATACCATATACTTTCACAATGAACAAAAGCCCCACCCAGAAAATTCTGAGCAGAGCCTTTGTTTTATATCACTTTCCGTGATAATGAATGGGAAGCGTTGATAAAAAAGATACCATGATAAAAAGAAAGCATAAATATGGGCGCTCTAAATTAAATCTCAATCGAAAGGTCTTTTAACAAAGCAATAAAGGATTTTACAAAAGCACCATCAAGGATTTTGCTTGGAGTATGAGATTGATAATTTATATGATTTACATCGGGTAGGTCATCATATTTGCCAATCTCTTCATGCTTTAATGTTGTTGTCAAAATTACCTGATTACCAATAGATTTTGAGATTTCAAGTACCGTATTTTCTTTTCCGGTAGATAGATCTTCTGCTCTGAAGGAATCGATTACTATTGGAAAGCTGTGTCGCAAGACAAATTGTAAGGCGAATAATTTCACCACATGGAAAATAGTAGCCTCACTTCCAGAATACACTTCATTTCGCTGAGTAAATAAACTTGAATATGTAATATTTCCATCCGGATCAATCTGATGGTAAAGTTCATTCATTTTGCTTATAATAGCTGATAATAAAGCTGTTCTTTGTTCTTGTGTCTCAAGCGATGCATTTTCACTGGCTAATAATTGACTTTTTAATGTAGCAACCTCAGTGTCTATCTCTTTGATTCTGGCCTCTGCCTCTGAAGCCGAAAAAATATCTTTCTTGTAAGCAACAATGGATTCAAGAGACACACTTTCATCATCCATCAGAGATTGTAAACGTTCTTGCTCGATAACTATTTCTGCAGAGAGTCGTTCAATTTCTTCGCTATAGGCAGAAATTTTTTCTGAAATAGAATTAATGATTTCATTTCGCATTTCAACTGTAGAAACATCAAACGAGTAGGATGTTTGAGTCGGCTCTCCGGTGCTAAATGAAATATTTGTAGAGTTGCAATCCATGCACCTTAATTCTCCACACGATATTGTGCGATTTAAAGAACGAAGTTCGTTAATTGTATGCTCCCATTTACTCTTACGAGTAGATGCATTGTTTCGGGCCTTTCGTAATTCCGCAATTTTACTTTGAACTTTTTCAAGACTCGCTATTTTTTTGCCAAATGCGAGACGGTCACTCTCTGCACTAAGATATGAGACAGGTGCTTTTTTTGATTTAAGTATTTTATGTTGTTGTAGTAATAGTTTTTTCTCATCAGAAAGAGCAGATATGTGACTTTTTATCTCGTCAATCTTTTCTTGCGGAAGCTGCTCTCCAGTTAGACCAGCAAATGCGTAAAGCATTTCAATAAAATCCTGTTTATTATAGAAGCCGCGATTAGCGATGTTAGACGTATCCTTCTTATCTTGTCCAACAAAGAAAAGTTGGACATATAGTACTGGATCTACTATCCTTAAAAGTTGATTTTTTACTATTGATGGAAGTGGAAATATATTCCTGTTCCAATATCTTTTAAGTTCAGAGACATTATCGAAAATAAGTACAGTAGATTCACGTTTTAATACAAATCCATCGCCGGATCGACAAAGTTTAAATGTTATTCCAGCTTCTTCAAACTCAATATAGTAGTAATACTTCTGGAATTCAAATGATGTAGGGAATGTTGGTTCATTTCCTAAAGCATACATCATTGATTGGATTACGATTGTCTTTCCCTTATTATTATCATCACTTGAAATGATGTTCACACCATTTGCAAAGTTTTCCTCAATAAATGCTTCATCAGAATTACCTACAGCTACTTTTCGTATCATCATTGTTGAACACCATCCTTGACTACAGAGATAAAGTACTTAAGCGATAGAACATCAAAGTCAGGACACCTGGCAATACAATTGGGGATTGCCTGAATTTTCGTAAATAGAGACTGTACAGAGTCGCCTGGATGCTCGACAATCATTTGATACGTATTCTCAAATAGATACCAAAAACCATCTGCCGCATTTTTATTGAATAATGCTCGACATAAGGCACCTTGGCAATCCTCAAGCATTTCCTTCTGCCTTTCTGGAGGCCAAGCGGTATAGATGCTTACAAAGGATGCCGGTATTCCTTGGCTCAGCGGATCTCTATTAATAATACGCTGTAAAGTCATTAAACGAATTTCATTATTAGTTAAGTGCCTGCAATAGTTTAATGCTTCGTCTGTTGTTTCAATCACAACACCCTCGACTGAAGAAATATTTTTTTTGCTTGCCTGCTTATCCCTTATCTCGTTGAAGATTGCATTAAGTATTTTTTCTTCTGGAATAATATTGGGATGCTGCCTTATAATTGCTTTCACATATTCACTTGGTTTTTTATCATCATCAATGACGAAAAAAACTTTGCTTAAGAAGTCATTAATATTCTCATCGGTTAAGCTTGTGCTATCAATATATTCTTTTGTAGAGCCCTCTTCATATAAGCCTAACTTAATCTGCTTTATTGCTGCGTCTTTGACGTTTTCAAGTCCAAAGGTTGTAAGAGAGGGATTTTTGCGAAGAGTTCCTGTCACACTACCAATGAATAGAATATACGCCTCAAAGGTTAGTGGACTCATATAATTCTTAAATAATGTTACAAGCTCTTTTCCAATAGTTTTGGGACTAACATGATGTGCACCTTTCGATTGGACGTCCCATAATCTGGATGCCATGCTGTCCATCCCAGTTAAATCATTAAAGAAATCTACGACAAAGTAGTATATGTCATCACTATCTGGTCTAAAGTTCATCAGATAGAGCAACGCCTTGGTTTCTGCTTCTGAACCAGATTTTCTTAATTTTTCAGATGATTTTACAGTGTATGACATATTCTCATCTCGCATTCATTTTCAGCTTATGCCTATCCAATATGCTTTTTTATTTTAGCACAAAATTCCCCATTTCTCAACGAGAAAAGCAGGCACAGAGAGACACCGGCAGCGCCCAAGCTGCCAGCATCTCTCTGTGCCTGCTTCTTAGTGAAGGGGCTGGGTAATTTCAAACCCACCGATAAAGCGAATGCGGATTTCTTCTTTGGAGAGGACGGTTACTCGTTCGATCACCCGATATACCAGGGTGTCGGAATACTCCGCAAGGTTGAGATCTTCTGCGGAAATGAGTTCCATGATTTCCTTGGCTTTGCTTTCACGTCCCATATCCTGCTGGGCATCCAGTTCCGCACGTTTTTTCATTTGCCTCAGCTGGAGCATATCGTCGCTGATCTGCTT
>NZ_CALXIN010000001.1 GCF_944388365.1 uncultured Negativibacillus sp. | reverse complement strand
TTCTCTCTTTTGGCATAAAAATCACCCCACTTGTTATTCAGTATACCATACTGTCTAACAAATGGGGTGCAGTTCAAATCGGTGGGACGGCTTTTTTAGTCTCATTAGTATCCGATCTGCTCCATCGAAGCGTCCTGGTTGACCCAGCTTTCATAGACGTCAATCAGGCGGTAGGTTTCCTTGGTGTCACGCACAATCACCCTTTCGATGCCGGCATTGATAATCAGACGCTTGCACATCGCACAGGGATTTGCATTTTCCACATAGCTGCCGTCCTTGTACTCCAGTCCCACCAGATACAGGGTGCTGCCAATCATTTCCGAACGCGGTGCACTGATGATTGCATTTGCCTCTGCGTGAACCGAGCGGCAAAGCTCATACCGTTCTCCACGGGGAATATTCATCTTTTCTCTGGTGCAGTATCCCAGATCACAGCAGTTCTGGCGGCCGCGAGGTGCGCCTACATAGCCGGTGGAAATAATCTCGTCGTTTTTGACGATGATTGCTCCAAAGTTTCTCCGCAGACAGGTACCTCTGGCGGCTACTGTCTGTGCAATATCCAAATAATAATTGATTTTATCTACTCGTTTCATTTCTATTCCTTCTTCCCTGCTTTTTCTGTTTTCATTACCGCTTTTTTGCTCCCAAAAATCCGATGCCGATCATCTTCGGACCGCTGTTGATGCTGACCGCACAGCCAACATCCGAAATAAACTCCGGTTTCTTCTTGGTCGCTGCATAGATCATATCGGTCAGATCCTCCTGTGCACCAGCCTGTGTGCCGGTCAGCATCAGGTAAGGCGACTGTGGGTCGATGTTTGCCGCCAAAATCTGTGACATCTTCTGCATCACTGCATGATTGCCCCGAGGCTTGGCAACGATCTTCATCTCACCCTGCTTAATCTGAATCAGCGGACGGATTCCCAGCGCCTCTCCCACAATAGCGGAGGCACAGCCGATGCGGCCCGACTTTTTGATAAACTCAAAGGAAAACGCCGTAAAATAAATTTCCAGGCGTTCCAGCCAGTCATGAATAAAGTTCAATATCTCCTCAACGCTTTTTCCCTGCTGTGCCATCTTTGCCGCCTGCATCACCGGATAGCCATATCCCAGCGAAAACGTTTTGGAGTCGACAATGTGAATATTCAGCTTGTCTTTGGTCTCCGGACAGTTTTCATGCAGCAGGTCCACTGCGTCTAGGGAACGGTAATAAGTCGCCGATGCGCTCGAGGAAATGCCTACCAGAATAATATCGGTATAGCCACGCTGATACGCCTCATAATAACGCTCACAGTAGGTAATGGGCGAAATCTGGGAAGTAGTGGGAATTTCTTTTGCCGATTCCAGGATGCTGTAAAACTGTCTTGGGGTAAAATCCACGCCTTCCAGATAGCCTTTGCCGTCCACAGCGATGGGAATCGGAATAATCTCAATACCCAGCTGTTCGGCTGTTTGGGCTGGTAAATCCGACGCCGAATCTGTCATAATTTTGATCCGCTGCATAAACTCTCTCCTTCTTTTTTGTTCCTCGCTGATGATCTCTCCTGATAATCCTATTCATACAAGATTTCCTGAAACTCTTATCAATAACTTAAAATTATAAACCTTTTCATTATAAGTTTAACGAATTGCTTACACCTGTTCAAGCACTTTTTCGCAAATTTGCAAATTTATTTCCGCTGCCGTTTACTTTCCTTTTCATATAATCTTTCTTTTTGGGTGTATTTCGCGTATAATAATGGTAATATCAATCTAAAGAAAGGGTGTTTTTATGTCCGTTCCTACTCCTCACAATAACGCAAAAATAGGCGATATTGCAAAGACCGTTCTGATGCCAGGCGATCCACTGCGGGCAAAGCTGCTGGCAGATACCTATCTGGAAAATGCCGTCTGCTATAACCAGGTCCGTTCCATGCTGGGCTACACCGGCACCTTCCAGGGCAAACCGGTTTCGGTGCAGGGCAGCGGCATGGGAATGCCTTCGATGGGCATCTATTGCCACGAGCTGTTCCATTTTTATGGAGTGGACACCATCATCCGCATCGGCTCTGCCGGCGCGGTCGATCCGTCGCTGAAAATCGGCGATCTTGTGATCGCTGTTTCCTCCTGTACCACCTCCAACTACGCTGCACAGTACCATCTGCCTGGCAGTTATGCACCTACTGCCAGCTTTGATCTGGCGCGCCGCGCTGCACAATTCTGCGAACAGAAGGGCTTTACCTACAAAGCAGGCACCGTGCTGACCTCCGACTGGTTTTACGACGAATCCCAGGGACTGCCTGAGTGGCAGAAGATGGGCGTGCTCGCTGTCGAAATGGAATCTGCTGCCTTGTATATGGAGGCTGCCCGCGCTAAAAAACAGGCACTGTGCCTGCTGACCATCTCGGATAATCCTTTTACCGGCGAGGCAGTTGAGGCAGAAGTTCGTCAGAACGCTTTCACCCAGATGATGGAAGTTGCCCTCTCGCTGGTTTAATTCCTGTATCTTGCCGCACAAACGGTATGTCATCATTTTTTGCTGAAAACCGCTTGCGTGCAGGCAATCACTAAACGAGGTTTTCTCTATGAAACGTGTATTTGTCATCGTTCTTGACAGCTTTGGCATCGGGGAACTTCCCGACGCCGCAAACTACCACGACACAGGAAGCAATACCCTTGCTTCCTGCTTTGCCACCGGCAACCTGCAGGTCCCGCAGATGCAGAATCTGGGACTTTATAACATCGACGGTGTCACGGTGGGACAGCCGGTAACTGCTCCTGCCGGCGCCTTTGGCAGAATGGCAGAACGTTCTGCTGGCAAGGACACCACCACCGGCCATTGGGAGCTGATGGGGCTTGTCTCCCAAAAACCAATGCCAACCTACCCTCAGGGATTTCCTCCCGAGGTGCTCAAGGAACTTTCCCGCCGTACCGGACGCGGTATCCTCTGCAATCTGCCCTATTCGGGCACGCAGGTCATTCAGGACTACGGAGAGGAGCATCTTCGCACCGGCGATCTGATCGTCTATACCTCTGCTGACAGTGTGCTGCAAATCGCAGCCCATGAGCAGAAAATTCCGCTGGAAGAACTGTATCGAATCTGTCAGATTGCCCGGGAAATCATGCAGGGAGAACATGGCGTTGGGCGCATCATCGCCCGTCCTTTTGTCGGTGAAAAGAGCGGCAGCTTTACCCGCACCGCAAACCGCCGCGACTTTTCGCTGCTGCCGCCGCAGGATACACTGCTGGACATCCTGTCCCGCCATCAGCTGCAAACCATCGGCGTCGGCAAAATTTCCGACATCTTTGCCGGAAAAGGTATCTCCCAAAAGATCATCACCCACTCCAATGACGAAGGCATGCAGCGCACCATCGAGTTGTGTCAAACCGATTTCACCGGACTTTGCTTTGTCAATCTGGTCGAATTTGATATGCTCTATGGTCACCGCAATAATCCCGAAGGATACACCCAGGCGCTCAACCGCTTTGATGCACAGCTGGCACAGCTGCTGCCGCTGCTGCGCCCGGATGACCTGCTGTTTATCACCGCCGACCACGGCTGTGACCCAGCTACTCCTTCCACCGACCACAGCCGCGAATATGTCCCGCTGCTCTGCTGCGGCAAACAGGTGCGTGCAAATCAAAATCTTGGTACCCGCACCTCGTTTGGCGACCTTGCCGCCACCATCGCAGACTATTTTGGCGTGGAGGCTCCTGCGGGATTTTCTTCATTTTTATCCCAGATTTTTCCAATGCAATGAGGTACTCCTATGTACGAAAAACGATTGATTGAACTTGCTCTGGAAGCAAGAAAACGTTCCTACTGCCCTTATTCCGGCTTTGCTGTCGGCGCCGCTCTGCTGTGTCAGGATGGCACCATTTATACCGGCTGCAACATCGAATCCTCCGCCTACACTCCCACCGTCTGCGCCGAACGCACCGCCTTTTTCAAAGCGGTGTCCGAGGGCAAACGGGAATTTATCTGTATGGCGGTCGCCGGCGGACGGCAGGATGCCGACGTTTTGCCTATCACCACTCCCTGCGGTGTCTGCCGTCAGGTCATGATGGAATTTTGCAACCCGCAGACCTTTCTGGTATTCTGCGCCTCCGACGCGGAACACTATAAGGCGTATACCCTTGCGCAGCTGCTTCCCAAGGGCTTTGGACCCATGAATTTAAGTTATTAAACCCACAACAAAAAACAGGAGGTTTTTCCTATGAACAAATACGAATACAAATTTGTCGAGATCCCATCCACTCTGGATGGCAACGATGCTGCCAATGCTCCTTCTCTTTACAAGGTCTGTGCCCGTGTCATCGGCTCGGAAGCACAGAGCGGATGGAGATTAAAACAGATTCTGGAGCCGCAGATGAACGTTCCTGGTGCCGGCAATTATCTGGTCATTCTCGAGAGAGAACAGCAATAAGCCCCCTTTTCCCCTCCGAATACAGCGTATGTTTTCTGTGTACTTCCCACACTTTTTTGTAAACATCCTCTGCCGGAGGGGATTTTTGTGCTATAATAGAGGCCATAAACGAATTTGTTCCAAATGAATTTCCATCTGAAAGGAGCTTTTCATGGAAAACCTGTCCAACATCTCGGTCATTCGGGATGTCCTTTCCCGCCACGGATTTTCCTTTTCCAAGGGTCTGGGGCAAAACTTTCTGATCAATCCCACCGTCTGTCCTCGTATGGCGGAGATGGGCAATGCCCAGCCAGGTTGGGGAATGATCGAAATTGGAGCCGGCGTCGGAGTGCTGACCGCCGAGCTTGCCAGCCGCGCCGACAAGGTGGTCTGCATCGAGATCGACAGCCGCCTGCTGCCTATCCTCGACGAAACCCTTGCGGAATTTGACAATATCAAAATCGTCAATCAGGATGTCCTGAAGGTGGATCTGCACCAGCTGATCGCCGAGGAATTTCCCAATATGCCGGTGGCCGTCTGTGCAAATCTTCCCTATTACATCACCTCGCCGATCATTATGAATCTGCTGGAATCCCGCCTGCCTATCTCCTCGCTGACCGTCATGGTGCAGAAGGAAGCCGCCCAGCGCATCTGTGCGCTGCCAGGCAGCCGCGAAGTCGGTGCAGTTTCCATCGCAGTCCGCTACTACTGTGAACCACAGGTGCTGTTCCAGGTGTCCCGCGGTTCCTTTATGCCTGCTCCTGATGTCGACTCCACTGTCATCCGTCTGGACATCCGCAAGGAGCCTGCCGTCCAGGTCGATAAGGAAGAAAACTTCTTCCGCGTGGTCAAGGCCGCCTTTTCCCAACGCCGAAAGACGCTGGCCAATACCCTCTCCTCGGGTCTTGGCATCAGCAAAGCGCAGGCTACTGAGTTGCTCAACCGCGCTGGCGTCGCCTCCAATCTGCGCGCCGAACAGCTTTCGATGCAGCAGTTTGCCGACATCGCAAATGCCCTGTAACCTGTTTTTCCAAAACGGCAGCAAAAAACTCCGCCGGAAGTTCCGGCGGAGTTTTTTTATGCTCTTTATTACTTTATTAGATGCGGTGCAGAAGGTCGGTGTAGGTTGGCATCGGCCAGTCCTTCTGATCGACGATGGTTTCCAGCGCATCGCAGCGGGCACGCAGTCTGCTCATCGCCTCGCTGATCTCTCCTGCCATATACTGCGCACGCTGATACAGGTCCTCAAAGCTGCCGGAGCGGTTCAACGCACTTTCCAGCTCATCGGTCAGCGCCATGATGCTCTCCACCGATTCGGTGACCGTCTCCAGATGGTTCTGAATCCGTTTCGGTGTCATACCGCAGGCCGAAATCTCGTGCAGGCTCTGCGCAATCTTGCCGCTGTACTTGATGCAGCTTGGGATGATCTGCCGTTTTGCAATCTCCAGCATGGTCGAAGCCTCGATCTGGATGACATGAATGTAGTTTTCCAGCTGAATCTCATAGCGTGCCGCTGTCTCCTTTGGAGAGAATACACGGTACTGATCGAACAGCTGAATGTTCTTTGGATCGGTCAGGGTGCGGAACGCCTCGGCAGAGGTGCGCAGAATCGGCAGTCCACGGCGGATCGCTTCCTCCACCCAGGTCTGAGAATAGTTGTTTCCGTTGTAAATGATGCGTCCATGCTCGTGCATGGTGTCGCGGATGATGTTGCGAATCTCCTCGTCGGTGTCCTCCACCTGTTCCAGACGCTCTGCAAAGGCGTGGAACGAATCTGCCAGGATGGTGTTGAGCACTACTTCAGAATATGCCAGAGACTGAGAAGAACCAACCATGCGGAACTCAAACTTGTTTCCGGTAAAGGCAAAGGGTGAAGTACGGTTGCGGTCGGTTTCGTCTTTGGTAAAGGAAGGGATTGCATCGACACCGATGTCCATCTCCTGATGAACGATGCTGTCGGGGCTATCGCCTTTTGCAATGTTCTGAAGAATCGAGGTCAGATGATTGCCCAGGAACATCGAGATGATCGGCGGAGGTGCCTCACAGCCGCCCAGACGATGGTCGTTTCCTGCACAGGCGGCGGACATACGCAGCAGATCAGCATACAGATCGACGCCGCGCAGAAATGCACACAGTACCAGCAGGAACTGCAAGTTATTTTCAGGGTTTTTTCCTGGTTTGAGCAGATTTTCTCCGGTGTCGGTGCACAGCGAATAGTTGTTGTGCTTGCCCGAGCCGTTGATGTTGGCAAACGGCTTTTCATGCAGCAGGCAGGCCAGACCGTGTTTTTTGCTGATGGTGCGCATGGTTTCCATGATCAGCTGGTTGTGGTCGCAGGCGATATTGGCTGTGGAGTATTCCGGCGCCAGCTCGTGCTGTGCAGGCGCAGCTTCGTTGTGCTTTGTTTTGCTGGCAATTCCCATCTCCCACAGGTTCTTGTCCAGGTCCTGCATAAATTCGCCCACACGGATGCGGATGCGTCCGCAGTAGTGGTCATCCAGCTCCTGTCCCTTGGAAGGCTTTGCTCCAAAGAGGGTTCGACCGCAGATTTTCAGGTCCAGGCGCTGATTGTACAGGTTGTAGTCGACCAGGAAGTATTCCTGCTCAGCACCCACCATCGGCGTGACCTTGCTGACGGTGTCATTGCCCAATGCGCGCAGAAGACGCACACCTTCGCGGGAAACTGCCTGCATCGAACGCAGCAGCGGTGTTTTGGCATCCAGTGCCTCGCCGTTATAGGAACAGAATGCTGTCGGAATAAACAGAGTGCCGTCGCGGACAAAGGCCGGAGAGGTCGGGTCCCAGGTGGTGTAGCCTCTTGCCTCAAAGGTCGCACGCAGACCGCCGGATGGGAAGGAGGAAGAGTCTGCCTCGCCGCGGATCAAAGCCTTGCTGGAAAATTCCAGCGAGATGCGTCCATCGCCATCGGTGGTGGATAAAAAGGCATCGTGCTTACCTGCGGTAAAGTTGTTCATCGGCTGGAACCAATGGGAATAGTGGGTTGCTCCCTGCTCAATCGCCCAATCCTTCATGGCGCAGGCGACAACATCCGCGATGCTGGGGTCCAGATTTTCTCCCAGTCGACGGGTGCGGGACAGGCTTTCATAAACACGTTTAGGCAGTCGCTTTTTCATGGCGGCATCGTCAAATGCGCGGATGCCAAAAATTTCTTCAATGTTCATCTTCATACAATCCTCTCTATTACACAGGTGACACAGCAAATAAAGCGCCTTCATATTCATCGCTTTAATGGAATAATAGTATCATCCACGCTTCTGGATTGCAAGATAAACCGTAAAATTTCAGAAATTTTGATGAAAAACCGCAAAAAAACACGAATTACGGGAAGGTTCATAATATTGGAATTGAATTTATTTTTTGAGCATGATAAACTAAATCGTACCCCTATCATATATTGTCTGATTTTGTCTGCCGCCTGTGTTCAATCTTGATTTCATGAGATACAGCGGCTTTTTATACTGGAAAATGTATGTTTTAAACTTTCATTACAAAGGAGAGCGTTTCTCTTGAGTTATCGGATTTACCGCCTTGTTCGAACATGGTGTGTTTTCATGGCAACCCTTCTTATTGTTCTTTCATTGACAGCCTGCGGCACCAGCCCATCGCTGATTCGCTATGATATTTCAGGCAGTGCAGACAGCCTGGACCCGCAGTTTGCAGACAGCGAAAACGAACAGTTAATTATCTATAATATGATGGAAGGTCTGATGTGTCAGCTTCCTTCCGGCGATCTGGAAAACGGAGTCATCAACGGATATGAGGTTTCCGATGACCAGAAGATATACACCTTTCACCTTCGAGAAGGAATGGTCTGGGATGACGCCGACAACACTCCGGTGACAGCACATGACTTTGTGTTTGCCTTCCAGCGCATCTTTAATAACATCTACCCTTCTCCATTTGCTTCGCTTTACTCTTCCATCCACAACAGCCAGCAGGTGCTGGCCGGTGAACTGTCGGAGGATCAGCTCGGTGTGCAGGCTCTGGACGATTTGACCGTCCAGTTTACGCTGGACTATGCCGACCCTTCCTTTTTGGAAAACCTTGCCCATTCCTCGGCAATGCCGTGCAGTGAAAAGCTGTTTAACAATGCAAACGGAAAATATGGTGCAACCATCAAAGAAACCTATTCCAACGGCCCGTTCTATCTCATGCAGTGGGAAAACGGCAACCGCGTCTATCTGAAAAAGAACGAAAACTACTACGATGCCGCATCGGTGCAGACTCCTGGCATCTATCTGTATATGGATCGTGATGTTCTGACCAGTGCACAGGAAGCACGAGGAGAACAGGCTCCTACCCGCTTTTCCCTGCTCATGGAGGGCAGCGCCGACTGCTGTATTGCCGATTACAATCAGTATCGCCAGGCCAAGGAAGCTGGCATGACCTGTGAAGAAACCGAAAATGTCGTGTGGGCGCTGGTATTTAACCAGACCCATACTGCTTTCTGCAATCAACAGGTGCGCGAAGGATTTATCCGCGCCATCGACCGGACAACGCTGGAAAACTTTTTGCGGGAAAACGGGCAGGAAAATCTGCGTATATACGACCGCCTGATTCCACCTGCGATCACACTGTATACCGATTCCTACACCGAGCAGACCAGCGTCTCGACCGTCAATACCTATGACCCACAGGCAGCCTATAACACCTATCGTGCCGGTATGGACGAACTGGAGGCCGATACACTGCGCAAGATCCAGCTTCTGGTTCCAGAGGACAGCAACATCCCTGAGATGTGCGGTCTGCTGCAGCAGGCATGGCAGAGCGTGCTGGCCATTTCGGTCAATATTGAGGAGGTCAGCCGCGACGAACTTTCCTCCCGCCTGAGCATCGGCGACTACCAGGTCGCTCTGGTTCCTCTGGAGGCTTCGGCAAATACCCCTGCAGATATTCTCAACCGTTTTACTTCCTCTTCTACTTCCAATATCTCCTTTTATAAGAACACCGAATTTGATACTATTCTTTCCTCGCTCGGCAGTTCTCACGACAGCCAGCAGATTCTCAATCAATATGTGCAGGCCGAAACCATGCTGCTCGATGATGCGGTCGCTTTTCCATTGCTGGTGGAAAAAAACTACTTTGTGCTCGGCAAGGATGTGTCTGGAATCGACTTTTATCCCTACGGCGGAAAGGTCATTTTTAAGAATGCTGTCGCATTGCGATGACAATAGAGAAGAAGGACTTATTGTAAGGAGGCTTTTGCCATGTTAAAAAAGGTCACACTGCTTTATTTCAGCAGCACCAAAACCACCCAGAAAAATCTGCGTGCTATCGCCGAAGGAATGGGCTGTCCTGTCACTGAGGTAGATTTCACCCTGCCGCAGAACCGTCAGCAGGATCTGCACTTTGACCAGGATGACTTCGTTATCTTTGGCTGTCCGGTTTATGGCGGCCTGATGCCGCTGCTGGTGCGCGAATACATCCAGCAGCACGTCACCGCAACCCAGACCGGCTGTGCTGTCGTTGCCGTCTATGGCAACCGTCATTTTGATGACTGCCTTGTCGAGATGGAGGATCTGATGACCGAACAGGGCTTTGTTGTCACTGCAGCAGCTGCCTGCTTGGGTGAACACTCCTACACCACCAAGATTGCCACCGGTCGTCCGGATGCACAGGACCTTGTCTGGGCAAAAGAGTTTGGCAAACAGCTCGCCGGCAAGCTCGAAGCGCCGGTACAGCCGCTGGAAAAAGGCAAAATTCCAGGCAATCGTCCCTACAGGGAGCGCAAACCTTCCGCACCGATGGCGCCGGAAAACACCAACGGCTGCATCAAATGCGGCCTCTGCGTGAAAAATTGTCCGGTTGGCGCCATCGACCCGCAGGACCCTGGCAAAGTGGATGCCAGCAAGTGCCTGAAATGCCTGTCCTGCGTCCGTCTGTGTCCGCTCGGCTCCAAGGCCTTCACCTCCGAAGCGTTTCAAGGTTCGGTCGCCTGGTGCCTGGCAAACTTCCAGGAGCCAAGAAAAGAACCAATTTCCATCCTGTAACATCAAACGGGGTGCAGTTTATAAAACTGCACCCCGTTTTTTTACTTTTTACAATGTGATCCAGTATCGCTGGGTAACTCGGTCCCCTTCCGGCACCTCGTTTTCCAGAACACCGCCGTTGTGTAAAATCGTCTTTGCCGAACCGATATTCTCTTTGTCGCAGGTCACCAGTGCTTTTTCCAGCCCCAGTTTGCGGCATTCCTCCAGCGCCAGAGAGAGCATCTCGGTTGCATATCCATTTCTGCGGCAGGACGGACGCACACTGTATCCGATGTTTCCACCGAACCTCAGCAGAAATTCATTGAGTCGATGGCGAATGTCGATCATTCCCACCAGCTTTCCGTTCTCCTGCTCTATGCCCAGGAAGGTCGTCGCAGGAACCAGTCCCGCACGAACCGTTTCCTCTGTGCGGTTATTGACATTATTCTGATACCACTCTTCAAAACTCTGTGCGTCAGCAAGACCGCCTGTGCCATCCATGCTGTCGTGATGATTCAAAAATTCCTCGCGATAGTCCCATATCGCCTGTTTGTGTTGTTCTGTCGGCAGAACCAGTTGTAATCTGCTCATAACCTTCCCTCCTGTAAGATTTGATTCCTTCCCGCAATGCGAAAGGATTTTTGCAAGTATAGCAAAACACCAGTTAAATGTCAATTATTCATTATGTTTCTGACTATCCTGCTTTGTCTTGGTTCAAATCATTCATCAATAAAAGTGCCATTGCCAGTGCTGCCACTAGCACGGAAGCGTCACTGGCATAGATTCTACTCATCTGTTCATCCGCAATTCTCATAACTGTTATTGTGGAAAGGCTATCCATGAGCACAAACATTCCTCTGGCTTGGTTGAGACTGAGCTTTCCCTGACCCAAAAGGGCTTTGGGCAACGCTTTGGAAACCAGTTCCAATGGAAAACCCAGTACCATAACCACCATAAAGAACAATAACAAACTTCCCAGTGACTCGTAGGTAAATCCAAAAAAACGCATCAAGACTACTATTCCCAGAATCACGCCTGCCAAAACCAGCAGAACCAGCGCCGCCATGATCAGATACCCCAGTATCGCTGCAACGGTTTTCTTCATGTCCAGACAAACCACCTTTTTCTCTATAGCAACACATTAGACATTTTATTTTCGGACAACAAAAATGCCCCGACCGATTGGTCGAAGCGTTTTTCTTTGTGCTATATCGGACCGGCACAATTTTGCTTTTGCAAAACCGTAAAACTTCCAATGCTCAGGTCCTGACCACTCCAGGACAAAAAAAGAAGAGTCCCAACCTTTCGGTTGGAACTCTCTTTTTTGTGGTGCGGATAGCAGGACTTGAACCTGTATGAGTTTAACCTCACTAGAACCTGAATCTAGCGCGTCTGCCAATTCCGCCATATCCGCGAATCACGAGTATTATTATAGCATCGAGATTCGCATCTGTCAACACCTTTTTTCAATTTTTTTGAAAAAAATTATTTTTTCTTTGACTTCTTATTTTTTGCCTCCGGTTTGCGCTTTGGACGCTTGCGCACGCTGTATCCAAAGCTGCCCACCTTCTTGCCTGGTGCGAAATACTCTCCATGCATATAGGACGCCAGTCCGCACTGCTCCATGTGCAGTTTGCCATCCTCGTCCAGATACTCCTCGTCGATGTCCACACCGACGATCTCTGCCAGGAACATATCGTGGCTGCCAAGCGGCGTGATGCTCTTTACCTTGCATTCCAGATTGATCGGGCACTCCTGGATCAGCGGCACCGACACCTGATTTGCCTTGCCTGGGGTCAGACGGCACTCTTTAAATTTATCGACGTCCCTGCCGCTTTTAACGCCGCACCAGTCCGCCTGACGGACCAGTTTGGACGGAGTCAGGTTGATGACAAACTCTCCGCTCTCCTTAATCAGATCATAGGAATACCGGCTGGGACGAACCGAGATATAGGTCATCGGCGGATTGGAATTGACAATACCTGTCCAGGCAATGGTGATGATATTGGGTTTTTCTTCGGTACCACAGCTGACCATTGTCGGCGAAACCGGTGCCAGCAGGGTCGAACCCTTCCAGAATACTTTTGACATGCTGCTCCTCCTCATCAATACATCTTTTTTGTCTACCATTATACACAATCACCGCAATGCTCACAAGAGCGTTTTTACCCATTTTTACAGAACTTCCGACAGCTTGCTTTCTTTCATTGTCTTTTCTGCAAACTGTGCTATAATAGGAAATCGTGTGAATAACTCCGGTCGTGTGTTACTGCCACCGGTAAAGATGAAAGACGAAAGGATTGTTTTTTATGCCAGAAAATTCGACGCCTAACGCTTCCCCTGCACCACAGAACAAGATGGGAACTGTCCCCGTCGGAAAACTGCTGATCTCGATGTCTCTGCCCGCCATGTTCTCGATGCTGATTCAGGCATTGTACAACGTCGTCGACAGCATCTACGTCGCACAGATCGGTGAAAATGCTTTGACCGCTGTTTCGCTCGCCTTCCCTATCCAGAACTTTCTGATTGCCGTCAGTGTAGGAACCTGCATCGGCTTAAACTCGTTGATCTCCCGCCGTCTTGGCGAACGCCGCGATCGAGAAGCGAGTCTTGCTGCCACCCACGGCGTTTTGATTGCACTGGCAGAATGGCTGTGCTTCTGCATCTTCGGCCTGTTCTTCTGCCGGATATTCTTTGAGTCGTTCACCAACGACCCGATTGTTGTACAGATGGGTATCGACTACACCTCGATTGTCACCATCTTCTCGTTCGGCTGCTTTGTTGAAATTACCCTCGAAAAAACCCTTCAGGCAACCGGAAACATGGTCTATCCCATGCTGTTCCAGCTCACCGGCGCTATCTCCAATATCATTCTGGACCCTATCTTCATCTTCGGCTGGTTCGGTCTGCCTGCCATGGGAGTCAAGGGCGCTGCGATTGCCACTGTTGCCGGACAGATCTTGTCGATGTTCTTTGCCATCTATATCATTATCAAAAAGGAACACGCTGTACAGGTTCACTTTAAGGGCTTCCGTTTTTCGGGACAGATTGTTCGGGACATCTTTGCCGTCGGTTTTCCTTCGATCATCATGCAGTCGATCGGCTCTGTGATGATTATGGTGCTCAATAATATCCTCATCGTCTTTTCGCAGGCAGCCGTCGCCGTTCTGGGCGTCTACTTTAAACTCCAGTCCTTTGTGTTCATGCCGGTATTCGGCCTGGGCCACGGCGCTATG
Source organism: uncultured Negativibacillus sp. (assembly GCF_944388365.1). Taxonomy (GTDB): domain Bacteria; phylum Bacillota; class Clostridia; order Oscillospirales; family Ruminococcaceae; genus Negativibacillus. Next base: position 79,071 of record NZ_CALXIN010000001.1, on the reverse strand, counting down.
CCGATCATGGGTTACAACTTTGGCGCACGCAACAAAAAGCGTCTGACCCACACCCTCAAGCTCTCCTCGATGATCTCGCTGGGTATCATGCTGGTTGGTCTGCTGCTGTTCCAGTTCGGTGCAAAATACCTGCTCCTGCTCTTTAACGCCAGCGATGAAATGATGCAGATCGGTATCTCTGCTCTGCGAATCATCAGCCTGTGCTTCCCTGCTGCCGCTTTGGGCATCGCCTTCTCCAACTTCTTTCAGGCGATCGGCGAGGGCAAAAACAGTCTGCTGATCTCGGTGCTGCGTCAGCTGGTGATCCTGCTGCCTTGTGCATGGCTGATCTCCAAGTTTGGCACCCTCAATCAGGTATGGCTTGCGTTCCCTATCGCAGAAATCTTTTCGCTCATCGTCAGCATCCTGCTGCTGCGTTTGACCTATACCAAATGTATCCAGGAAATGCCTGACAGCCTTGAGGAAGAATAATACAAAACCAGAGGATATCAAAGATGTCCTCTGGTTTTTCTTTCGTCTTGATTGTATCCTTCCTTTAGAGATGGTATAATAAAGCCAATAAATATGGTTTTCCTCTGTTTTAAGTGAGGTGTTTGCATGAAAAAATGGCTGGTATTTCTCTTTGGAATGTTGCTGATATTTTCCCTCTGCTCTTGTACATCCTCGGAATCTGCCGATATCTCCTATACAACCTCTGTCAATGGAATTAACCTCACGGTAAACCCAGAAGCAGGCACCATTTCGGATGGGACCAATCTCTACCGCTACACCGTTTCTGCATACGCCAACGGTTATAAGGTCAACATCACCTATCCTGACGGCTCCTCCTGGTGGTGGAATGAGCAACGCAGCGGCGAATTTTCCAGCGGGTTTGGCGGATGGAGCGATGATTATGATGAAACAAGCTACATTGAAGGCAGTGTCCTTCAGAAAGCTGTCATCAGCAGGATACCAGAACCTCAGGAGCCCAAAAATATTCTGCTCATCGTAGTGCTGATTGCTGTCGGTATTTTTAATCTGTTTTTTCCGCAGACTTCGTGGTATCTGGGCTACGGCTGGCGATACAGCAATGCAGAGCCCTCCGAAGCTGCTCTGGTCCTCAACCGAATCGGAGGAGGCGTTGCTGTAGCAGTTGCACTGCTCCTTCTCCTTTTCTAAGTACAATCCATCTAAAACAAAACCGCTGAAGATTCTTCAGCGGTTTTGTTTTACATATGAAGCCTTTTTTTCAGTTCCACCCAGGTGTCCTGTCCAATGAACAGCACCAATGCTGCCAGATAGATCACACCAGCCGAGGCGGTCAACACCGTCGGCCACAAGACGGTGGTCCAATCCGGAATCAAAAACAGCAGCGGTACAATGCCAAAGATTGCGGACACCACCATGTAAATGATGTAGTTTTGAATCAACCGATGGCCCATCACCGCGATGGTCGCAACCACCACCATGGAAAAAGCGCACAAAGCCGGTATCACATAGTTAAACGACCAACGATAAAAACCGGTCAGCAGATCAAAAATCACCGCTACCAGCGCAATGGTGACCATCTGGTACAACACATGTTTGCAGAAGGTGGTTCTTTTGCGAATAGCCTGTGCCACCGTCAGCCAGGCAGCCGCCACACCCAACAGAACAAATAACGACCACCAGCTGTGGTTCCAAATCAGCAGGTTCAGCGCAAAACAGACGACACAAAAAACAACAGATAAAAACAACAGGATACGGATCAGCAGATTGTGCTGATGATACATGGTTGGAATATAAGGAAAAATTTCGTCGTTATATCCCTGATGTTCTCCCTCCACCAGAAAGCGCTGACACAACGGGCAGCGTTCTCTTCCCGAAGGGACATACACCTTGCATTTTTCACAGTACTTCACTGGATATCATCCTCCAACTTATTCGACTGAATCTCGACCGAAATGCCCTCGTTGGTCAGCTGCCGGAAAAAGTGCTTCTGTACATTGGCACTCAAAAAAGCTGAAGTAAAGCTGATGGTAAGCTCCTCTCCGTAGGAGCACAGACACGCCTGCAATTTATCGGTGCTGACAAAGACATCAAAACGTTTGACATACGGTTTGGCAGCCTGTGGCAGGTCGATTTTTCCAATGTTGGAGATGCTTCCTGCCGTATAGGACTCACTAATTGTATCCGCTGTCCACAAAATGACGTCCTTAATGACCAGCGGCACCGCACGAGCAACAAAATTGTGCTCTGCCTTTGACAGAGCCGCCATTCTGGCGCCCAGCTGCTCCGCCGTCAGCTCCCGCTTAAACTCCTCTTTGACATGTGCAATCACATCCTCCAGCGTTCCTGGACCTTCTGAGAAGTTATAGCCCACCTGAATGACTCCAAAAAAGTTGCGTGCGGTGTCCGAATGGAAATAATTGCGCAGATTAACCGGCACCGACAAGATCACCGGACGTTTCTTTTTCCGCAGAGGAATTTCCTGGGCAAAGGCAATCAGCATCATGGAGGTAAGCAGCACCGTCAGCGTGGTCTGGTGCGCCTTTGCCAGCGCAATGACCTCCTTGACCGGCATAATTCCCTCGATGATCTTCAATCTTCCCTCCGGCACCCTTGCACCTTTGAGCTGACAGGATTTTCTTGCCTTGGTTTGTTTGACCTTTTGATGCGGGTCATAGTATTTTAAAAAGCTGTCCTCACCACGGTCGCTTACCGAAGCATCATATTCTATCTCCGACAACAGCTCCTGGCGAAGCTGCGGATATTTGATGCTCAGATAGTTGCAGACCAGTGTCTTTAAAAATTGGAGCGCACCGGTTCCATCGGTCAGCGCATGATAGACCTCCAGGTTGATTCGGTCGCGATAACAGGTGATCTCAAACAGCAGGTTGCGGCTGCTGGGATCATAGATCTGCCCACACGGCGGACGGTATTCAGGCTCCACAATCGGAAGCAAATCTGTCTTTTCCAGATAATACCAGAACAGTCCGTGCTTGAGAACGCTGCGGAAGGTAGGAAATACCTCCAACGTCCGCTCGGCTGCCTGCTGCAAAATATCTCTGTCCACCCACTCATTGAGCTGACAGGCAAATCGAAACACCTTGGTATCCTGCTTGTTGCTGGTTGGTGGGAAAATTTTTGCCGCATTGTCCAACCGGCTCCAATCTTTTACGTTAGGCTTCAAGGCCATTCACCTCTTCGTGATCATTCTGTTTCTGTTCGTCACCAGTGTCCTGCGACTCAAAAACCATCCGGTTCAAGTGATCCACCGGACGATTCAAAAATGCATTGATATAACGGTACGCTTTTTTCACATGCTTGAATCCTGGACCCAGCGACATAAATCCATGCAGAGCGTCATGGATGCGGTGCATCTCCACCACATTGCCAAACTCCATCAGTTTCCGTCCATAGGCTTCTCCTTCGTCGCGCAGCGGATCAAACTCTGCGGTGATAATGAGCGTCTGTGGCTGGTTGCGCAGGTCATCGCAGATCAGCGGCGCATAATACGGATTGTGCAGATCTTCCTCTGAGGAACGATACAGCGCCATATAATCCACCATACGCTTGCTGGTCAGCAGATAACCTTTCCCGTTGGAACGGACCGATTCAAACGGCGAGTTTTCCGTATGGTCGTTGTTGGTGGCAGGATATAGTAAAATCTGTCGGCTTGGCAAAAATTCGCCGCGGTCACGTGCCATCAGCGAAACAACCGCTGCCAGATTGCCGCCTGCGCTGTCGCCAATCAGCGTGATCTGCTCCGGCTTAATGCCAAACAGATCGCTGTGCAAAAACAGCTCCCGAGCCACCTGGTAACAGTCCTCCGGCGCTGCCGGAAACTTATATTCCGGCGCCAGCCGGTAATCGACCGAAATCACCGTATGTCTGGTAATTTTAGCCATATTGGTGCAAACTTTGTCGTAGGAGTCAATATTGCCGGTGACCCATCCACCGCCGTGGAAAAACAGCAGCGCCGGATAGGTACCCTCCAGATCCGGAGAAAAAATTCGCACAGGGACGTTGTGATCCCCTGCATAGACCTCACGGTCCCAGATTTTATAAAACGGTCGCAGCACATGCGGATGTGCCGCATTTACTGCAGCCCGCTGCAGGCGGTATCCGTTTTTCTTGTCCAAAATTTCGGGGTAAGAGAGCGCTTTGAGTGTTGCGCGCATAAATCGATTGATCGCCATAAATTTGTTAAAACATCCTCACTTATTTCAATGAAACTTCCAATCTTCATACGACAGTATGTAAATCTGCTCTTATTATAACTGATAACGCGTCAGAAACAAAGGCGTTTTATGGAATCGCTGTGTATTTTTTTCATTTGTCCCATCTATTGTTTTCGTCGGCTGTAAAAATACTGTAAAATAGCGCCGCAGGGTTTGAAAGATATTGCCGAATGAGGTATAATGAAAAAGTATGCATTGTTTTTAACAGACGGCCAACGGCGGCCGATTCTGTGCGGTACTTTGTCTGCGAAGTACCAGTATCATTCTGAGGGAAGTGTAGGTTTTGCCGGAAGAAATTTACTATGATAACAGCGCGACGACCCGAACCAGAGAGGAAGCCGCCAAACTTGTCTATGAGATGCTGACCGACTGCTACGGAAATCCATCCTCCTTGCACCGCAAGGGATTTCAGGCGCAGAAACGGCTGGACACTGCGCGGGAGCAGGTCGCCCGTTCGCTGGGATGCCAAAGCTCGGAAATTTATTTTACCTCCGGCGGAACCGACGCCGATAACATTGCCATTCTGGGAGCAGCCCGTGCACAGCGCCGCCTTGGAAATCGCATTGTCACCACTGCCTTTGAGCATGACGCGGTGCTCAATACCGTTAAATATCTCGAGAGTGAGGGCTGGGAGATTGTCCGCCTGACGCCTGACCAGAATGGTCAGATCACTGCGCAGCAGGTGCTGGATGCGGTGGATGACAAAACCGTGCTGGTTTCGATGATGGCGGTCAACAATGAGGTCGGCAGCATCCTGCCGGTGGGACAGGTCAGCCGCCTGCTGCGCCGCAAATATCCGCAGCTGCTCATCCACTGTGATGCCGTGCAGGCCTACTGCAAGGAGCCGCTGCGTCTGGGAAAAACGCTGGATGTCGACTTTTTGTCGGTCAGCGGTCACAAGATCTATGCGCCCAAGGGCATCGGCGCACTGTACATCAAAAAAGGGACACGCTTCCGTCCGGTTACCTTCGGCGGCGGGCAGGAAAAGAATGTCCGTCCTGGCACCGAAAATATCTCCGGCGCCTGTGCTATGGGACTTTGCGCAGAACTTCTAATGAAGGAACAACAGGAAAATCATGAAAGAGTAACCCAAATTCGGGACGCACTTTTGGATGGATTGACAAAACTTCCTGACATCTGCATCAACTCTCCCTCCGACGCGACACCTTATATTCTGAACTTCTCTGCATTGGGAGTCCGTTCGGAGATCATGCTTCACTTTTTGGAAGAACAAAATATTTATGTTTCCAGCGGTTCTGCCTGTGCCAAAGGCGGCGCCAGCCATGTTCTTTCCTCCATGGGACTGGAACATCAGCGCGCCGACAGCGCCATTCGCCTGAGCTTTGGCCGCTATAACACCCTTGAAGAGGTTCCTGTATTTCTGTCCGCTTTGCAGCAGGGTCTGGAACGTTTCCGAAAATAATCCCATTTTGAATAGAGAGGTATTGTATGAAAGAAGTAATTCTGCTCAAAAACGGCGAAATCGCCCTCAAGGGTCTTAACCGCCATGCGTTTGAAGACCGATTGATCAAAAATGCCCGCCGCAAGCTGATGCCGGTCGGCTCCTTCCACTTTAAAAAGGCCCAGTCCACCATCTATGTGGAGCCGGACGAGGACGGCTATGATTTGGACGAGGCAGTCGACCGCCTGCAAAAGGTATTTGGTATTGCTGCACTGACTCGTGCCTGTGTTGTGGATAAGGATTTTGAACTCATCAAAACCACCGCTGCCGCATACCTTGCAGAGGAACTGGAGAACGCTGCCACCTTTAAAGTGGAGGCAAAACGTTCGGACAAAACCTTCCCGCTCAAATCTCCGGAAATCTGTGCAGGAGTCGGTGAGTATCTGCTGGAAAAATTCCCGCATCTGACCGTTGACGTGCATCACCCTGACGTCACCGTTATGGTAGAAGTACGTGACTATGCAGCCTACATTCATGGCAGCCAGATCAAAGGTGCCGGCGGCATTCCGGTAGGAAGCGGCGGCAAAGCAATGCTTCTGATCTCCGGCGGTATTGACAGCCCTGTTGCCGGCTATATGATGGCAAAGCGCGGACTGGAAATCAGTGCGATCCATTTTGTTTCTCCTCCGTACACCTCGGAGCGTGCAAAACAGAAGGTAATCGACCTTGCACAGAAGATGTGTTCCTACTGTGGACGCATCAAAATGTACATCGTTCCTTTCACCGAGATTCAGGAAGCAATCCGTGACCAGTGTCCGGAAGATCTGTTCACCATCATCATGCGTCGCTATATGATGAAGATTGCCTGCCGCGTTGCCCGTGCCAACGAGTGCGAGGCGCTGGTCACCGGCGAAAGTGTGGGCCAGGTTGCAAGCCAGACCATTCAGGCGATCGCTTGCACCGACGAAGCTTGCGACATGCCGGTACTGCGTCCGGTCATCGGCATGGACAAGGACGAGATCGTCATCATCTCCCGCAAAATCGACACCTTCGAAACTTCTATCCTCCCTTACGAGGACTGCTGTACAGTATTTACGCCAAAACACCCGCGTACAAAACCACAGCTGAAGTTTGTCAAATTTGCTGAGGATGAGATGAAGCAGGAGGAACTGATCTCCCGCGCCATCGAAAATATCGAGGAACTTTCTATTTCCAATTCTTAATTCGGGGCAAACAGGATTTTCCGCTTGAAAGCATAGGGTGTTTGTATTATTATTCTTGTAGAACTACTCGCCGGTCAAATACATGGTCAGCGATGTAATCGAGGTGGATATATTGAAAGTTTTTATCGTCGGGGTTGACACCGGCAATCCGCTCGGACTTCTGGGATCAACCTATATGGAAAAAGAGCTAAAGATGCTTGGCTATGAAATCCAGCAATTTCCTGCCAAGAACATCGACAGTCTCAAACATTCATTTGAAGCATGCGCACAGCCGCAGGCATTGATTTTATGTCCTCTGACCGGCAAACTGCCGGCCGATGCTGCCTGCATCCGCGCTGCTGCTGAGGTATGCGGAAAAACGCTCTCCGAAAACAACGAGATTGCACATCGTCTGGTAAAATCCGCAAAAATTTCTGAGCAGGAAGCTGCCAAGCTTGCCATGCTGCCTGATGGTGCACGTATCTTCCCGTGCCGCCATTCGCTGCTGCCTGGCTTTGAAATTGCAGGGGAAGGATTCCACATCGTTGTTCTTCCTTCCGACAAAGAAGAGCAAAACAGCCTGTTTTTAAACTACCTGTATCAGATTCTCAACAAGACCAGTTCTTCTCCCTGCTGCAGCCGTGTTCTTCGCATCATGGAGATGAGCATGGAAGAGGTTGAAGAACAGCTAAAAGATTTGCTGGCTGCTCCCAAACCCTGTGTTGCACTGTATAAAAAGCGTTCGGAAATCATCGTTCGCATTTCGGACAACAATCCTGACCGCCAGCAGGCTGCCAAGGACTGTAAAACCGTATTGAACATTGCCGCCGAGCGTCTTGGTGAACATGTCTATGGCATTGATGTCAGCGGCATCGAACAGGCGGTTGCTTTGCTGTGTGCCAGCAAAAACATCCGCATTGCTTTTGCGGAATCCGGTTCTGCCGGACTGGCTGCAAAACGGTTCCTGAATGTAGATAAGGAGAAAAAACTGGTCTATTCGACCTATGCCTGCCAGCCGGAACAGATGGATCTGGAGAAGCTGGGCATCAACGATAAGATCGGTCAGACCTTTGGTCCAGTCAGCGCAAACGTTGCTGCTGCCATGGCTCTGGGTGCCTCTAAACAGGAGGAAAAAGATCTGCTGGGTCTTGCTATCACTCTGCCAAACGCCGTATTCAAAACACGCAAGGCGTATATCGCCGCTGTCTTGAACGGTGTCTGCATGATGCAGGAGCTGGATGCCTCCAACTATCGTTCTCTGACCCAGATGACCGAAGATGCTGTTGCAAAAATGTTTAATCTTGCCCGCAAACTGGCCGCCAGCTATCCACAGGCTCCTGTTGACAGCTGTGACGCTGAAGAAGCTGTTCTGGAAGGTATGGCTGCTGCCGCTTCGGGAGCTTTGGCCGTTTCCGAGGATGCTCCTTTGGAAGCTACCGGCAAAAAAGGAAAGAAAAAATCGCAGGCTCCTTCAAAAGCTCCAAAAGGCTTTAAAGGAATTTTATATCGTATCTTCCCTAACAAGGACGACAGCACCTTTGACAAGATCCGCAAGGTTTTGATGTGGATTTGTCTGCTGGTATTCTGCAGCTCGGTCTTTTATCTGGTCGACTTCAATGCCCAGAATAAAAAGTCGCAGGAAAACCTGGCAAATCTTCAGGATCAGATGGAACAGGCAGAAAAAGACGTTGCCGACGGCAAAATCAACGCCTCCAACATCGAAGGTTATCCTAACGACTATCTGCCAAAATTCTATCCTTTCTATCTGCAGAATGAGGATATCAAAGGCTGGCTGAAAATTGATGGCACCAACGTCAATTTCCCTGTTGTGCAGGCGGCAGACAATGATTACTACAGCCGTTTGGGATTTGATGGCGAGTACGACTACTATGGTACTCCATATATCGACTATGAGTGCGATGTCAAAACCCCAAGCACCAATATCATCATCTACGGACACAATATCCGCAACGATGGTCAGATGTTCAACGACCTGACCAAATATAAGCAGCTCTCCTTCTATCAGCAGTATCCAACCGTCAGCTTTGACAGTGTCTATAAGACCGGCACCTACAAAATCATCGGTGCCTTTATCACCAACAACACCGCAGAGCACGACAACGGCAACGTTTTCCAGTATAACCACTTCGTTAATGCAGAGAGCGAAGAGGAGTTCAACGAATTTATCGACGAAGTTCGCCGCCGCAGCATTTTCGACACTCCTGTCGACGTCAAATACGGCGATGAACTGCTGACCCTCTCCACCTGTACATACGAGTTTACCGATGCACGTTTTGTTGTTGTTGCCAGAAGAGTTCGTGATGGCGAAGACGCCAGTGTTGATGTCGATCAGGCAGTCATCAACGAGGACGCATACTATCCGGCAGTCTATGCTAACGCTGCCGAATACGCAAAGAAACTCGGTCAGGTAAAGAGCATCACTATCCAGGGTGACCGTGAACTGAGCATGAAGGTGGGCGATACTACCACCCTCACCGCTAAGGTCAGCCCGTCCGATGCAGCAATTCAGTCCTGTACCTGGGATTCGAGCAACACCTCGGTCGCAACGGTAGACAGAACGACCGGTCTTGTCACCGCTGTTGGCGCAGGAACCACGCAGATTACCGTAACGGCAGACGATGGCGGCTATATTGATTATATCACCATCACCGTCAAGAGCGACGGCAAAGAGCCGACCGGTATCTCTCTCAACACCAGCGCTCTGGCAATGAAACCGGAAGGTACTGCCACTCTGACTGCCACCTTGCAGCCATCTGGCGCACAGGCAAGTTTAAACTGGAAGAGCAGCGATGAAAGCATCGTTCGCGTCAGCTCCAGCGGAGACACCACAGCTTCGCTCACTGCGGTCAAGGCGGGTACTGCGGACGTCACTGTAACTACCTCCGACGGAAAATACAGTGCAACCTGCAAGATCACCGTTGCAGCAGGCGGTGCGGATGCTTCCCATCCGCAGGCTGTCTTTGCACAGAGCAGCCTGACACTCACCGTCGGTCAGGCGCAGAACATCAAGCTGTCGATCACACCGACCAACGCTGATGTCGGCGAAGTTACCTTCTCCTCCAGCAGCGATGCCATCAGCGTTCAGGACGGATATTCCGACACCGATGTCATCATCACCGGAAAATCTGCCGGTCAGGCCACCTTGACAGCGACTACTTCCACGGGATTGACCGCAAGCTGTACCATTACCGTCAAGGCAGAGGGCACCTCTACCGCTTCGGTTAAGATGAGTGCAAATCCGTTGGTTCTGAATCCTGGTGAGGAAGCTCAGCTGCAATACAAGGTCGAGCCTTCCAACACCGAAATTGTCTGGACCTCCAGCGATCCTCGTATTGCGGATGTCGACGAAAACGGTTATGTTACCACCATCAATTCGCTGGATCAAACGACCGACGTCACCATCACCATGGCGACAAAGGACGGCAGCGTCACCTCTCAAACCACTGTCACCGTCGTAGGTACCAATGGTTCCTCCTCCAGCAGCGGCTCGAATACCGACCAGAGCGACCAGAATAATCAGAACAACAACCAGCATCAGCAGGCCGATTTAGGTCTGTCCGCAAAGGATGCCTCCGTTAGTGTTGGTTCTTCGGTTGAGCTGGACATCAGTATTGAACTGGCTGCCAGCGACGTTTCCGTTCAGTGCTCCTCCAGCGATTCCAACGTCGTTCATGTAGACAACAACGGTATTGCAACCGGTGTCAGCCCAGGTACTGCCACCGTTACCATCACTGCTACTGAAAAATCCACCGGAAAACAGCAGACTTCCACGATTACCGTCACTGTTGAGGGCGGTGGATATGGCACCAATTCCGGTTATGGCTACGGTGAATCCGACAGCCAGCGCGGATAATAAAACTTTACCACCAACCCTAAAAGGGTTGGTGGTTTTTCTTTCTCGGAAAAACAGGAAACATAAAAAAGGCATGCACGAAAGTGCATGCCTTTTTTATGTTTTTAGTGCAGCTGCGCACCGGTATAATAATGGGTCAAAATCTCCTGATAGCTCCATCCCTGCTGTGCATAATAGTCTGCACCCTGTTGGCTCATACCAACGCCATGGCCATAGCCATAGGTCGTAAAGGTGAAGCTGTTTCCGTCGTATGTAACCTCAAAGGCCGCGGAGTTGATCTGCGCCTTCAGCAGATTTTCCCGCACCTTTCTGCCGGTGATTGTCTGCCCGCAGACTTCAATGGTATCCACATACTGCCCATTGATATACCCTGGATTGGAGAACCAGTCCTCTGGGCTTCCCCAGCTGTATGGGTCCACATTCAGGTAATCCTCAATATACTGCGCCATCTGACTTTCTGAGAAGGTCTTGGTGGCTCCGTAGGCCTTCAGTGTGGTATCTCCAGGGCTTTCTACGCTGACCAGATAGGGGACATAACTTCCCCAAACATGCTGGGCGTCCATCGAATATCCTGCATTGGAGGCACAGTAGGTAGAATTGATATAAGAACCATTATAGTACAAAGCCTGTCCCAGTACCGACTGGACTGCGGATGCCACTTTGGAAGAAACGCTATCCTTAGCAACCACCGACGGGCTGGTTCCCTGCTCATTGTGATACAGCACATAGGTATAAGCGGCAACAGCCTGTGCTTTGAGTGCCTCTGTCTGGAAGGTAGGTCCCATCTCCGCTTCCACCATTCGTCCTACAATCTCTTCAGCAGAACCTCGGACGGTGCTGCCGTTGATCTGGACGGACAGTGTTGGCAGGCTGGAAGAATCCACGATACGGTTCGGTTCTTCCATAGAAGGTTCTTCTTCCTCCTGTACTGTCTGTATCTTATCCGGAAGCTCCGGTTCTGTCTGCTCCGGTTCCTCAGGCACTTCCTGTTCCAAAGGCTGCTCCGGTTCCGGCTGCTTTTGATCCTGCTCCTGCGGCGCCGTGGATTCTTCCCGCTCGGGCTGTTCCGGTTCGGACATCACCTGAGGTTCCGGCTGGCTTTCCTGCACCGGAGGTTCCGACTGCGTCGTTGTTTCCTCCTGCGTCGGCTCTGCCTCGCTCTGGACTGCCACCGTTTGCTCCTGCGGCGCGGGCGTTTGCTGTGCAGTCTGTGCGTACTTTACATCGGCAAGCTCACTGAAGGTACCTTCCTCATCCTGTATCTCCATCGGTGTTTCATCCAGCTGTGCAGAAACGGTGTCCTGTGGTTCCTCAGCCTGTGCCGACGAAGAGTACTGCGGCAGATTTGCCTTGAGCTGTGCTTCATCCGGTTTGGTGCCGCCAAACAGCTGGTACCAAATATCTGGATAGAGCGGTGTCGGATTCATGGTTGCCTGAGAGGTATCCACCGAGGAGCTCTCACCGTCCCTCACCTTTCTTGCCACGATGACGAAACGGGCATCATCAAATTCATAGGAACAGGTCGACAGGGTCAGCAGCTGATCGGTCGGCAGAACATCCACGCCGGTATTGATGATACTGCGGATCATGACGTCGTCGATGTAGTTCTGCATCTCCTCGGTGCTCTGTGCGTTGATAAACTCATGGTAAGGGAAAATCTCTCCATGAGAAGCATTGGTATTGGTATAGAAGATGGAGAAGATCTTATACTCTCCCTCATGATAAACGCTGTCAAACTGAACCACCGGATGCTGCTGGTAATATTCCAGATCCTTGTAGCCCTTCAGAATGTTGAACATCTGTCCGTCGGTGCGGATATTGTGGCCGTAGATGATAATATTGGAGCTCGGCGCTTTCAAGTCAACCTCGGTATCTACAAACGGCACTGCATGCTCACTGTATTCGCCTTCAAAGTTCATGCGGTAGTATTTTGTATTATCGGTTGTCTGAACGACCGGATAGTCCAAATCTGTGTCATCAATGCTGATCCATCCGACAATATCAGGATTAATCTCCCACAGAGCCGCAAAGGACTTATCATAGTCAGATGGATAACCTGGCGGAGCAAACAGCGTTGTGCTGTCATACACCTCACGAAGCGACTCATATGTACTGCGGTTCTGCGCAGATTTCCAATAATAATAGCCCAGATAGCCGACCGAGCCTAAGAAAATCAGAACAAAGAGAAGCAGCAACAGCTTGATAATCGGTGAACGGCGCGGTTTTTCTTCTTCGTAGTCCCGCTCTTTTTTCTTCACCTTTTTTTCTTTTTTCTTTTTCTTGGGTTTTTCTTCCCACTCGGTTTCCTCGTCCCAATCGTCCTGATCGTCCGAGAAGTCATCACCGTCGATCAGATAATCGTCCGTCAGACCGGATGACTGCTGCATCATGCCTTCTGTGGAACGCTCTGGCTGCACAGCGGCGACTGTTCCACCTACAGCATAGATGCTGCTCTTCTGTTGAGAAGCCAGTTCTCTTTGCTGTATAGGCGCATACGGATGATCCCCCGTTGCCGGCTGTGCAAAGTCGGTCGGTACTGCCGCCGATTTTTTCTGTTTTTTCTCAACAGCGCGCAGCCCTTTCATGCCAATGCGGGCAATGGTCGTAACATTGCCGCACTCGCTGACCAGATCCTCCAAAAAGCTGTTGCAGCTTTGGCGGGAAGACTTTTCGTCCTCCTTGACTGCGATCAGACGAAGCACGGGATTATCTGCGGTCCCTCCCAGCAGCGGCAAAAAATCATACAAACGGTCCTGTACCCGCTCAATGTAATCCTGGACATCCTCTTCTCTTCCCTCTTTGAGGGGAATGTCCACCATGACGGCTCCAGGGAAAAATTTCCCGAGCAACACAGGATAAAGCTGGTTGACAATCAGGCGCAGTGTTGACTGCGATGGACCGGACACCAGCACGATGTTGATCGAAGGATAAGACATGACAAATCCTGCCTGCGCGCAGGCAGGATCGCTGAGCACCGTTGCTCCCTGTGGGATCATCGTACCGCGCAGCATCTCTTCTGTGTTTCCGCGTCCGGTTTTGCTGCAGTACAGCTGCAAATTTTCCACCGCTGTGGGGTCCTTATGCAGCGGCTTATTAAACCCCTGTGCTAAAATCTCTCTGGCTTGCAGCTGAGGAGCATTATCTACAATTAAAAGCAGTTTATTCTCTTTTACCGATTGGCTGATCTGGTTAATCAGCTGATTTCGGTCGGTTATTACCACTTCGTTTGCAAAGTCGATTCCCAGCAGCGCAAACTGATCGCGCAGATTGGGATTTTTCCTCATCAGCCCACGAAGGGAATAACCGGCGTTTAGTAACAATACTTTATGATTCACCGATTCATTCCTTCCTAACGTCCAAAAACTGGCAGAAAATACTGTCGGTTCGTTTTTTTACATATCTGTTCAAGTGTAATTATAGAGGAAATACTCGACGAGTGCAAGAATTGTTTGCGAAAATAAAGAAAACTTTTGTTATTTGTAAAAATATCCTTTCGCCAAATTCGACGGCACACGCAAAAATCCCCTTTCCAAGGGTTGGAAAGGGGATTTTTTTCGGGTTTTATCTCTGTTTGGAGCGAATCTCTTCGACAATCAGCTCGATAAATTCTTCTGTCTTCATGACACCATTGTCGCCGCCCTTGCGGGTACGAACCGAAACAGTGCCATCGGCAGCTTCTTTTTCGCCAACAACCAGCATATATGGGATCTTCTTCAGCTGTGCCTCACGGATCTTGTAGCCCATCTTTTCAGAGCGCCAGTCTGCTTCTGCACGGATACCAGCTGCACGGAGTTTCTCCAGGACCTCATGTGCATAATCATGATATTTTTCGCTGATTGGAACGATCATTGTCTGGGTCGGCATCAGCCATGTTGGCAGAGCACCGGCATATTTTTCCAGCAGCAGAGCCAGAGTACGCTCATAGCAGCCGATCGAAGTACGGTGGATGATGTATGGATAATGCTCTTTGCCGTCTTCTCCAACATAGGTCATGCCAAACTTCTGAGCCAGCAGCATGTCGATCTGGATGGTAATGAGGGTATCTTCCTTGCCGAAAACGTTCTTGATCTGGATATCCAGTTTTGGACCATAGAAAGCAGCCTCGTCTACACCGACTTTGTAATCCAGGCCCAGATGATCCAGAATTCTCTTCATTGCATTCTGTGCTTCTTCCCACTGCTCTGCGGTGCCTTCGTATTTATCGGTTCTGTTTGGATCCCACTGGCTGAAGCGGTAGCTGACATCCTCAGCAAGGCCGACGGTTTCCAGACAATATTTTGCCAGTTCCAGACAGCCGCGGAACTCATCTTCCAGCTGGTCTGGACGAAGAATCAGATGACCTTCGGAAATGGTGAACTGACGAACACGGATCAGTCCGTGCATCTCGCCGGAGTCCTCGTTACGGAACAGGGTAGAAGTTTCGTTGAGTCTCATCGGCAGGTCACGGTAAGAACGTGCGCGGTTGAGGTAAACCTGATACTGGAATGGGCAGGTCATTGGACGAAGTGCAAAGCATTCCTTGGTTTCGTCGTGAGGATCGCCCAGTACAAACATGCCATCCAGATAGTGATCCCAATGGCCGCTGATCTTGTACAGCTCACGTTTTGCCATATAAGGAGTCTTTGTCAGCTGGTAGCCCCATTTTTCCTCGGTGTCTTCAATCCAGCGCTGCAGCTGCTGAATTACCTTTGCACCATTTGGCAGGATGACCGGCAGACCCTGACCGATGACATCAACAGTGGTGAAGTATTCCAGCTCACGGCCGATCTTGTTGTGGTCGCGGCGCAGCGCTTCTTCCTGCTGTTTGAGATATGCTTCCAGCTCGCTTGCCTTCGGGAAAGCAACGCCGTACATACGGCACATGGTATCGCGAGTGGAGTCACCTCTCCAGTATGCGCTGGTTGCCTGTGTCAGCTTCACTGCCTTGATGGTGCCGGTGCTCATCAGATGAGGTCCTGCACACAGGTCGGTAAAGTCGCCCTGGGTATAAACGCTCAGTTCCCAGCCTTTTTCTGCATACTCTTCCAGCAGTTCCAGTTTATAATCCTGACCGGCAAAGATGGTGCGGCCTTCTTCGACGGTGATGATGCGTTTTTCTACCGGAATATTTTCCTTGACGATTTTTTTCATCTCTGCTTCAATGGCAGCAAACTGATCCGGAGTAAATGGTTTTACGCCGCCGATATCGTAGTACCATCCATTATCCAAAGCAGGACCGATGCCGAATTTAGCTTCTGGATAGAGGTGCTGGATTGCCTGTGCCATTACATGTGCTGCGGTATGCCAGAACGCTTTTTTGCCGTCCTCGTCATCAAAGGTGCAGATTTCCAGATTGCAGTCCTCGTTGATTGCTGCTCTCAGGTCAACGACTTCGCCGTTGATTCTTCCTGCACAGGCTGCTTTTGCAAGACCTGCGCCCAGGCTTTTTGCTACGTCAATGACGGATACGCCTGCTTCAAATTCTTTGACGCTGCCGTCTTTCAATGTTACATGAATCATAGAATATACCTCCTTGATCGTATCAATGTCCTCTCGTTACTCTTTTGGGGTTTTGTGGGCTGATGTTCGTTTGCGACGCTGCTCCAGAAATCTGACAACATCAAAAAATTCGGGATAACGGTAAAATTCCCTGCGGCTGGCCATCTGTTTTAACTGGGAGACAGTCACCCATTTGATCTGGCTGACTTCCTCCTCCTGCAAAACAGCTTTGGCAGCATCAAAATCCTGTTCCACTACAAAATTTTCCGAGAGCAGCTTGCCGCGCAGTTTTCGGTTGAGTTTATGAATCTGGGACGGAAGAATCCGGATGCCAATTTCTTCCATCGGCTCCCGAATACACGCCTGCTGCGCGCTTTCTCCCGCCAGCACACATCCACTGTGCGTTGCCCATGTTCCTGGCAGATCCTTTTTCAGTTCGGAACGCTTTTGAATCAAAATCTCATCGCGGCTGTTGACAATCCAGACATCCACAACCATGACATACTGTCCGTCAGACAACGGTTCTCCCCGTACAAAGGTTTTTCCCGTGCGGTTGCCATACACATCATAGATGTCACAGATTTCCGCCTGTGGCTTTGTACTGCCGGATTTTTGTGTTTGTGCTTGCTCCATCGGCGTCCCCCTTTTTTCTTTTTATCAGTATCGCCGGTTTTGGGCAGATAAAACAAAAAGCTCCATCCCATCATCAGGGATGAAGCATTTTTTCTACTCCACGGTTCCACCCGTATTATACATCTCTTGAAAGAGATGTATCTCTCATTTTCGGCCTGTAACGCTGCCGCTGCGTCGTGCTTTCCTTGTATTGCAAGCTCACACGCTCTCCCGGGTGGTACACAAAAGCATTCTGTCACAGGCACTTTCAGCTGCTGTGCCCGCTCTCTGTCCGACAAAATTTTGCCAATGCGCGTCCCTTTCATTGATTTTGGGATATTCTCTTTGTTTTAAGTTTCATGTTACCACCCAAACCTTTAAATGTCAACACAAATTTCTTGACAACTCTTCTCATAACATATAAAATGAATATAGACCTTTCACATGTTCTAAAATGTGTTGGCAAATGTATAATAAAAGCGCATCTGTTCTTTGTATGCCTGTCTGCAAACCTTCCGGCACCGCCGGATTTTTTTAAGTGGTTAGCTGATTTTTCTGTAAGAAAACAGGGATACCGTGCGCTTTTTGTGTTGCATCGCTCTGTTGCTGCATCAGCAAAACATCTTTCAGAGTCTATTCTTAAAATGATTTGAGATTGATATAATTTTCGAAAACTCCTCGCACTCTCCACCAATCAGGCAATCCGTTGTATTTGTGTTCGAAAGCGGTCTTTCCTTTTTTAAGCTTCTGGAGCATAAATTGACCTTTTTGATTGCTTACAAATTGGAGTTTATTTTATTTTTATTACAAATAGTAAAAAGAAAATCGAAAATACTGCCAAATTGGCTCTTTCTCCTGGATTTTGGGGATTGCTCTGAACAGCCTGTCCTTTTGTGGACATGTCCGGTTCGCGCGTTTTGTTGTGTGCAAAACAGTTTCGCAACAACGTTACAATTTCCCCAGGCAGTCACCTGTCCTGAAAACATCTTTGCAACTATCCGCAAAAAAGGAGGAAGAAACATTCATGGGATCCATTATCAGTTATGTTGCCTGCATTCTGCTTTCCCTGGCAGCAGGTATTGCGATTGCATTCCCATTGGGAATCCAGTATCGCAAAAAGGTAGCCGAAGCAGAGCTTGGCACCGCCGAAGAAGAAGCAAAACGTATCGTCAGCGATGCGATTAAAGACGCAGAGGTTAAAAAGAAAGAGGCGCTGGTCGAGGCAAAGGACGAAATCCACAAGCAGCGCACCGAAGCCGACAAGGAAGTAAAAGAGCGCCGCAACGAGGTTCAGCGTCTGGAACGCCGTGTACAGCAGAAGGAAGAATCGGTCGACCGCAAGCTGGATAACCTGGAAAAGAAAGAAGAAACCCTGCAAAACAAGATCAAAGAAGCTGAAGGCAAGCTCAAAGAAGCAAACCAGATCAAGGCAAATCAGTTTGAGATTCTGGAAAAGATTTCCGGCTACACCGCAGAGCAGGCAAAAGAATACCTGCTGTCCAGCCTGGAAAATGAGCTGATTCATGAAAAAGCACTGAAGATCAACCTTTACGAACAGAAGTTCAAGGACGAATCCGAGCAGAAAGCCAAAGAAATTATCGCTACTGCCATTCAGAAATGTGCATCCGACTATGTCGGTGAGGTAACCGTATCGGTTGTACCGCTGCCAAATGATGAGATGAAAGGTCGCATCATCGGCCGTGAAGGACGCAACATCCGCACACTGGAAACATTGACCGGCGTCGACCTCATCATCGATGACACTCCTGAAGCAATCACCCTGTCCAGCCACGATGCTGTCAAACGTGAAATTGCCCGCACCGCTCTGGAACGTCTGATTCAGGATGGAAGAATCCACCCAGCCAGAATCGAAGAGATGGTGGATCGCGCTCGCCGCGAAATTGAAACCAAGATCAAGCAGGACGGTGAACGTGCTGTTCTGGAAACCAACGTTCACGGTATGCATCCAGATATGATCAAACTTCTCGGACGGATGCGCTATCGTTCCAGCTATGGTCAGAACGTGCTGCAGCACTCGATTGAAGTTTCCCACCTTGCCGGCGTGATGGCCGCAGAACTGGGCGCAGATGTCGCTACTGCAAAACGTGCCGGTCTGATTCATGATATCGGAAAAGCACTGACCCACGAAATCGAAGGAAGCCATGTCAAGATCGGTGTAGATCTTGCCAGAAAATATAAAGAAAGCCCTGCTGTCATCCATGCAATCGAAGCTCATCATGGTGACGTAGAGCCAAAAACCCTGGTTGCCTGCATCGTTCAGGCGGCAGATGCTATCAGCGCTGCAAGACCTGGTGCAAGACGTGAAAACCTG
Organism: uncultured Negativibacillus sp.; assembly: GCF_944388365.1. Taxonomy (GTDB): domain Bacteria; phylum Bacillota; class Clostridia; order Oscillospirales; family Ruminococcaceae; genus Negativibacillus. Next base: position 59,969 of record NZ_CALXIN010000001.1, on the reverse strand, counting down.
GAAAACTATATCAAGCGTCTGGAAAAGCTGGAGGAAATTGCAAACTCCTTTGAAGGCGTTGAAAAATGTTTTGCTGTACAGGCTGGACGTGAAATTCGCATTATGGTTCGTCCAGAAGTGATTACTGACGACAAGATGGCAATTATTGCCCGCGACATCGTCAACAAGATCGAAGCTGAACTGGAATATCCAGGACAGATTAAGGTCAATATTATCCGCGAAAATCGTGCTGTTGATTATGCAAAATAAATAAAAACGGGACAAACGTAAAAATTTGTCCTGTTTTTTTGAAGAAAATAATCCCCGTTGTCCGTTTACCACACAGACAACGGGGATTTTGTCTTTTCTTATTCTTCTTTCAGGTGATACTGATCAATCAGCTGCTGCATATGTTCAGCACCCGAGACCAAAATAACATCGTCGTCAATCACGATGCATGGAATACCAGCTCTGTGGGATTCACGTGCTTCCTTGTGAGCTTCGGAAGTATCACGAATCTTCAAAAAGCTCTTAAGTTTTCCTACGCTTTCACATACATCGACATACATGTACTTGATGTCATTCTTGGAAAGAACCTCTTTCACTACTGGACAACCGCCTCATGTACCTGTTCCATACAATACAACTTTTCTCATACTACATTCTCCTTACATTCAAAAAATTTATTGGACAATAACCTTAACTTGCATAAATTTATGATGAGAACTTCATGATTATTATATCCATTTTTGAATGTATTGTCAAACTCAAAAACTTGCTGCCATACAAACTGCGGAACGCATTATCACGCTGTATTTTGCCAGGAAAATCCCAATGATTTTGTCCCTCAGCACGTTCTGGTTTTCCAAATCAACGAGATTTTCTATCGTTTTCCATTTCTATTACATCATCTTTTTTATCTGACATATGTTCCATTGCATACGCAATCGCCTGACAAATAAATTCATTTCTGGAAAGAGCCCACTGGTTTGCTGCCATATCAATCTTGTTTAAAAACGGTTCTTCGATTCTTAAAGAGATCAAAACTTTCTCTACTTTTCCTGGTAAAAACTCCATATTCATCCCCCTTTATTCGATATCTATATCATATATAAAATAATTATATATTGATATATGCTAAAATATGCTATTGCTTATAAGTATTTGATTTATATATAAAAACATGATATATTAAAGAAAACGTTCTGTTATTAAAAAAGGGGGAAAGACTTATGACCACCGCCGAAAAAATTCTTGATTTTTTCCAGCGCAGCGGTCTGATGGACAAACTCAAGCAACAGATTGAGCGTGAACAACAGCAAAAAAGCAACGTTATCTATTTTTCTGAGATTTCACGTCCTCAACAAAAGCCTGATCCCTGGGACTATTACAGCGATATTCGCAACACTTTACCCTTTTATCCTGATTTTTTAAACACTCTTCGGGAAATGGAACTGTATACACTTGATAGTCAGGTCAACTTTTGCTGTGCCGTTATGTCCATGTTGCGGGTTGATCTTCCAAATATTCTTCAGCATCCCGAACAGCTCGATCGCTTATTACTCTAACACTCTCTATATAATAAAATACAAAAAGAAAAACGTCCTCTCTGATGAGGACGTTTTTTATTTTTGATTGTTGGTGAACTATTACAGACAGCTTTTAGAACGCCATAAAGCCATATTGAAAAATAGGTATTATAACGAAACTTACTGTTGATTTTCCTGCTCACTATCTATTTCCATATTTTGCAAAGCATACGCGATGGCTTGACTGATGAACTCATTGCGGGAAATTTCCGTATTTGTAATCGCCTTTTCGATCTGTTCTGCCAATTCTCGATCGATCCTTATGGAAAAGACTACTTTCTCCTTTTTATGATTCTTTTTCTTTAAAACAAATCCCATATTATAACCCCTGTATTCAGTAAAAACATAAATTTACAACGATGATTTATATATTATAGATACATTAGAATAAAAAACGTCCTCTCTGATGAGGACGTTTTTTATTTTAGATTCTTTCCAATGATAAACCCCATTTGAGCAGCCTGCAGACTGGAAAATACAATCCATCCTGCCAGTGCACAGCCAAACAGAATCCCTGTTACCAACCGCCGCAGATTTCCGCTTTCATATCTGGTCAGCTTCTGGGCAAATCCATCCGCCACCAGCGGCAGTGCCAGTATGACACACAGTTTCCAGTCCGGCACGCCGCACAGCACCAGGATCAGTGGTGAAAAAAGAATTCCAACCAGCTCACCGGTACACCTTGCACAGATGGGAAACTGTCTTCCTTTCCAGAAAAAAGAGCGATCACTCCGACAGTGGCAGCCGAAGATAATCGGCAGCCACCGATATAACCATGCACTCATTGACTAGCTCAAAAATCCAATCGTTATCGCAGAGGTAAAAACAATCAAATAATACAAGGCATACAGAATCACCGCTACCAGTGCACCAATACCGGCAGCTTTTGCTGTACGAGGCTTGGTGTCCTTCCAGACTAAAAACAGTACCAGACCTACAATCGGGATACAGCATCCCAGAATGCCCCATCCAATGCCGCCATTATCCACTACCGGCGGAGTCTGCGGACCCTGCTGCTGATACGCTCCACAATTCGGACATACCTGCTGATGTTCGTCGATTGGTTGACCACAATTTCTACAAAACACAACAACACCCTCCTTTATTTGGGTTACTTTCAGTTTATCCAAAAGTGATTCTCCCGTCAAGAAGGTTTTTTAATTCTTTTTAATCACAGATTCTGCAGACTAATTTCCCTACTGCAACGTTACATCTTTCTTCAATCTTTTTAATTAACCAATCCAATCCCAGTTTTCTAAAAATTATTTTCCGCAAAACTTCCGTAATAGGACAAACTACAAATATCCCTAGCGTACACCCCAGAACTTCCAAGGGCAGTAACCAGGCTTTGGATTGTGCAATCCACAAAAATGCATCCTTCAACCCATATTTCCACACCAAAGTCTGGGTATGGATCAAGTATACTCCAAATGCTGCCGGTGAAAATATTTTGACAACAGAAACCATCCCACAAGAAAGTTTTAGACGAGAAAAAATCATCAGCATACCAAGCGATATTATCACCATTGTAAAGCTCATATAAGATACCAGCCTGGATGGACGATTTCCTATGAGCATTTTTTCGGCCCATGTTACACCGATACAGATGAAGATTATTATTAACCACCAAAACATTCTTTTTTTCTGATCGATTTTGTTTTTCTTAACCCACGCTCCAACAACATATAAAATTACTAGCCACACAAAACTATACCCACCATACATTCTAAAAACATCTGTCCAGATATTTGAGAATGTAGGAAAAACCGAAAATATAATAAACAACATCAAAACCAGGCGATTAAGCTGCCGCTCTGTAATTGTTCGAAGCAACTTATTAAGCCATGGAATGATAAAGAAAAGTCCTGTATATGCATTAACATACCAGTATCTTGCTGAAGATACTGGTAATGCCGATTTAAGCAGTTCATCACTTCCAACCATTTGTGGACAAAAAACAGAAAATGCCACTGTAATACCAAAGCTATAAATAAACACTGGAATCCAAAATTCCAGATAACCTGCATAATTGTAAGGTGTTTCCTCTTCCCGATAACATACATATCCACTGATCAGCGCATAACAATTAACTGCACAATAAGCTGTTATTTCCATATACCAGCTGATTGCGTACTGAATTCCAGACGCATTTTCCAGAACGCCTCCTTGTGCCAGTACATGTAACATTACCACAAAAAACATAGATGCCAAGCGCAACAGATCAATTCCATAATTTCTTGTTCTTTCCATATTATTTTCTTCTCCACAATCGTCATATGTGTTTTCCTTGATAGTATATACCCTTTGTACAATTTATTTCAACAAAAAAAGCGTTTCCGAAGATCGGAAACGCTTTTGATGCGATATAAAAACCCCAAATGGGAAATTATCTCTTGGAGAACTGAGGAGCGCGACGAGCAGCTTTGAGACCGTACTTCTTACGCTCTTTCATTCTTGGGTCACGGGTCAGCAGACCTGCTTTTTTCAGTTCTGGACGCATCTCTTCGCCGTTCTGCAGCAGAGCGCGAGCGATACCGTGACGGATAGCACCAGCCTGACCAGAAACGCCGCCGCCACGAACGGTGCAGACAACGTCGAATTTACCAGCAGTGTTGGTAACTTCAAATGGCTGACGAACGATAACTTTCAGAGTATCCAGACCGAAGTAATCGTCGATATCTCTGTCGTTGATGGTAACTTTACCGGTACCTGGGTAGAGTCTTACTCTGGAAACAGAGTGTTTTCTTCTGCCAGTTCCGTAGAAATATGCTTTAGATTCGTACATAATTCATTGTCCTCCTTCCGAATTAGAGCTGTTCTGGTTTCTGTGCAGCATGGTTGTGCTCGCTGCCTCTGTAGATTCTGCAGCGGGTCAGAGCCTGTCTGCCGATGGTGGTGTCTGGAACCATTCCTTTAACAGCCAGCATCATTGCTTTTTCTGGGTTCTCTTTCATCAGTTTGTCGTAACGGATGGCTTTCATGCCGCCGATCCAACCGGAGTGATGATAATGAACCTTCTGAACCAGTTTCTTACCGGTGAGGACTGCTTTCTCAGCGTTGATGATGATAACGTGGTCACCACAGTCAACGTGTGGAGCAAAAGTCGGTTTATGTTTGCCGCGGAGCAGGTCAGCAGCTTTGGCAGCGGTGCGGCCCAGTGGCTTGTCTGCAGCGTCGATAACATACCATTTACGAGTGATGTTCTGTGCATTTGGCATTGTTGTAGACATGTTTACTACCTCCTGTTTATTTTGTATCGAATACAATTTATATCATCGGTTTTCCGTAAAAATCCCAATGATGACAAATCAACGTTCTCTATTATAACCAATTCAAAATCGGCTGTCAAGGGCTTTCTTGCTGTTTTTTTAATTTATAGCCCACTATCTCTCAAATTCTCTTTGTTTTGCTCGTTTTCTCTCCCTAACTCGATTGCTGTTTCATTTTTTACACGAAACTTTGTCATCCTTTACGCCGATTTGTTGTTCAGATTGCCCTCGAGTTTTCAACAATGCAAAAAGGACAGGCCGTTTTAAATAAAACTGCCTGTCCCAAAACCCTATTCCTGCTCCTTCCAATAGGCGGAGCCGTCCTTTTCTCTCTTTAAAAATCCATACTCGATCAGATAACGGCGGAGGGTAACATAATCGTCAAAAATTTCCTTTAACACCTCGTTAACCTGCTTTTCGGTATAACGCTGTCCGGCTGTAAACTGCTGTGCAATCCTGCGCAGAATGACAATCTTTTTCTTTTCCTTCGGCGAAAACGTCTTGAGTTTGAGCGGATCGAGCGAGGAAAATGCTCCCTGCAAAATCTTCTGTTCCTCCTGCTGCGTGATTTCATAACGGGAATCCACCATTGTAGCACCTCCATGAATTGAAATCAGTTCCTCATGTCCCTGGGATTCTCTGCGGCCCTGCTGCATCATTTCCCAGGCTGCCAGATAAATCTTTGCCGCCTTTGCCCTCTCCCGAAAAACAAAGCGCTGGTGTCGGACTGTCGAGACTGCTGTGCCATTCTGTCTGGCAATCTCCTGGTCCGAAATTCCCTGCGAAAACAACAGCAGCAGCTGTTCCTGCTTATCGGTCAACGAGAGCAGCTTTTTTTCCTGCTCAAGCAGCTCCTCCAACCGCTGCGGATGTTCCTTTTGCAGATGCAGCTCCACTGCCTTCTGTGCGGTATAAAATTTTCCGTCCACTGCAAAAATTTCCTGTGGATCAAACTGCTTTCCACATTCGACACAACACAGGTTTCCTTCTGCATCGGTAAACCAACCGCGTACAATTTGCTCGATACTGCATTTCTCCCATGCTTCTTTCATCGTCTTTCCCTCCTTTATAAACTAATTATATTTACGTTTATTATTTATGTCAACTAAAATAAATATTGTTTATTATTTTTTCTATCTTCTGCTTGGTATTTCATCAAAAAAACGACCGTTCTCGCTCGACATCCCACCTCTTTGGGAGTATAATGAAACCATCCCTGTAATTTACAAATTTTGTCAGAGGAGAGATCAACGATGAACGACAAACTGAACTCTTTTTACAAGAGCTTACATAACAAAAAAGTATCCTTTATCGGCCTTGGACGCAGCCACCGCGAACTGCTGCCGATGTTTGCCTCCAAAGGAGCAAAGGTCACCCTGCGCGACAAACGCACCCGCGAACAGATCGGAGAGGAAGCGGACAAACTCGAAGCCATGGGCATCCAGCTCACTCTGGGAGAACACTATTTGGACGGCCTGTGTGAGGAGGACATCATCCTGCGCACCCCTGGCATGAACTACTTTACTCTTGCTCTCCAGCAGGCAAAGGAGAGCGGCGTCGCTGTCACCAGCGAGATGGAGCTGTTCTTCGACCTTTGTCCCTGCAAAATCTATGCGGTCACCGGTTCGGACGGCAAAACAACAACCACCTCGGTCATTGCAGAGTTTTTAAAGGCACAGGGCTTTTCGGTATTTTTAGGCGGCAATATCGGCTTCCCGCTTCTTCCAAGAATTGAGCAGATCGGGCCGGACGACCGCGCTGTGGTCGAGCTGTCCAGCTTCCAGCTCATCTCGATGAGAAAATCTCCCGATGTGGCTGTCGTCACCAATGTTGCGCCAAACCATCTGGATGTCCACAAGGATATGCAGGAATATATCGACGCCAAACGCAACATCTATCTGCATCAGGGCGGTATCAGCCGCACTGTCATCAACGCTGACAACGAAATCACCGCCTCCTTCCTGCCGGAAATCCGCGGTGAAGCGATGCAGTTCAGCCGCAAAATGACTCCTGCCCTCGGATGTTATCTGTCCGAAGACGGTGTGCTGACCATGGCTGACCGCCACAGCACCACTCCTGTGCTGCACATGGACGAAATCCGCATCCCTGGCATCCACAACGTCGAGAACTATCTGGCAGCGATCAGCGCTGTCTGGGGCGAAGTGTCCAAAGAAAATATCGTATCGGTCGCCAAAACCTTTGCGGGTGTGGAACACCGCATCGAGTTTGTCCGTGAACTGGACGGCGTTAAATGGTACAACGATTCGATCGCATCCAGCCCAACACGAACCATCGCCGGACTCAACTCGTTTAAACAGAAGCTAATCCTGATTGCAGGCGGCTACGACAAGAAGATCCCATTTGAACCACTTGCTCCAAAAATTATCGAGAAGGTCAAGGTGCTGATTCTGATGGGCGTCACTGCGCCAAAGATTGAAGCTGCCGTCACCTCCTGCGAAGGATACGACCCGAAGGAGCTGGCCATTCTGCACGTTTCTTCGATGCAGGAGGCGGTCGAAAAGGCAAAAGAAGTTGCCGAAAAAGGAGATATTGTTTCGCTGTCGCCTGCTTGTGCCAGCTTTGACCTCTATCCCGATTTTGAGGCAAGAGGCAGACACTTTAAAGAACTGGTCAACGCATTATAATCGCTCCTTTTTTCTGAGGAGGGAAGCAGAAAATGAACATCGAACTGCAAAAACGCACTGCCGACCATGTGCGTATCTATTTTGAGCAAACACAGGACGCTCAGATCGACCGGATGCTTCCAAGAAGCGTGGAGACGCTGGAACAGGCACTGGCAAACTTTGAACAGACCCTGCTGCCCAACGCTTCCAGCTACGGCAGAACCATCTACGCTGACGGCCGCTACGTCGGTGACATCTGGTGTTACTGCATCGACCCCAAAGAAACACCCAATGCCATGCTCAGCTACTGTATCTTTGAAAAGGAGTGCTGGGGAAAAGGAATTGCTTCGCAGGCAGTTTCCCTCTTTCTAAAAGATATTATCCCAAGATTTTCACTCCAAAGTATCGGTGCTTTTACTTATGCAGATAACATCGCTTCGATCTGCGTACTGGAGAAAAACGGGTTTACAGCACAAGAATCCTTTGTGGAGGACGGCAGAGAATCGGTTTATCTGGAATATCACGTGCAGGACAGGGGATAAGTTATGATTTATTATTCGGACAAAGAACTCACCATCCGCTCCCTGACGCAGGAAGATGCTGATATTATCGCAGCAGAGGAGGTCGCACAGGGCTGGATTCACGCCAGCCCTAAAAAGTATCTTCAACGCCTGAAGGATCAACAGGACGGCAAGGCAGTCGCACTTGCTGCGGAATATTGCGGACAGGCTGCCGGTTATATCAATGTATACTTTCAAGCAAGACAAGGTGCATTCGCAGGTCAGAATATTCCAGAAATCGTAGATTTCGGCGTTCTGGAGAAATATCGCCGCCGAGGTATTGGCACAAAACTCATGGATATTGCTGAACAGATTGCCGGAGAATATGCTGATACCGTTTGTCTTGGTGTGGGTCTTCACACAGGATATGGCAGCGCACAGCGTCTATATATCAAGCGCGGTTATCTGCCGGACGGAAGCGGCGTCTGGTACAGAGATGTTATCTGCAAGCCTTATTCCAACTGCTGCAACGACGATGATCTGATTCTGTATCTTTCCAAGAAACTTCGCTGATCTGTTTTCCGTAAGGAGGCCTAACATACCCATGACAACTTTGGACAACTATGATTTCTGCAAACCCTACATCATGGATAACGAGTATATCCTGTGGGAGGGTGCGCCTCAAAAAGGGCTTGTTCTTACCAGCAGAGACCTCGCCCTGATTCCTTTCAGTCTGATTTGGCTGGCTTTTTCCCTGTTCTGGGAAGTTTCCGCCATCCGAACCACCGGTTCCCTCTTTATGGTACTCTGGGGACTTCCCTTTGTCGGCGTGGGAATCTATCTGCTGTTCGGACGCTTTTTGCAGACAATCTTTCTGCGCAAGAAAACTTATTACATCATCACCAACAAAAAACTCATCATCCGCACTGGAAGCAAGGTGAAAATCTACCGGTCCGCTGATCTGCCGCCTATGAATATCCAGCATCACCGCGACGGAACCGGCACAATTCTGTTTTGGGAGACAGGTTACAGCCACGGCAGAAGATACGGCACCTTCTTTTCTCTGGACCACATTGCAGATGTGGTTGGCGCTCAAAATGCAATCAGTCGGATGGAACACTAACATTAGGAGTGATCACGATGAACAACATTCAGATACGGCCTGCCGTCTGCGGCGATGAATTGATCCTGGCACAGATTCAAACAGAGGCCTGGAAGACTGCCTTTGCCAACATCCTTCCCGCAGACGAGCTGGAAAAGGACACCAATCCGCAAAAAGTAATTGATATGTACACCCGTGTTCTGCAGCAGAAACTTCCCGAGGGCTATCTCCTCTTTGTCGACGGAAATCCGCACTGCATGGCCTTTTGGGGAAAGAGCCGGACAGACCTTTATCCTGAAAGTGCAGAACTGATCTGCATCCACAGCCTTCAGGGCAACTGGGGCAAGGGATACGGTTCAACAATGATGGAATTTCTGCTGGAAAAAATAAAGTCTGCCGGATACCGGCAGGTTATTCTGTGGGTTTTTGAAGAAAATATTCGCGCCCGCAGATTCTACGAAAAGCACGGATTTGTCATGACCGAGCACCGGAAGAATCATTTTGGTGCCGATGAGGTTTTGTATCAAAAGTCTCTGTAAAGATGTCGAAATCCAGCTGTGACTTTCAGTGCTTTATTCTCTTGAAAAAAGCCCCTCTCCCGAATATCATAAAGATAAGCCCTTCGTTTTCACTGGTCGATTTGGTCTAAAGGAGGTTTTCTTATGCTGAAACTGTTTCGGAAAGCATTCTGGGTTCCTTATGAGGACAGTAGCGTCTATCCCGATCTAGTCAAAACGATGGATGCCATCTCCAAATACTGCGAGCAAAACGGGGATTCCTGTACCTTTACCGCAGAGGATGAGGTCGAAATCAACGGCCAAAAATACGAAATCTCCAGAGAGTATGAGCCTGGCAGTCGGGGAAACTATGGCATCAAATGTACTGCAAAGGAATAACAACACAACAAAAAGGACGCCGAAACGGCGTCCTTTTTTATCGTCATTTTTGGGATTAACCTTTGCTCTTCATGTCCTGATACATTGCATACATCGGAGATGGCAGGCCAAAACCACCAGCAACCGGCATCGTTTCACCGGTGACAAAGGAGGACATATCACTTGCAAAGAACAGCACGGCATTTGCAATATCTTCCGGCTGTCCTGGGCGATTGAGCGGTACATTCTTCAGGAACATTTTCAGGAAGTCCTCGGACATATTCTGCATTGCGGCATCGGTCGCAATAAAACCAGGCATAACAGCGTTGCAGCGTACGCCCTGTCTTGCATACTGAACCGCAATATTCTGGGTCAGATAGTTGATGGCAGATTTGGAAATGCCGTATGCCATTCTGGACAGATCAGGATATTTACCACCGACCGAAGAGATGTTGACGATCGAGCCGCCGCCGGTTTTGATCATCGACTTAACGGCCTGTTTACATGGGATATAAACGCTCTTGAGGTTGTTTTCTACAATGCGGAAGAAACCGTCGGTGTCGCCGTTGACCAGGTCAAAGTCAACCTTCACATCGGTAGCACCATAGTTATTGACCAGGATGTCGATTCTGCCTTCCTTGGCGACGACCTCATCCACCATCGATGCAAATGTCTCCTCCTTGTCTGCATCGAAGTAAACGACACCTGCCTGTCCGCCTTCTGCAATGATTTCATCCGCTACTTTCTGGCCGGCATCCAGTCTGCGCACAGCAAGATATACCTTTGCACCGTTTTCTGCCAGCTTCTTTGCACAGGCAAGTCCAATGCCGCGGGTAGCCGAGGTAACCAGCGCAATTTTATTTTCGCAAAGTTTCATAATAAATCCGTCCTTTCACAATGTAAAATCATTCGAACGATTTTGTATAACTTGATTATAGCAGTACTCCATGTCTATTTTACGAAAAAATAATGTCCAAATTAAAAACTCTACTAAATACGTATTTTACCGTTTTAAAAGTCGCCTTTTTCCACCAACATTTTCAAAAATTGCTGTGCCGCCAACGAAAGCGGATGCGATAGACAGGTAACCACACCAATCTGTCGGAAAGGAAATGGTGTGCGCAGGCGAAGAGAAAAGATAGATTGCTGTTCCAACGCATGTGCTGCAAAATTTTCCGGCACAATGCCGATTCCCAAATTCTGTTCTACCAGAGGAACGATCAGATCGGTGGTAGGCAGTTCGATATCTGGACGCAGCACCTGTCCATGCTGTTCAAAAAAGCTCTCCAGATGCTGTCGTGTTCCTGTTCCTGACTGCAGACAAATCAAAGGGTAATTATTTAAATCCCGCAGATGCAGCGTACGACCGCACAGCTTGGAAAATCCTTTGCCTGCAACGGCTATGTCCTGAAAGCTGGAAAGGAGCTGTACATGAAATTCCTCACTTTGCGGATAAGGAGAGATGACGACTGCCAGGTCAATCTCCTCCTTTTTGAGCGCCTGAATGGCGGATGGCGTGGTAAAGCTGGAAATCTGAAGCCGAATTTCTGGATAACACTCCCGAAAGGAGCCAAGAAAATGAAGCAAACCATGGTGCAACGTCATCTCACTGGCGCCGATGCGCACCAGACCTTCCTGCAGGTTTTTGCGCTTATTCATCTGCTGCTCTGCTGTGAAGATTTCCTCACAGGCTGTCGCCACATGGCGATACAGTACCTCTGCCTCCGGCGTCAGCGAAACACCCTTTTGGGAACGTATAAACAGGGTACATCCCAGTTGTGCTTCCAGCTGGGCAATACAGCGGCTGACTGTCGGCTGCGTCTGAAACAGCGCCTTTGCTGCATGGGTAATATTGCGGTATCGTGCCACATAGTAAAAGGTCTTATACAGCTCAAAATTGATTCCCATTGTTCGCTGCCTCCTGTGATCTTCCATAATGTCCATATCAAAAAAGCATGGACTTGAGCAAAAATATGTATTTGAAAAATGGTATAATAGTAGTATAATACACAATAGTCCGCATGACAATCAGAAAAGGAGGGCTTCTATGGAATCAAAGAAACAAGAGTATCTGGAATGCGAACATCATTGGGTCTTTGCACTGCTGATTTTTGTCGGTGGTTTTTATGGAGTGTTCACCTTTCTGCTGCGCGGCGGCGTTTTTTGTAATGCACAGACCTCCAACTTTGTGCTGTGTGCTATCGAGATTGGACAGGGAAACTGGCTCGGAGCTGCCTATTTCCTGATTCCGATGACTGCATATATGATGGGGGCTTTTGTTTCCGAAGCCATCTCGGTCAAATTGACCCACGTCTATTTTCTGCGATGGGAAACGGTGCTGATTGCTATTGAACTGATTTTTATTATCATCTTGGGCTTTATTCCCGATTCAGCTCCTTATCAGATTTCTCAGGTTGCCACCAACTTTATCTGCTCGATGCAGTACAACACCTTCCGCCAAGCAGAGGGAATTCCAATGGCGACCACCTTCTGTACCAACCACGTGCGGCAGGTAGGTATCCATCTCCACAAGTTTATCTCGCAGAAGGATGTCACTTTTCTCAAACGCTCTCTGCGCCATCTGAGAATGTTGGGAATGTTTGTATTAGGTGGTGTCATCGGCACTGTACTTTGCAACTGGCTGGGAGGACGTGCGATCTGGTTTGCACTGATTCCAATGTCCTATTTATTCCTGAAGCTGCTGCACGCCGATCTGACCATCGAACATGATCGTTTAAATACTCTGCCAAAAGGGCACTAAAAGCATAAAAAAAGAGGGACGGATGATCCGTCCCTCTTTTTTTATGCTTATTTTTCGAACAGTTCCTTTGCTTTTTGTGCAATGCGGGTTCCGAAAATGACCATCTTTTCTTCCTGCTGCTCCATCGGCACCTCTTTGATGCTGGTAACTCCCAGATGGGTATTTGGTTTACCCAGCGAAGTTCCTCCTGAATAAACCAGCATACCCTTGACGAGAATCTGGTTAATCAGGGTCAGCATTGCTGTTTCAGAACCGCCGCCCAGTGCATTTGCGGTAGCAAACACAGCACCCAGTTTACCGGCAAAGCTGGCATCGGTTTCGTCGATAAACTTTTTCAGCTGCCAGCAGATATTGGCATAGTAGGTCGGTGTTCCAAAGATGACAGCATCTGCCTGGTGGATATAATCGTTATCCACCGGTTTGCCTGCCTGCGGGTCAACGTTCATGATGCGATACTCGCAGCCTTCCACCTGTTCAATGCCTTTACCGATCAATTCGGCAGCCTGCTGTGTACGTCCGCTTTCGCTATAGATGATAATTGCTATTTTCATACTGTCCGCTTCCTTTCCTACGTTTCTGTCCTCCAACAGATGTATGCAGAAAAACTTCCGTCTATTCCTCGTCAGGATCTTTACCGGTAGCTGCTTCCAACAGGCGGGAGATTTGCTCTTCCTCCTTGCCTGCATCCGGCTGCGGCAGTGAATGGGTGGTCACGGATTCCTCGTTGGATATTTCTGTCTCCGACGAAAGGGTTTGCTCCGACTCATCCTCTTTTTCTGCTGTTGCAATACCGATGATGCTGGTCTGATCGTCGACGCGCATTACCTTGACACCGCCGGCATAGCGCGACTGTTTGGAGATCTGATCCGCTGGAATACGGATGATGACACCGCTGTCGGTAATCAGCATAATATCGGTGTTGTCGTCCACATTGTCAAAGCCGGCAACAGGACCGTTCTTATCGCAGTAGTAGTTGCGCAGACCCTTTCCGCCTCTGGTCTGCAGACGATATTCCTCCACATTGGTGCGGCGTCCCAGACCCGACTGAGATACGGTCAATACATCCTTGTTCTGATCTGCGACAATCATGCCGACAACTTCATCGCCTTCATCCAGTGTGATGGCTTTGACGCCGCGGGCAGTTCTTCCCATCGAGCGGGCATCTTCTTCGTTGAATCGGATGCTCATACCGTTGCGGGTTGCCAGAATGATCTGATCTTTACCGCTGGTGATCTTCACCCAGGCCAGCTCGTCGCCTTCGTCGAGGTTAATCGCAATCAGGCCGCTCTTGCGGACATTGATATATGCATTATATTCGGTTCTCTTGACGATTCCCTTGCGGGTAACCATGACATAGTATTTATCCTCTGCGGAAATATCCGAGGTCTTGATGACGCAGGTGATCTTTTCTTCCTGCTCCAATGGCAGAATATTGACCACATTGGTGCCGCGGGAAACGCGGGAACCTTCAGGAATCTCATATCCCTTGATGCGGTAAACCTTGCCTTTGTTGGTGAAGAACATCAGATAATCGTGGGTCGAACAGATATAAATATCGCTGACAAAGTCTTCGTCACGGCGGGTCATGCCGCTGATACCACGGCCGCCGCGCCGCTGGGTCTTATAGACATCCAGAGGCTGACGTTTGAGGTAGCCAAAGTGGGTCAGGGTAACAACACAGGATTCCTCTGGAATCAGGTCCTCGATGTCCACTTCACCTTCCAGTGCTGCCAGTTCGGTTCTGCGTGGGTCGCTGTATTTCTCTTTGATCTGCAAAAGTTCCTCTTTGACAATCGCCAGCACCTTATGCTCATCTGCCAGGATGGCGTTATATTCTGCAATCTTTGCGTGCAGTTCGTCTACCTCTGTCTGAATCTTCTCTCTTTCCAGTCCTGCCAGTCTTCCCAGCGGCATCTGGACAATCGCCTGTGCCTGTACATCATCCAGACCAAAGCGCTCCATCAAAGCAGCCTTGCCTTCCTGAACGGTGTAATGCGAGCGGATAATCGAGATCACTTCGTCGATATAATCGAGCGCTGTGAGCAATCCTTCGAGGATATGAGCGCGTTCCTTGGCCTTTTTCAGGTCGAAGATGGTTCTGCGGGTGATGACCTGCTCCTGGAACTTGATATATTCCTGAAGCATCTGTTTGAGGGTCAGGGTCTTTGGCTCGCCATTGACCAGCGCCAGCATGATGACGCCGACGGTGTCCTGCATCTGGGTATAGCTGTACAGCTGATTGAGAACGATCTGTGCATTGGCATCGCGTTTGAGTTCGATAACAATGCGCATACCTTTGCGGTTGGATTCATCGCGGATATAGCTAATCTGGTCGATCTTCTTCTCCTTGACCAGATCCGCAATGCGCTCAATCAACCTTGCCTTATTGACCATGTAAGGAATTTCGGTGACGATGATGCGCTCACGGCCGTTTTTAAATTCCTCAATGTGTGTTTTTGCGCGCAGGAGGATTTTGCCGCGGCCGGTTCCATAGGCTGCACGAATACCCGAGCGTCCCATGATGATGCCGCCGGTCGGGAAATCCGGACCTTTGATATGCTCCATCAGTTGATCCAGACCTGCATCCGGATTGTCGATCAGGCAGCAGACGCCGTCGATGACCTCGCCGAGGTTATGCGGCGGGATATTGGTCGCCATACCGACCGCAATACCGGTCGAACCGTTGACCAGCAGGTTTGGAAAGCGGCTTGGCAAAACGGTTGGTTCCTGCTTACGGTCATCGTAGTTTGGAGCAAAATCGACCGTTTCTTTGTCGATGTCGGTGAGCATATTCATCGAGATTTTGCTCATCTTCGACTCGGTGTATCGGTAAGCAGCCGGTGGGTCACCATCGACCGAACCGAAGTTACCGTGACCATGTACCAGCGGATAGCGCAGAGAAAAGTCCTGCGCCAGACGAACCAGCGCATCATAGACCGAAGCATCACCATGTGGATGATACTGACCCAGTACGCTTCCGACCGTGTCCGCACACTTACGAAATGCCTTTTCCGGATACAGTCCATTTTCATACATGGTGTACAGGATACGGCGATGAACCGGTTTGAGTCCATCGCGCACATCCGGCAGTGCTCTTGCTGTAATAACAGACATCGCATAGTCTCGATAAGCTTCCTTCATCTCATCTTCGATGTCTTTTAAAATCAGGTTTTCACCCGATGTATTCATTTTGTTCATTCCTTTCCATGATCCCCCAACGCCGTCTGCAAACAGCGTCGAGCAATTTGAAGGTTAACTTACTTGCTGACCGTGTCTACGTAGGCATCTCCGACCTTGTCCTTCATCAAAGAGGTGAAGGTCTGGAGCTGCTCCTGATCCATCGTCTTTTTTGGAATGATAAAAACATGGTTTCCCTGATAAATCAAAGAAAAACAACGTTTGAGGTCGTACAGTTTGGCAACTTCTGTATAAGCCACCTGCTTTTCATTGAGCATCAGGCCGTCCTCTTTGAGCAAAACGGTCTGGTGTCCCTCTTTTTCAAATTCCTTGGCAATTTCCTTGTTAAAACGCTGGCTTTTAGATTTGAGCATCAACGCCACTGCGCCCAGAAAAATGGCAAACAGCAATGCAATTCCGCTCTTAGAAAAAGCAAACCAGACAATCTGAATGCACATCAGCAGTGAGATGATGATATACAGCTTTCTGGTTCTCCGGTTGGTTCCGTCCGCAGTATCGGTGGCATCCAGTCCATCAAAAATATCTGCATAAACGGCATCGAAAGAAACGGTAAAAATACCTTCCTCCTGCTTCATTTCCTGGGAAAGTGTCTGTTCCTCGCTGCCTGGCTCCTGTGGATGATTCATTTCCTCGTTTTGTGTCTGTGTCATCTCAAAGCTCCTTCCCTTGTTATCGGTCGCCTATCAATTTATTTGCGAAAGGATTGGATCTGCTTTTGAATCACCGGCTCTGCCTTTTCCAGAAGGTCCTTCGGCACAATGATCCTTCTTCCATCCTTGACTTCAATAATCACGGTCTGTGCAGTTTCTTCCAGTCTGGAAATATCGTCGACCAGCACCGAGCTGCGGTGTTTTCCATTGAGGAAGCAGACGATTTTATCCGGTTCAAACGCATATTCCATCGGCATCAGCAGGCTGGGGTCCTTTTTGAGTTCCTTGAGCACCGAACGTTTGAGAGCCACAGGGAACATCACAAAGTTATAAAACAGGTTAAACAGCTGGAAAACGATCATCACCACACCGGCAATCAGATAGATATCCGACCACTGCTCTTCTGTCATGGCGCCTTTGTAGATTGCGATGCATCCCAGGACAAAGAACAGCACTGCCCACAAAATTGCCTTCTGGCGGTTGTGACGGATCTGTTCCTTGGAGTGAGAAAGTGCGTAGTCTACATAGTAATCCTCTTTGAGCTGAATGGTCATTCGATGCTCAAAGTCACTGAGCTGGCGCTTTTCGACCGCTTTTTGATTTTTATTTTGTTTCATAGTTCTTCTCCGTCTATCAGATGTCCAGGTTATTGACATATTTTGCGTTCTGCTCGATAAATTCCCTTCTTGGGCCAACCTTGTCGCCCATCAGGATGGTGAACATCTCGTCAGCACGCTCAGCGTCTGCCATGGTCACCTGAATCATGGTGCGATGCTCTGGGTCCATTGTGGTTTCCCACAGCTGTTCTGCATCCATCTCACCAAGACCTTTGTAACGCTGAATGTCTACCTTGCCGCCGTCCGTGGTCATCTCAGCGATGATCTGATCTCTCTCCGGATCGGAATAGGCATAGCGCACCTTTTTGCCGCGGGAGAGCTTAAACAGCGGCGGCTGTGCCAGATAGATGTGTCCCTCTTCAATCAGCGGACGCATAAAGCGGAAGAAGAAGGTCAGCAGCAGGGTACGGATGTGCGAACCGTCGACATCGGCATCGGCCATGATGATGACCTTGCCATAACGGAGCTTTTCCAGATCAATTTCGTCGCCGACACCACAGCCCAGTGCAGTAATGACCGGCAGCAGTTTCTCGTTGGTGTAAACTTTATCCAGACGTGCACGCTCAACGTTGAGCATCTTGCCCCACAGCGGCAGAATCGCCTGGAACGAGCTGTCGCGTCCCTGCTTTGCAGAGCCGCCCGCAGAATCACCCTCGACGATGTAGATTTCGGTGCGGATATTATCGTGATCCGAGCAGTCTGCCAGCTTTCCTGGGAGGCTGACGCCCTCCAGCGCCGATTTTCTCTCGCGGGTACGGTCACGGGCAAGGCGGGCTGCCTCTCTGGCCTGTGCAGCGGTCAACGTTTTCTCAATAATCAGCTTGGCTGTCGCTGGATTTTCTTCAAAGTAGGTGCTCAGCTTATCATAGGTAATACGATAGGTCAGGCTGCGGATCTCGGTGTTGCCCAGCTTGGTTTTGGTCTGGCCTTCGAACTGTGCTTCCTCCAGCTTAACCGAAATAATCGCTGTCAGGCCTTCCAGAACGTCCTCTACGGTAAATTTATCGGTATCCTTCTTAAATACCCCAGTCTTTTTGGCATAGTCGTTAAACGCCTTCAGAAGGGCTGTACGGAAACCAATCTCATGAGTACCGCCGTCCGCTGTATGAATGTTGTTGGCAAAGGAAAGGATGGTGGTATTGTAGCTGTCGTTATACTGCAATGCAACCTCTACGGTAGAACGGTCGCCATCGCCCGAATAATAGATGACGTCCTCATGCAGAACATCCCAGATATTCTTTTTCTTTTCATGGATATAATTGACAAAGCTGCGGATACCGCCCTCATAGTGCATCACTTCAACAACCGGCTCATCTCCGCGCTGATCGGTGAAGGTGATATTCACACCGCCATTAAGAAATGCCTGTTCACGAAGGCGTTTGAGCAGTGTTTCATAGTTATAGTGGGTAGTTTCGGTAAAGATTTCCTTATCCGCCTTAAAAGCGATCTGAGAACCTGTTTCGGTGGTAGGCTCCATCTTTTTGAGTTCACAGACCGGTTTGCCGTACTCAAAGCGCTGGTAATAACGGTAGTGTCCGTCACAGACCTCAACCTCCAGCCACTCGGACAGCGCATTGACGACCGAAGCGCCAACACCGTGCAGACCGCCGGATACCTTGTATCCGCCGCCGCCAAACTTACCGCCGGCATGCAGCACAGTAAAGACAACGGTAACTGCAGGGATTCCCAGTTTCGGCTGAATGCCGACAGGAATGCCTCGTCCGTTATCTTTTACGCGGACAATATCGCCTGGCAGCAGATCGACCAGGATCTTGGTACAGTTTCCTGCCAGTACTTCGTCAATCGCGTTGTCCACGATTTCATACACCAGGTGGTGCAGACCATCCGGTCCGGTGGAACCGATATACATACCCGGACGTTTGCGCACCGCATCCAGACCTTCCAGGACCTGAATATCACTGGCATCATATTTCTCGATCATCTCGGGATTTTTCTCAGGTGTATTTTGCAAAGTGATTCCCTCCATCGTTTATTTCCTGGCTGTCTTTTAAAAAAACACAGCCGCATGGTTTCCCCTTCTGTGAGCATCAATCTGACAGGCAAAAACACGCATCATAAGCCAGGATTTTTCACTTCCGATACTTGTTTATTATAGCATAAATCGGCTGTTATTTACAACGTTTTTTGCCGATTCTTTTCTTCTTAATATGTATTTTTTAAAACCTTCAAAAAAGGGCGTTATTATCAAGTTTACAGTAATTTTCTGTGCATCAAAAAATCCGGCTGCTTTTGCAGCCGGATTTTTCAAAATATGATCGGCCTAAATCGTTCCTAGCCGATCGATATATCCGTTTCTTTTTTTAAGTGTTGCACAGGAAATCTGGGAGATATAAACCATTCTGCGATCTCCCTCCCGACAGACGATAAAGGACTTGGGAAGCTCCGCAGAAACATTGACTACACAATGGTTTTTCTCCTGCACACTCAGATATTCCTTGGTGATTTTAGAAACAGAGGTATTCTCAATATCAAAAATACCGATAATATCGCTGCTTCTGACCACAACATCCTGTCCAAGATGCAAATACACGTCGTTTCCTCCCGTTCCTGATATTAAAAGTCCTGTACATCCATCAGTTCCCCTGCATGAATCAGAAAGCTCCTGCCCTCTTTCAGTCCACGGAAGTTTTCGTCGTCGCAGCAGGTTACAAACACCTGGCGGCCTTCCAGATGGTTGAGGAGATAATCTCTTCTGGATGCATCCAGCTCGCTCATGACATCGTCCAGCAAAACCACCGGTGTCTCGCCGGTCACCTCTTCCACCATGCTGCACTCTGCCATTTTTAATGCCAGCACACCGCTTCTCTGCTGCCCCTGGGAGCCATACAGACGCATCGGCATCTCATTGACCAGAAGTTCCAGATCGTCTCTGTGCGGGCCGCACAGCGTTGCTCCGCGTTCGATATCTTCTCGGCGTGTTCTCTGGTACTCCCGCAGGAAAAAGGTGCGCAAATCGTCCCTTGTCTGCAGCGACTCGGACTGTGCTCCACATTGATACTGAAGATCAAATCGTTCTTTTCCAGAGGAGATTCCATTATAAACCGCCGCCGCCTGCGGACGAATACGGTCGACATATCTTGCGCGGCAGAATACAACTGCCGCTGCTGCGCGCGCCAGATGCTCCTCCCAAACTTCCATCGTGTCGATCAGCTGCGGAAAACGCGCCAGATCCTTGAGCAGCGTATTGCGCTGCAGCAGGACACGCTGATATTCGTGCAGATAATGGTCATAGCGAGGCAAAATCTGGCTGATAGCAGTATCAAGGAATTTGCGGCGAAACGCCGGTCCATCCCGCACCAGCGACAGGTGTGCCGGAGAAAAGACAACTGCATAAAACTGTCCGGCCAATTCGGAAGTGTTTTCAAGCGTGATCCCATTGAGCAGGATCTGCCTGGTCTTTTTGTCCTGTGCAGCTGCTGAATCAAACAGCTCGATAGAAGCTGTCTGTGTGCGTTGCTGATTGGAAAAGGTGATCTCACTTTTACAGGAATTCTGCCCAAAGCGGATCATTTCCCGATCCTTGGCACCACGAAAGCTTCGGGTTCCGGTAAACATCCAGATCGCTTCGGTCAAATTGGTTTTTCCCTGCGCATTTTCTCCGTGGATCACGTTGACTCCTGCAGCAGCCTCCAGATGAAGCGAACAGATATTGCGAAAATTGGTTAGTTCAATGTTATCCAACCGCACAGTCCGCTTCCTCCTTCCAGTTTGATGCTTTTATTCTTGGGTGTTTCCTGCCTGAACCGCCTGAAACTTCTGTCCCAGGCATTCCACAGTATCTCCATGACGAATCTTTTTGCCGCGCATGGTGCAGACTTCCCCGTTTACTTTTACCTGGCCTTCCAAAACCAGTTCTTTTGCCTGACCGCCGGTATCGGTAACACCGGCAAATTTTAAAAAGGAATCCAGTTTGATAAATTCGGTGGTAATCTCAATCTTTTCAAAATCAGTCATCATTCTTCACCCTTACCGGCAGCACCAGGAACAGGAAGCTGTCGCCTTCCAGTGGGATGATGCGCATTGGAGACAGCGCACCGTTGATTTCGAGCTTGACCATATCACAGTCAGCGGCCTTGAGTGCATCAAGCAGGTATTTATTGTTAAATCCCATGCTGACTGTTTCTCCCGAGACTTCGCATTCGACCTCGTCGTGTGCTTTACCCATCGAGGTAGAGCAGTTGAGCTGTACCTTCTGCTCGGTGACAGCCAGCTTAATTGGGCTGCGCAGCCGGTCGGAGATCAGCAGGGAAGTTCTTTCGACGGCCTCGGTCAGCGCACGGGAGTTGATCTTTACGGTTGTTTTGCTGATCTTTGGAATCGCCGCATTATAGTCGAGGAAATCTCCCTCCAGCAATCTGGAGACAACATAGTATCCTCCAATGCGGAAAACAATATGTTTTTGCGATACCACTAAGTACGCTTCTTCTTCCTCTTCTCTCAGCAGTTTGGAGATTTCGGACAGGGTTTTTCCCGGGACAATGAAGCGAGTTGCAAGATCGGAGACGATTGGTTCTCTGCGCAGTGCCAAACGATATCCGTCAACCGAAACCAGTGTAACGCAGGAATCTTTGATGTCGAACAAGGAACCTGTATGAACCGGTTTAGAGTCGGTGGTTGCAACTGCAAACAAGGTCTGGTCGATCATGGATTTTAAAACGCCCTGTTTTAAAACCAGATCCGCCTGTGTCTCTACATTGGGCAGTTCTGGGAATTCTTCTGCAGAAAGGCCTGGAATGGTAAACTCCGAGGCGCCGCCTCGAATGGTTGCCAGATATTTTTCGTCTGAATCAATGCTGACGGTTTCTCCTGGAATGCGGCGGATAATATCTAATAAAAGTTTTGCAGATAATACCAGTTCGCCTTGTTGTTCTGTCTTAGCTTCTATGCTGGTCACAATTCCCAGTTCCAAATCGTATCCAGTGAGATGAAGTTTTCCCTCTTCTGCTTTGAGCAAGATGCCCTCTAACGCAGGTACGGGAGATTTTGCGCAGGTTGCACGCGCAGTATTTGAGACAGCTTCTACCAGAAGATCCTTTTGGCAGATAATTCTCATATGGTTAAACCCTCCTCAAAACATGGTTCTTTGAAATCGTTTCACGATGGAACACCGCTTACTTTATTGTAATGTTGTTTTAGATTACTTTGAAGGTGAAACAAGCTCATTCTATCCATCAATACACAAAAAGATTATACCATATTTTCGGGAAAAGAAAAGGCCCTTTCTTGCGCGTGTGTTTGTGGGGAGGACAGGGGCTAAATATGGGTCGGAATAAATATTCCGGTCCTTTTTATCCCAAAATTGTATCCATTAAAAATGGATCACAAATGGAAAAAGAAAAACGGCTATCTTAATATATGGTTTTTCCTTGAATAAATTTTTAAATAATAATTTGAGAGGAGATAAATGAGAAAGAAAAAGATAGTATAAGGTAATAGTAGTAGTAGGGGCTGTTAAAATGTGAAAATGAAAAAGAAACCGCATCATTTCAGAAAAAATTAAAGGTGAAAAAGATGGAAAAATAGTTTGAAAAAATGTGAATATGTGAAAGGCGAAGCTATGCAAGTTTAAATAAGTTGAAAAGTTCGTTGAAAAAGTTGAAAATATGTGGAGGACAGAGAAGGAAACTGGTAGGGGGTAGTGAGAATAAAGAACGAGCAGTGGAAACAGTGAAAAACGCAGTGTGAAAAATTTAATGATATTACAGATAAAAAACAATATGAAAAGGTTTACAGGGCACTTTTCCACGGATAATGGGAAAGTGCCCTGTTAAAATACAGATGGTTTTTATGCATCGCGAATATTCTTAATAATATCCTCGACAGTTTCTTTGTATTTGGTATCCTGCTTCATGTTTTTGACAACCTGACTTGTCGCATATACCACAGTGGAATGATCTCGGCCTCCGAATTCTTCTCCAATGGCAGCCATCGACATCTGAGTGATTTCTCGGATGACATACATGGCAATTTGACGGGCATTGGAAATTTGAGAGGATCGTTTTGGAGATCGAATATCCTCTGAGCTGACCCCGAATGTACGCCCAACTTCTGAAATAATGCGTTCTACGGTGACAGGAATAGGCTGGTTGTCCGTTAAAATTTCACGGATTGCACTTTGAGCCAGCAAAATGGACGGAGGAGTTTGAGCAAGCTTATTGTAAGCGTTAAGCTTTTTAACAACGCCCTCCAGCTGCCGAATGTTATTTTTGACATGGTTTGCGATATATTCTTCAACAATATTAGGGATTTCCAGATCTAATAATTCCGCTTTTCGTTTGATAATAGCAATTCTGGTTTCAAAATCCGGCGGCTGAATATCGGCAATCAGTCCCCATTCAAATCGGGTGCGCAGGCGTTCCTCCAGCGTTTTAATCTCCTTTGGTGGACGGTCCGAGGTCAGAG
The DNA here is from genome assembly GCF_944388365.1 of uncultured Negativibacillus sp. Lineage (GTDB taxonomy): Bacteria > Bacillota > Clostridia > Oscillospirales > Ruminococcaceae > Negativibacillus. The sequence continues at coordinate 36,382 of NZ_CALXIN010000001.1, read as the reverse complement.
CGATCTGTTTTCCTGCCTGATACAGCGAATTAAAGGTGTGGAAGAACTCTTCCTGCGTGCTTTCCTTGCCACCGATGAACTGGATGTCGTCGACCAAAAGGACATCTGCTTGACGGTATTTATCGTGGAATTCCTTGGTGGATTCTGCACCGATGGCAGCAATCAGTTCATTGGTAAATTCTTCGCCTTTGACATAGATGACGTTGGTTTTAGGACGGCTTTCTTTGATTTCGCTGGCAATAGCGTACAGAAGATGTGTCTTTCCAAGGCCGGACCCGCCGTAAATAAACAGAGGGTTATAGGCATTGCCAGGGTTTTGAGCAACTGCGCGGCAGGCTGCCTGCGCAAATTTGTTGGAGCTTCCTACAATAAAGGTGGAGAAGGTGTATTCATATTCGCCACCTTGGCTGTTCATATCGATTTCTTCCTGACTGTAAGAGGGGAGGACTGGAGAGGGGGCAGAGGTTTGAACGGAAGCAGGAGTAAAGTCCTTTCGCTCTCCTTTTTCGGAAGTTTCACAGAGGATCTCTATTTTGACAGGAAAACCAACCACTGCCTCAAAGGCTTGATGAAGCAGTCCCAGGTATTTTTCCTCTACAATTTTTTTCATAAACTCCGCTTTGATATAAAGAACAGCGGTGTTTCCATCAAAACTGACCGGTTCCAAACTTTTGATCCATACCTGATAAGCAATTTCAGATAATTCCTTGGAGTCCATGACATATTGTCGCGTGTAGTCCTTGACCATCTGAAACAGTTCTTTAAACGATTCCATACTTCAAATTCCCTTCTTTTGGCAGTGCTTTATTAAGCCGTCTCTTGCCGTATTCCCTGATGGCAAACAAAGACAGCAAAACCCCCGCTTACAGCCCAGTCAACCGGTAGAACAAGCAGGGGTGTATAAAAATACAACTTTGTTTTACAGTTTTTAATTGAAATTCCACCAGGATTCCAACGGAAATTCCTCAAGAATAAGCTAAATAAATTATCAATGGAAAAGCCGTTGAGAAAAAGTGAAATAAATGGGTAAAACAAACTTTCAACATTTTTTACACTTCATATTTTAACACACGTGGAATGAAGTTTTCAAGAGCTTTCAACAGTTTTTAACGAGCAATACTTCACAGATTATTGGGAGGGATTTTAGAGATTTTTATAGAAACTGAGCATTCGATGATAGAGCCTGAGAAAGGGAATCTTCATCCAGGGTCGGTGATTTGTATAAAACGGGCGGAAAAACAGAAAATTTTATGATTCAATACGGAAAATAAACGGGGATGTGATGCGGGTTTCTATTGACTTTTGCAGAATTTTTGTCTATAATTTTACTCTGTAAGGTTTCGCCTTGAAGGGAGGTTAGAATTATGGTAAGAACATACCAGCCAAAGAAGCTCCAGAGAAAGAAAGAGCACGGTTTCAGAAAAAGAATGGCTACAAAAAACGGCCGTAAGGTCCTCGCTCGCAGAAGAGCAAAAGGTAGAAAACAGCTGACATACTAATTTCCTGTCAGGCAGCTTTTTTCTTACTGTCCGTTTTTTAATATCCAGCGCGGTTCCTTTTTGAAAGAAGGAATACCGGGAGGAAACAGGGAATGGATTCTGTTTATTCTGCTTTCCATGTTTCGTTCCAGAATAAGCAGGCCACTTATCCCGATAAGTGGCCTTTCTTTTTATTTATTTCAAGACAAGAGGAGTTAAACGTCATGGACAAAAAGACGACGTTAAAACTGAACAAGGAGTTTAAACGTCTCTATTTTAAAGGAAAAAGTGCTGTGCATCCGTTGATTGTCACCTATGCTTGCAAAAATCGTCTGGGTCGCAACCGCATCGGAATCACGGTTACAAAAAAAGTGGGAAAAGCTGTTTGCAGAAATAGATGCAAGCGTATTATTCGCGCTGCCTTTTATCAGGTCAATCCCTCCATCGAGCAAGGATGGGATTTTGTGTTTGTTGCCCGGGCAAGAACAACGCAGGCAAAGTCCACCGAATTGGTGCCGGTATTAAAAAAGCAGATTTCAAACCTTACATCTCCGGACAGTCAGAAAAGGGACACCACCGGCAAAAGACAGCAGAAATCAGTGAAAAAAAAGGATAAAAGCTAAAGGGGAATGGCCCAAGGCTTTTAGCAGACAATGTGTAAAGGCAAAAGAAAATTTCTGCCTTGCACAAACAAAAGCAGAAAACATAGGTGATGGTCACTTCATCTATACTATTTAGAAGGGGAAGATCGGGATGAAATATCTGATGCTGTTGATGATTCGTTTTTATCAGAAGATCATCTCGCCGTGTTTTCCGCCGCGCTGCCGCTTCTATCCGACCTGTTCGGCCTATGCGTTTACCGCTATCCAGCGGTTTGGTGCGATTAAGGGCGGTTATCTTGCGCTGCGCCGCATTTTAAAGTGCCACCCATTTCATCCGGGTGGTTATGATCCAGTGCCTGAAAAATTGGATCGAAACAGATAACTCCACAGCCCTTTGATGGGCGGGCGGTTTTGATGCCGCTTCTACCAGAAATGTTTCGGGCGGGCACAATCAATGCACAACAAAAGTGCAGGCATTCCCTCTGGCTGCTGGAAAGCGACAGGGGTGTGCGGCGTTTTTTCTTCCTTATAATATAGAAGATAAAACGCAGAATGGAGGTTTTCAATGTATATTCTTGGTTATCCGCTTGGTTTAATCATGCGGCTGCTTTACAACGTTCTGCACAGCTACGGATGGTCGCTGATCATTTTTACACTGCTTGTAAAGCTCGTTATGCTTCCGCTGTCGATCAAGCAGCAGAAATCTTCTGCTAAAATGGCTGCGATCCAGCCTCAGCTTCAGGAAATCCAGAAGATGTACGCAAAAAATCAGCAGAAGATGAACGAAGAGCTGCAAAAGCTCTATCAGAGAGAGCACTACAATCCGGCAGGCGGATGTCTGCCGATGCTGATCACCTTCCTGGTACTCTTCGGTCTGATTGACGTTATCTACAAGCCAATGACCCACGTTCTTGGTATGAGCAGTGAGCTGATTGCTCAGGCACAGTCGATCATGGAGGGACTTGGCGTTGCATTCAGCCACTATTCTCCACAGACCAGCATCATCGCTTCGGTACAGGAAAACCCACAGGCCTATGCGGCTTTGGGACAGGAGATTGTCAGCAAAATCCAGGCATTTGATCTGAACTTCTTAGGTATCAACCTGGGTGCGACTCCGTCGTTTGGTTTTAATATTCTGATTTTGATCCCGATCCTTTCGGGTGCAACCGCTTTTCTGTCCTCCTGGATGGCTATGCGCAACAATCCTACCGCAATGGAAGGTCCTGGCGCAGGCACCATGAAGGCAATGATGTTGATTTCTCCATTGATGTCCCTGTGGATCGCTTTTCAGGTTCCAGCCGGTGTTGGTATCTACTGGATTGTCTCCAACGTATTGATGTTTGTGCAGACCATGATCCTGAATAAGTTCTATAATCCAAAGGAAATGGCAGAAAAAGCAAAACAGGAAGCAGAAGCGCGCAGAGAACAGGAGCGCATGGAACGCATCGAAGCCAAAAAGAAGGCACGCGATGGTGATGCAGAGGCAAAGGCAAAAGCAAAAACACAGAAAGAAATCAATCGTCAAAAACTGGCAGAGGCTAGAAAACGCGATGCTGAAAAGTATGGCGACGTTTATACCGAGGTCACCGACGACGATTTGGAATAGCAACCGAGCTTTTCGCTGATTATCAGAGGAGGTAACAGTTTGAAAGAGATCATTACAACAGGAAAAACAGTTGATCTGGCAATCGAAGAAGCCTGCCAGCAGCTGAATGTTTCCAGAGAACAGGCGGAGTTTGAGATCATCGACCTGCCGAAAAAAGGTCTGTTCGGTTTAAAGACCTACCCGGCAAAGGTTCGCGTCTTTGTCAAGGAGGACAGAGAGGCAATGGTGGTCGAATATGTCACCTCCATCCTCAAAGCAATGGGTGTTTCGTCCTTTACTGCAGAGGCAACTAAGGACGGAGACAACCTGAACATCGCCCTCAAGGGAGATGACCTGGGATTTGTTATCGGTCGACGCGGCGAAACGATCGATGCAATCCAGTATCTGGCAAGTCTTGCAGTCAACCGTCTGGACGGTGACTATATGAGAATTACCATTGACAGCGGCAATTTCCGTGAGAAACGCGAGAAAACCCTGGAGTCGCTGGCAAAACGTCTTGCCCGCAATGTTGTCAAAAGCGGACGCAGCGTGACCCTGGAACCGATGAATCCATACGAAAGAAGAATCATCCATGCGACCGTTTCGACCGTCGAGGGTGCAACCTCTTCTTCGATTGGTGAGGAACCAAACCGCCGCGTTGTCATCAGCTCGACCAATCCGGTTAAGAAGTACAACAACTACAAAGGCAAGAAGAAACCGTACAACAACGGCAAAGGCGGCTACCGTCAGGGTGGACGCAGACAGCAGGGTGAGAGACGCAAAGAAGGTCAGGAAAAGAAACCGTATGTATTCCGTCCAAACACCAACACCAAGGAGGATGTCGAGAACCGCAAACGCGCTCCAAAGCAGAACCGCGAGTTTAAAGAGCGCCGCTTTGAGGACAGACCGGCACCTTCCAATGAAAACGTACGCAACGAAGTTCCTCGCAGCACTCCTCCAAGAGAGGCAGAGGACAAGCCGTTATACGCAAAAATTGATCTGGAGTAATCCATCTGAAAAAACCGACAGCTTTGCTGTCGGTTTTTTTGTTTATCCTTTGTAAAGCAGGGATAAACAGCAGATGAAGCGCAGGTGAAGAAAAGATGGATGAGGGAGCATAAGCGAGAAAAACAAAGGAAACGTGAGATCGCCCAATTATGGACAAGGGTAAAAAGTGAATGGAGAAGAAATCCCCTGTGTTTTCACGGCCAAATGCGGTTTGAAGAGACAGGCATCGGTAGGGTATAATAAAGGTACCGCGGAACAAGAAAAACAAAGCTGCAGCCTTGTACAAATCGAAATCTCTGAATCATATTAAAGGTGAGTGAAATCATGGATACCGATAGGTTATATCGGGTTGGAAGAGAAGACGAAACAAAGCTGATTGCGCTGCTGACGGAATGCTTCAGCAATGACCCATTGTATCAGGAACTGATTCCGGACGAGGAAACCAGAGAAAAACTGTTGCCGGAACTGTTTCGATGCGACCTGGATGAAATGCTGGAAAACTGCGAAATCTATGCAAACAACCAGAATCTTGATGCGATTATTGTTGTATCGGATGAAGCAGCACCATATAATCCGTTTAAATATTATTTGCAGCAGCTGTACAGCACAGTAAAAACCAACGCATGTTTGATTCGCGATGACCCGAGCTTGGAAACATTTTTCAATTTTGTCAAAGGCAGGGACTATCTTAACAGCAGTTGGACCGAGGAACTGGACGAAAACCGTCTGCATATTATCTACCTGGCGGTACGACCGTCCTGTCAGGGCAGAGGACTTGCTAAATATTTGATGAATGTTGTGATGGAATATGCGGATCAGAGGGAAATGTTCATTAGTTTGGAGACCCACAATCCTAAAAACGTGTCGATGTACCAGCACTTTGGGTTTGAATTGTATGAAACAATCGACCACTATCCTGACCTGGTACAGTATTGTATGGTGCGTAAGGCAGCAAGCTATCGTGCACCAATTCCAATAAAGAGAAAAGCTGCTTAACAGCATAAAAATATCCCGTCAAACCATTGGTTTGACGGGATATTTTTATGCTGTTTTTGGCACGATACTTTGCATTGATGCGTTTTTTTGCTATAATAACAGTATCTATGGACAAATGAGGTTTGCAAGAGAAAGGAAGGGTCAGGATGAACAGCATGATTGCTGCAGACACCATCGCGGCGATTGCAACGCCGGTGGCAGTAGGAGGCATTGGAATGGTGCGCATCTCCGGTCCGCAGGCATTTGCAGTGGCAGACAGTGTATTTGTATCGGTTTCGGGCCGAAAGGTATCCCAGACAGAAGGATATCGAGGACTGTTTGGACGACTGCATGATGACCAGGGGGAGATCGACGAAGCGGTTGTTTTTGTTTATCGCAACCCTAAGAGCTATACAGGGGAAGATGTGGTGGAGATTTGCTGCCACGGAGGCATCTATCTGGTGCAGCGTACATTGCGCGCCTGCATCAGTGCCGGCGCCCGACCCGCACAGGCTGGTGAGTTCACCCGTCGTGCCTTTTTGAACGGAAAAATGAATCTGACACAGGCGGAGGCAGTGGTCGATTTGATCGCTTCACAGGGACGCCAAAGCGCCCAGGCTGCGCTGAGCGCGCGGGACGGTGCGGTGTTTCAAAAGATCCACAAGGTTGTAGACAAGATGCTGGGGGTGTCCTCTGCATTGGCTGCGTGGGTGGATTATCCCGATGAGGATATTGAGGAAGTGTCGGACGACAATCTGCGCCGCAGTGTGGATCAGATTTGTGATTCACTGCACACCATTTTGCGGGAATATGACAGCGGCAGAGTGCTGCGCGAAGGAGTTCGGACGGTCATTGTGGGCCGTCCAAATGTTGGAAAATCGACGCTGATGAACCTGCTGTCGGGAGAACAAAAAAGTATCGTCACCCAGATACCAGGCACCACCCGAGATGTTGTCGAAGATACCATCCGTCTGGGCGATGTAGTGCTGCATCTGGCGGATACTGCCGGTTTGCGCGATACCGATGACCCTGTGGAAAGAATGGGCGTCGAATTGGCGCGCAAACGTCTGGACAGCAGCGATTTGGTGCTGGCAGTGTTCGACAGCTCGTAAGAGCTGTCCCAGCAGGATTTAGAATTGATCGACCAAATCAAGGACCGTCCGGTAGTGGCAGTCATCAACAAGACCGACCTGGAGCGAAAAATGGACATCGAGCAAATTAAGGAAAAGATTCCTCATATTGCACAGCTTTCTGCCAGCGCAGGTGAAGGCGTAGAAGAACTGGAAACACAGGTGCGGGAGATTTTGAATCTGGCGCAACTCGATTCCTCGTCTGGAATCATTGCAAACGAACGTCAGAGAGCCTGCGTAGAAGAAGCGGCAAAGACGATGGAACAGGCACAGCAGGCGCTGCAGATGGGCGAGACGCTGGATGCAGTCAACGTCTGCATTGATGCGGCGATTGACGATCTGCTGGAACTGACCGGTGAACGCGCTTCCGAAGCGGTCATTGACCAGGTATTTGCACGTTTTTGTGTTGGAAAATAGAGAAAGGAAGGAAACAAAGAATGGAGTACAAGATGGGGGAATATGAGGTCGCGGTAATCGGTGCGGGCCATGCCGGCATCGAAGCGGCGCTGGCAGCAGCAAGGCTGGGCGCAAAAACGGCCATCTTTACCATGTCCCTCGATGCAATCGGCAACATGCCGTGCAATCCTTCGATTGGAGGAACTGCCAAGGGCCATCTGGTGCGGGAGATTGATGCGCTGGGCGGCGAGATGGGCAAGGCGGCAGACGCCACCTTTTTGCAGAGCAGGATGCTCAATCGAGGAAAAGGACCGGCTGTTCACAGCCTGCGTGTCCAGTCGGATAGGGATGCCTACCACCGTGAGATGAAGCACCGTCTGGAGAAGCAGAAGGGACTGGACATCATTCAGGCGGAGGTGTGCGATCTTCGCATCGACGAAAACGGTGCAGTCAAAGAGCTGGTTACCAAGCTGGGTGCAGTTTACACCGTCAAAACGGCGATCATCTGTTCGGGAACCTTCCTGCACGGCAGAATCTACGTGGGAGATGTTTCCTACGAGAGCGGACCGGACGGTCTGCACGCGGCGGTAGGACTCAGCGAGGCACTGGAGCGTCTGGGTATCCACCTGCGTCGGTTTAAAACTGGAACACCGGCGCGTGTCCATCGCGACAGCATTGATTACAGCAAGCTGGAGGTACAGGCAGGGGACGAGCCAATCATCCCGTTTTCCTTTGAGACACCGCGCGAAGGTTTAAAAAATCAGGTGGTCTGCCACATTGCTTATACCAACGAAAAGACACACGAGATTATCCGCAACAACATCCATCGTTCTCCGCTGTACGGAGGAATGATCGAGGGCGTCGGTCCGCGCTATTGTCCAAGTATCGAGGACAAGGTAATGCGCTTTGCAGAAAAACCACGCCACCAGTCCTTTGTGGAACCGGTGGGATTGGACACCGAGGAGATGTATTTGCAGGGCCTTTCTTCCTCTTTGCCGGAGGATGTACAGGTGCAGATCTATCGCTCGATTGTCGGCTTTGAAAATGTCCGCATCATGCGCAACGCCTATGCGATTGAATATGACTGCATCGACCCGCTGGACCTTCGTCCATCGCTGGAGTTTTTGAAGGTGGAAGGTCTGTATGGTGCGGGTCAGTTTAACGGTACTTCCGGTTATGAGGAAGCAGCGGCACAGGGACTGATTGCCGGCATCAATGCGGCACGAAAGGTACAGGGAAAACATCCGTTGATCCTCGACCGTGCATCCAGCTATATCGGCACCCTGATTGACGATCTGGTTACCAAGGGCTGTTCCGACCCATACCGCATGATGACCAGCCGCTCGGAGTATCGTCTGCTGCTCAGACAGGACAATGCGGATCAGCGTCTGACACCGATCGGTCACGAGCTGGGACTCATCAGCGAGGAGCGCTGGCAGAACTATCTGCACAAGCAGGAACAGATCGAACAGGAGCGCAAGCGCATTGAAAAGCTAACCTTTGGTCCGTCCGAAGAGCTGAACAACATGCTGGTTGCAAGAGGAACAGCAGCGCTGGAAACCGGTGCGCATGCCTCCGATCTGATTCGCCGTCCACAGATCACCTATCAGGATCTGGCACCGTTTGACACGGAGCGTCCGAACCTGCCTGACGAGGTGACCGAACAGGTGGAAATTCAGATTAAGTACGAGGGCTACATCCAGAAGCAGCTGATGCAGGTGGAACAGATGCGCAAGCTGGAAAGCAAGCAGCTGCCAGAGCAGATTGACTACACCCAGATTCGAGGACTGCGTCTGGAAGCGATTGAAAAGCTGCAGCGGGTCCGTCCATACAACATTGGTCAGGCTTCCCGCATTTCGGGAGTCAGTCCGGCGGATATCTCGGTGCTGCTGATCTACCTCGAAAGCAATCGGATGGAGGAAAAAAATTCGTAGAAACCCAATGTTTCACATGAAACATTTTGTCGCACCGGAGGAGAAATCATCCGTCGGTGCAGGAAGGATAGAGATATGATCGATAAACAGCTTCTTTTGGAGGGCTGCCGCTCCTTTGAGATTGAACTGCCGCAGCAGGCGCCCGATCAGCTGGATGTGTATGCGCAGCTGTTGGTGGAATGGAATGAAAAAATGAATCTGACAGCCATCACCGAGGCCAGAGAGATTGTATTTAAGCATTTTGTGGACAGCCTGCTGCTGCTCAAAGCGGTACAGCTGCCGCAGGGAGCGAGCCTGATTGATGTGGGCACCGGTGCGGGTTTCCCATCCATGCCGGTGAAGATTGCACGCCCTGACCTGAAGGTAACGATGCTGGACAGCTTGCAGAAGCGTCTGACCTTTTTGCAGGCGGTCAATGACCAGCTGGGTCTGGATTGCAGTTTCCTGCATTCGCGGGCAGAGGACGGCGGAAAACAGAAACATCTGCGGGAACAGTTTGATTTTGCAACCGCCCGAGCTGTTGCCAATCTGCGGGATCTGGCGGAATACTGCCTGCCGTATGTCAAGGTGGGAGGCTACTTCGTTTCGCTGAAAGGACCGGAGGTCGAGGAGGAAGTGCGTGAGTCCAAGAACGCCATCGCCACAATGGGCGGCAAGGTGGAACAGATTCTGCACTTTACACTGCCGGAAGACAGCGGCAGAAGCATCCTTGTGATTAAGAAAATATCGCAGACTCCGCCGCAATTCCCCAGAACCGCCGCTAAAATGGCAAAGAAACCGATTCTTTAAAGGGGATTTTGCAGGGATAAGTCGAAACATGTCGAACGATTTTTCTGGAAATCAGGAATACTCTGTGCTATGATATAGGCATGGACACGGACCGAAGCTGGTCTGCAGTCCATGCCTTTTCTATTCCTATTTTCCTTTCTTTTGCTCGGCAGGTGCGGAGCTCCCTAATCCGCTCCTGCAAACATTTCTGCTCCCATCATATCTCAAAACTTTACCTGCCTGCGGCTGGTGTGACCAGTCCAGGCAGGGGCGTTTTGGGACCAGGGAACTCAAGGAGGTGAAGCTGCTGAGATGAAGGCGCTTCTTGCTAAACAAAAAACCATCAACAAGGTGGTGTTGATTCCAGAACATAAAATCCTCCCCAATCCATATCAACCGCGCAAGGTATTTGACGCCGAAAAAATTGAGCAGCTGGCTTCCAGTATTGCACAATATGGACTGCTGCAGCCGATCACCCTTCTGCCGCTGGAAAATGGATACTATCAGTTAGTGGCAGGAGAGCGCCGGCTGCTGGCGTGCCGAAAGCTGAAGATGCAGGAGATTCCTGCGATTCTCACTTCGATGGATGAGGAGCGGAGCAGTGCCCTGGCATTGATCGAAAATATTCAGCGGTGCGACCTCAATTATTTTGAAGAAGCGATGGCAATTCAAAAACTGATGAAGATGGCAGGATACACCCAACAGGCAGTGGCAAAAAAACTGGGAAAGAATCAATCCACGGTAGCAAACAAACTGCGTCTGCTGCAATTTTCCAAAGAGGTTCAGGAAGAAATTGTCAACCATGGCCTGACCGAACGACATGCGCGCGCATTGCTGTGCTTAAACGATCAGGGCGATGAAGTGATTCTTTCGGCGATCAAAACGATTGCGGAAAAAGAGATGAACGTCGCACAGACCGAGCGATACTTAGCACAGCTTCAGGGAAAACAGCAGCAGAAACAGAGGGACAAGAACCGCTTGTTTGTTGTTCGAGATTTGCGCATCTTTTTAAACACCATTGATAAGGCGCTGGAGACCATGAGGTTATCGGGTATCAAAGCACAGACCCAGGTACAGGAGGAAAGCGATGAACTGGTCTATACCATCCGCATTCCAAAGGAAAGTGCCTACAAGAAAAAAATTCCTTCTTAAGAGATATAGAGAAAGCCAAAAAAACACCGGATACACAGTTGTGTATTCGGTGTTTTTTTGGGCTTTTACACCACAAAGAAGAGACAAGTCCCCGATGATTTCAACTTTACTCAAACTGTTTTCCGTGTCCAAATGCACCATGTACCATACAGGTTTTGGCAGCAAAGGCACTTCCTGCATCCATTGCCTGCATAACAGCGGTTTCCAGTGAAACATCTTCCGGTCTGGAGCGCAGCCATTCCACAAAGGAAAGCAGAAACGCAGTCAGGAAAGAGTCACCGGCGCCAAGGGTATCCACTGCCTTGACCAGATTGGCGGCACGGGTAAACAGGTATTCACCGTCAGAGAAAACGGAACCGTTTTTTCCACGGCTTGCAATGACATATTTGCATCCGCGCTGATGGATGCGGGCGCACTTTTCTTTGATTTGCTCGAACGATGCATCGCCGCAGGAGGTGATGGCAAAGTCGATATATGGACAAACAGCGTCAAACCGTTCGTCGGTTTCAATGATGGAAAAATCGTAGGCAACGTATGGATGCAGGGGAGAAAGTTTTGGCAGCTCTGGATCAATATGGCTGTTGATGCTGGTGCAGATCAGATCAAAACCGGAAAGATATTCCAGATCCTCTGGCTGGAATCGGATTGGTTTTTCCTTTGCAACACCGCCTTTGTTGCTGCCCATAAAGGTACGATCTCCGTCCACAAGGGTAATCATGGCATAGCCGTTTTCTCCTTCTTCAATGCGGCAGTGGCTGGTATCAATCCCCAGCTCTTTTGCAGTTGCCTGCACATGAGCAGCGGCTTCATCATTGCCAAATACACCCATATAGGAGGAAGGACAGCCTAACATTGTGGCGTATGCAGAAAAGTTGAAGGCGTTGCCTCCAGGATACATGGTTTTTGTATGCATATATTTATCCACAACATTATCGCCGACACCGATTACCTTGATGGACATAATAACACTCCCTTGATACATTTTCTATATTATTTTGACAGATTCATTACCATATGTTTTGGCATGTTTAATCTTATGATAAAGGCTAAAAAGCGTTTTGTCAAGTGGTCTTATTGTATAAATTGTTTAATATTTTCCACAAAAAACCCAAAAATAGTTTTATATTGACAAGTTCATTACAATATATTACAGTATGAATTAGCATGAAGCGGAATGAATTTGAGCGGCGGAAGGAAGAAAAATCTTTTTCAGAGGATTTGGAGACGGAAGCTGAACTTAAATCAAAAATGGATTATGCAGGCGAGATGCAGAAAGGAGAACAGAAGAAGGGAATTTTTTATTTAGAAACAGAGAGGTGAAAAAGGTGATCAAGTACACAATCAAGAGACTGCTGATTGCAATCCCTGTTTTTCTGGGAATTACGTTTGTTGTATTTTTCCTGGTAAACATTGCGCCAGGTGGACCTCTTGATATTATGGCGTCTTCCGGTGAGCTGTCGCAGAGCGACCTGGAAGCGCTCAAAATTTCATTGGGGCTGGATAAACCGATTATCGTTCGATACTTTATCTGGCTGGGAGAGTTGTTCCGCGGGGATTTGGGAACATCTTACAGAACCTCTCAGGAGGTCAGCATGATGATCGGCCAGCGACTGCAGGCATCCCTGATCCTGACAGGAAGCGGTATTTTGATGGCAATTATCATCGGTGTTCCGCTGGGAATTGTATCCGCATACAAACCATATTCCAAGTGGGATTCCCTGGCAAACTTTATTGCATTTATCGGTGCATCGGTACCAAACTTCTTCCTCAGCTTGATTCTGATCTATGTCATCGCGGTTAAGCTGAGCTGGCTGCCGGCAAGCGGTATGTACAGTACTTCGGGAGCGAGGGATCTGGCGGATCTGCTGAGGCATCTGATACTGCCGGCGTTTGTCTGTGGTATTCAGCCGATAGGAAACTATATCAAGCAAACCAGGGCGAGTGTTATGGAGGTACTCAATGAGGAGTACATCAAAACAGCTCGTTCCAAAGGCTTGAAAGAAGCGATCATCGTTGTTCGTCATGCGTTCCGCAACGCATTGATTCCGGTTGTTACATCCATCAGCCTTTCCATTCCGTTTTTGATTGGTGGCGCAGTTGTAACAGAACAGATTTTTGCATGGCCAGGTATCGGCAGCCTGATGGTAACAGCGATTAACAACCGTGACTATCCGGTTATCATGGGTGTCACTGTACTGATTTCGGTTGTTGTTCTGATTGCGAACCTGGTACTGGATCTGATTTATGCGAAACTGGATCCACGAATCAGCTACGACTAAGGAGGTGTAATGAATGGGAAACACAGCGCAAGCTGCTTCGACCCCCAACAAGGTGAAAAGCCAGGCATGGGACAAGTTCCGACACAATAAACGCGCGATGTTTGGCGTCATTGTCGTATTGATTGTCGCATTGGCTGTGCTGATTTTACCACTGGTGATGGATCTTGACCCATTTACCACCGACGCAGAGGCAGGCTTTAACACACCTCCGAGCGCGCAGCATATTTTGGGTACAGACGATGTTGGACGAGATCTGTTTGCAAGATTGCTCTATGGTGGTCGAATTTCGCTGCTGGTTGGTATTGCTTCCACCTGTGTCAGCGTATTGATCGGTGTTCCACTGGGACTGATTGCAGGCTATTACCGCGGAATCTGGGAAACAATCATCATGCGTGCGGCTGATATTTTCATGTCGTTCCCTTCGATGATTCTGATTCTGGTACTGGTAGCTGTATTTGGACCTTCTATCTTTAACGTAACGGTGGTCATCGGTGTTTTGGGATGGACGTCGATCGCCAAGCTGATCTACGGCAACACCCTTTCTCTGAGGGAAAAGGAATATATTGAGGCAGCAAGAGCAATGGGAATGAAAAACCGTAAAATTATCTTTACGGAAATTCTTCCTAACGCGATTGCACCGGTTTGGGTGACGATTGCATTCCGCGTATCCAGCGGTATTTTGACCGAGTCGTCGCTGAGCTTCCTGGGTCTGGGTGTTCAGACACCACAGGCTTCCTGGGGTAACATTATCTTTGCTGCACAGAATCTGTTGGTTCTGACAGCAAGACCATGGGTATGGATTCCACCAGGCATCTGCATTATCCTGGTGGTTGTCGGATTTAACTTTATCGGTGAAGGTGTCCGTGATGCACTGGATCCAAAGATGAAGTAAACAAACAAAAGGAGAGTGTACGTATGAAGAAGCATTTCCTGAAAGCGGTCAGCATGGCAATCGTACTTGCAATGACCATGTCTGTAGCAATGATGGGATGTTCCAGCAGCGAGACAACCGCTGAGAACACAGACAACAGCACACAGACTGAGGAAACAACTGAAAGCGGCGAAACCACAGCAGAAACAACCGATTATTCCGATGTAGTTATCAACTATGGTTTGACCACTGCATGGGACTCGCTGAATCCTTATGGATCTTCGAGCGGTTCGACCTTTAACCACCTGATTCTGGACAAACTGTATGACCGTCTTGCCTACATCGAAGAGGCAGCCAGCGGAATTCAGCCAAGAGCTGCTGAATCCTGGGAATCCTCTGAAGATGGTATGACAGCAACCTTCCATCTGGACCCTGACTGTAAATTCCACGATGGTACTCCAGTAACTGCAAATGACTGGGTATTCACCGCAAATCTGGTCACCGATCCTGACTTTGACTTTGGTATGAAGAGTGAGTTTAAGTTCTTCGAAGGTACCGATGACAACGGTGTTGCAACAGGCGACTCCATCGGCATCGAAGCAACCGACGACTACACACTGGTAATGCACTTTAAAAACCCAACACCAGTAGAAGACTGGATCCTTCTGCACAACAAATACTTCTACGTTCTGCCAGAGCATCTGCTGGGCGACATTGCACCTGCTGATGTAAACAGCTCTGATCTGTGGGACAACCCGAATGACATGGGTTCCGGTCCTTGCACCTACATCTCCGAGCTTTCGGGCAGCCAGCTGGAACTGGGTTCTTTTGCAGATTATCAGCTTGGCGCACCAAAATTTGGCAAACTGGTTTACACCGTTGTATCTCCATCCAACACAGTTACTTCCGTTATGACAAATGAGCTGGATATGTTCTTCCAGTCGTCCACCATCGAAGATGCAAAAGCAGCAGAAGCTGCTGGTCTGCCAGTTGAAAAATCTGATCTGCCTACCGGCGTTGCAATCTTCCTGATCAACAACCAGAACGTATCCGACAAGAGAGTTCGTCAGGCAATGAACCTTGCAATCGACAAGGATATGCTGATCAAACAGAACGTTGACGGTGAAGGTGTTCCTTCAGCAACTTACATCATTCCAGGTTCCGAATATGATGCAGGAATCGAATGGAGCCGCGATGTAGAAAAAGCAAAAGCTCTGCTGGAAGAAGCTGGATGGGACAGCAGCACAACACTGACCATGGCAGTTACCTCCGCAAGAGAAAAAATGGCAGCTCTGATTCAGCAGCAGCTGGCAGAAGCTGGTATTAACATTGAAGTTTTGACCGTTGACCTGGCAACCGAGTTTGCAGGCCTGCAGGATGGTACTTACGATCTGGGTATCTGCGGATCGACAGCAACCAGCTTCCCACTGTGGATGGAAGGTTACTATGATTACCGCAACGCAACCTACTGCCAGATTACCGATGAACGCTATGCAGAATATCAGGAAAAGATCGGTTCTGAGCTGGATGAAACAGCCAGAAAAGAACTGGTTAACGAATATCAGGAGTTCCTGTATGATGAGATGCCTCTGGTAATGCTCTATCATTCTTACTCCTTCAACGTTATCAACCCAAGAATGCAGGGTGTACATCAGGCAGACAGCGGTATGCTCAACGAAGCTGTTTGGAACTGGTCTGTAACACAGTAAGAATAGGACGCTTTTCTGAATGTAGGGGACGCATCTTTGATGCGTCCCTTCAGAAAGGCATTTTCGGTTTACAAGCCGGATAAGGAATAGATAAAGGAGGAACCTCTTATGCCGGAGCCTTTATTGAATATTGAAAATTTAAAGGTCAGCTTTGTAATAAAAAATAAAAAAACAGTGGCAGTAGAGGACGTTAACTTCTCCCTGGATGCAGGTAAAATCATCGGGATTGTTGGGGAGTCAGGCTGCGGCAAGAGCGTGACAGCGACCTCGATCCTCCGTCTGATGCCGGCGGGAACGTGTGAAATTGATCCAGAAAGCAGGATTGTTTTCCAGGGAAAAGATTTGTCAAAAGCCAGCAATGCGGAGATGCGCGATGTGCGCGGAAACAAGATTTCGATGATCTTCCAGGAGCCAATGACCTCGCTGAATCCTGTATACACCATCGGTTATCAGATGGTGGAAATGCTTCAGACACATCAGAAGATTTCCAAACAGGAAGCGATGAAGAAGAGCATTGAGATGCTGGAAAAGGTAGGAATCCCTTCGCCGGAACAGCGCATCAAGGAATATCCGCACCAGCTGTCAGGCGGTATGCGCCAGAGAGTTATGATTGCAATGGCGCTGTCGTGCAATCCACAGCTGCTGATTGCAGACGAACCTACCACTGCGCTGGATGTAACCATTCAGGCACAGATTTTGCGTCTGATGAGGGAACTGACCCACAACTACAATACCTCGGTTATTTTGATTACCCACGACATGGGCGTTGTGGCAGAGATGGCGGACAACGTCATGGTCATGTACGCCGGAAAGGACGTGGAGTATGGCACATTGGAGCAGATTTTTGACCATCCGATGCACCCATACACCATTGGCCTGTTAAGTTCGATTCCAAGACTGGATCAGGGCAAGGACGAACGTCTGTACACGATTGAAGGTACGGTACCGACGCTGGACGAGATGCCAAAAGGCTGCCGATTCTGCACCAGATGCAAAGAGGCAATGCCAAAATGTTGGGAAGCTGATCCAGGAATGCACACTTTGAAAGACGGACACAAGATCCGCTGTTGGAAGTATGTAGAGGAAGGAGGAAGCGCAGATGGCAGCACCACTGTTGGAAATTCGTAACCTGCAAAAGAGATTTCTGGTCAAAAAGAGTTTCAAAGAGGCTGACAGAGTCTATCTGAAGGCGGTAGATGGCGTTGACCTGATTATGCAAAAGGGAGAGACTGTCGATCTGGTTGGAGAATCCGGATGCGGAAAATCGACGCTGGGACGAACCATCCTCAAGCTGCACTCGGTCAGCGGAGGACAGATCTTTTACAACGGAACAGAGATCACCAACTATTCGGTCGATCAGATGATGCCGTACAGAAAAAAGATGCAGCTGATCTTCCAGGACCCATTTGCTTCGCTCAATCCCAGAAAAACTGTTTTCCAGTCGGTCAGATCTCCATTGGATATCGCCGGAGATTTGGATCGGGAACAGAAAAGACAAAAGGTTATTCAGATGCTGGACGTTGTTGGTATGGGTGAAAAATACCTCAACAAATACCCACATGAGATGTCCGGTGGTCAGCGTCAGCGAATTGTTATCGCGCGTGCACTCATCAATAACCCTGAACTGGTTGTCTGTGATGAGCCTGTATCGGCGCTGGACGTATCGGTTCGCTCACAGGTGCTCAACCTGATCAAAGATTTGCAGGAACAGATGAATTTGGCATACCTGTTTATCTCTCACGACCTCAGTGTTGTTCAGTATATCTGCGACAAGGTTGCGGTTATGTACCTGGGTAAAATCGTAGAAATTGCGGACAAACAGGATCTGTTTGCACATCCGCTGCATCCATATACCAAGGCTTTGCTCTCCGCCATTCCGGTGCCGGATATTCACCGCAAAAAGGAAGAGATTATTCTCGAAGGAGAGGTTCCAAGCCCGCTGCATCCGCCAAAGGGATGCCGCTTCCACACCCGCTGTCCATATGCAACTGAGCGCTGCTCACAGGAAACACCACAGCTTCAGGATGTGGATGGAAAGCGTAAAGTAGCTTGTCTGCGCTACCAGGAAATCAATGATTAAAGGGAGGAAAAGGATATGCTGTATCTGAATCAACGCAAGTATCCTGACATGCCCTATCAGCACAACCTGAAAAATGGTGGTGCACCGCCGGATAAATCCAATATCTCAGCGGCAGGCTGCGGATTATGCTGTTTATGTATGATTGTAGAGAACATGACGATGCACCATTTGTCGCTGGAAGATTGCCGGCAGATGGCGTATGATCTCAAAGCAAACCAGAGCGCAGGAACAAATTTGACGATTTTGGGACCCGCAGTTGCACAAAAATTTGGGTTAACCTATGCGCAGACGGATAATATCAAGGAAATGATCGCTCATGTCAGAAACGGTGGAATGGCAGTAGCCAATTCCGGCGGTGACAGAGAAGGTTATGAGGGTGTTTTCACCCACGGAGGACACTATATTCTGGTAATCGGAGCGGATGAAACAGAGGCATGTATTCTGGACCCAGCTTTGGAACCAGGAAAATTTGACTCGGAAGGACGCAAGGGAAAAGTTCAGGTAAAAGAACCTTTTGCCTACTGTAATTTTCAGGTTTTACAAAAAGACTGTGAAAATCGCAGTCCAGCCTATTACCTTTTTGCAAGAGAACGATAACATACAGCGCAAACAGGAGGTGACACAGCTTGGATTTAAACTTATATCTGAAGCAGCTGGAAACGCTGGTCAACATTGACAGCGGCTCCAGAAATACGGCGGGAGTAAATAAAGTGGCCGATGAGATCGAAAGCTGGTATCGTGGCATTGGATGGCATGTCATCAACCACGATGTTGGTCCTGAGGCAGGACGCCTGATGGAGATCTGCAATCGTCCGGCTGACCATTATGATGTCATGTTTGTTGGACACATGGACACCGTTTTTCCAGATGGAACAGCGGCACAGCGTCCATTCCACATGGATGAGGAAAATGTATACGGTCCTGGCGTCGGTGACATGAAGAACGGCGACACAGCAATGTTTCACGTGGCGCTCAACACCGATCCGGCGGTGCTGGACAAGCTGAACATCTGTATGCTGTATAATCCGGATGAGGAGATCGGCAGCCGTTACTCCAGAGAAAAGATGGATGAAATCGGCAAAAAGGCAGATTACATCATCGTCATGGAATCGGCAGGAAACAAAGGCACAAGACATTGTTTTGCACGCAAAGGTTCCATGGGATATGAACTGGAGTTCCACGGACAGGCAGCACATGCCGGCTTTATGTTCAGTGTAGAGAACGCCTCTGCGATTCTGGAGATGGGTCACTATATCGTTGAGCTGATGGGACTTGCCAGCAGAGAAGAGGACACAACGGTCAATGTCGGTGTTGTATCCGGCGGAACTGCCAACAACATTGTTGCAGATTTTGCAAAGCTGAGCGTTGAGATGCGGTTTAAAAAGGAATCGGAGCGAATCCGTCTGGAACGGGCAGTGGATAAAATGGTCAATGGAGAACCGTTTGTCAAAGGTGTTCGCACCGAAGTCGTAAAACATCGGTCCTCGCCTCCGATGATGAAGTCGGAAAAGACGGCTGCTTTTGTGAAGAGATTGCAGGCGATGGCGGACGAACTGCAGATCCATTTTGAGGAAAAGGATCGTGGTGGATTGTCCGATGCAAATCACCTTTCCCGTTGTGGAGGTGCAGTTATTCTGGACGGCATGGGTCCTCATGGAGCATTGGACCACAGCGAAAAAGAGTATGGATATTATCCATCCGCAGTGGACTGTGTCCGCTTGCTGTGCAGAATGTTAGAGGAAATCAGCAAGGATAAATCAGAAATGGAAAAATAAAGAGCGAGGGTTGACAGCTGAAAGGAGCGATAGTCATGGAAGTAAAAAACATGATCGCAGAAATTAAACAAAAGATGGAAGAAAGAGGCGGATTGAAACACGTCTATTTTGTAGCTTGCGGTGGTTCCAAAGCAGCCATCTTCCCAGGTCTGTATCTGTTGCAGAGCGAGGCAAAAACCTTTAGTGCAACCACCTACACCAGCAACGAGTTTGTACATGCAACCCCGAAGGAGCTGGATGAGCGTTGTCTGGCTGTCATCTGCTCTCTGAAAGCAACACCAGAGACAGTAGAGGCAGTTAAAACAGCAAACGAGCGTGGAGCAATCACCATTGCAATGACCGGTTCCACCAGCACCGGAATGGCAAAGGTTGGACAGTATGTACTGGTTTACTCCAACGGTGACAACCAGGATTACAGCAATTCCAACCAGGCAAACTCCCTGCGTGTTGGCTTCGAGCTGCTGCATCAAATCGAAGGCTGGGAGCTGTATGACAAAGCAATGGACGCTTATCAGTACATCGACCAGATTGTACAGGAAGGCAAGGAAAACTGTCTGGCAGAGGCGAAGGCTTGGGCTGAAAAAGAAAAGGATGAGCCAGTGTTCTATGTATTGGCATCCGGTCCAAACTATGGTGTTGCTTATTCCATGTGCTGCTGCCATTTCATGGAGATGCAGTGGAAACATGCAGTTTGCCTGCACACTGGTGAATACTTCCATGGTCCGTTCGAAACAACCGACAAACAGCTGCCAATGGTTTTGATTATGAGCGAAGGAAGAACCAGAGCATTGGATGAGCGTTGCCTGAAATTCTTGAAGACCTACGCAGAGAACTACATTGTTATCGACTTCAAAGAACTGAACAAGGGCAGAATTGATCCAGCAGTTGCAGAGTTCTTCAATCCGGTTGTACTCATCCCGATCGAAAGATACTACGTATCTCAGATGGCAGAGGTCAGAGGACATTCCATGGATGTAAGAAGATATATGTGGAAAGTAGAATACTAATGTTCTAATAATCAACAGATAGCACAGGTATACGGTGAAATTGCAGAAGGCTATTTAGGGTCAGCACGTTGCCGTATACCTGTGTTTTTTGCTAGGAAAAGATGGTACTCTGTATATAATATGACAAATTAAAGCAGAAAATATTGGATTCTTGTGGGAAATTTTGGGAGAATTCATATTGTTTTAATGTGTAGGAATATATTATAATTATGACTATAATGTGATGATTGCAAGAAGGTCGGAGTCTGGACAGGAGGTAACAATATGCTCGATTCGACAGCGATCACCCCACTTTATGTCCAGCTGATGGATTCGATTGAAGAAGATATTCGTTCTGGACGGTATCATCCCGGGGATCGTCTGATGACAGAAAATGAAATGGCAGAAACTTATAATATCAGCATCAATACGGTGCGCAGAGCCATTGGAGAACTGATTGACAAAGGGTTGGTGGAACGCAAACAGGGTAAAGGAACCTTTGTGACAAAACCCAAATTTGAGCGCAATATGCGCAAACTGCAGAGCTTTACAGATATGTGTCAGCAGATGGGAGTTACTGCAGGAGGAAAGATGCTGGAGAATAAAATTGTGACAGTGGATGAAAAAATGGCACGCCGCCTGGAAATTCCTGCGGGAAGTCGGGTTGTATTTATCTCCAGAGTCCGCTTTGCTGATTCGGAACCGGTTGTTATCGAAAACAACTACTTCACTATGGAGTATGCCTTTTTGCTGGAGGCCAATTTTGACGACAACTCACTGTTTGATTATATTGAGAAAAAAACAGGCAAAAGGGTAGCAAGTTCGGAAAAAAGGATTGAGATTTGCAGAGCAACCACTCGAGAGGGTGAACTGCTCAATGTAAAGCGCGGAGAACACCTGCTGTACGTCAAGAGTACTGCATACGATGCAGCTGGACAGCCAATGTATGCAGGCAGGCAGCTGATCAATGCTGAGCGCTTTTCATTGTATGTCTATGAATCCAACATATAACAAAAGAGGTGCACGCTATTGCGTGCACCTCTTTTTGTTTGTGGGTGAATCTATCAAATACGAGGAGATTTCATTATTTGGAAGGGTTATAAACGGTACCTACAAACAGTGGAGCATTGTCCTGAGATTCGATGACAAACAGGAAAGGACGGTCCAGCGAGAAGGTGTATTTTTCCATCTCAACCGGCATGCTCATCTTCATAATATCCATCTTGGTGTAGGCAGCAGCCTTACAGCCGTTTTCATCAATTTCGACATGGGATTCCTGTTTCACATCGGAAACAGCAACATCGCCGTCAGTGATACCGGACAGGTCTGCACTTCCATCAAAAAGCTCCTCCAGGCCGAGTGCTTTGCAGGTGTCATTCAGGTTAAATTCGGTGTCGTAGCTGAACTTCGGAACACGGACAGTGACATCGGCATAGTGGGTGCTTTCTTCGGACTGATCTGCCAAAATCTGCTGGAGGGTTTGTTCGTCGAGCAGCGAGGAGAGGGAAGCACCTTCTGCAGGAAGAACAAAGTTCATTGTCTGACCATTTTCAAATGGCAGCTTGACCATGGTATATTTATCGGTCTGGTAGTAAGCGGAACCTTTCTGCTCCTGGGTCATATAGGTGACATCGGTCTGTGTTCCATCTGACAGGGTGAATTTGTCGGTCACATTGTTTTGGGAATCGAACTGATCCGCCCATGAGCCGGTGAAATACAAAGTGTTAATGATCGAAAGAACCTGGTCTGGATTTGGCTCAAAGGTTGGATTGAGCAGTCCACCGGTCTGCTCCGAGATCCATTTTGCCATTGCATCTGCGCTGCTCTGTTTTTTGAAGTCCACCGAATAGGAGGAAGCATAGAAGTCCTCGACAGCATTTTTTGCAAAGGAGGATTTAAAGGAATAATCCTTCTGCATCCAGAGAGAGTTTGCAATCTTGAGGACGGTGTTTTCTTCATTATGATAGTTGGAAAGATAGAACTTATTCAGTCCGTTGGAAACTTCGTCCATGTTCTCCGACGCAAGAACCTGTACAATGTCCTGCTGTGTCTGACCTTTTGCTCCACTGCCCAGGATGCCAAGCGCATAGGCAAAGCTGACAGGAGAGTAGGTCTGGTTGGAGGTGGTATCTTTCAGCAGCATCGAAGAGGTTTTGGCACCGAAGGTTTGCAGACTTTGAATAAACGCTTCAGGTGTCTGATTCTGCTGCTGGTAAGTATACTGCTCGTCGATATCTTCTGGGATTTTTGGCTCGGAAACAGTATAGAGCGGTTCAACTTCTTTATCACGATTGATCATCGAAGAATATGGCTGGATGACACTTCTGGAAAGAGTAAAGGAATCGGCACTGTAAGTAACTGCCATGGAGAGAATCATTGCGGCACAGATAGCAGCGGAAATGAACTTTTTCATATGGTCAGAACCTCCTGATTTTTAATAGTGGCAAAATGCCCTTTAACCAATAGGTGTATAATTTGATTTGTTTTATTGCAGCAAAAAAAGATTTTCTTTTCAATCTTTCGTTTCACGTGAAACACAAAAACAACTGCTGCGACAAAAAGACTGAGTGTCAAAGTCAAAAAGTTTCACATGAAACATTTTTGTGGAGAAACAGGTGGAAAGAAGGCTTTTTTCTTTCTTTTCCACAGAAATTATGATATAATCAAACTAAATTCGAAGGATTTTCAGAGGAAACTCTGTTTTTATGTGACAATTTGGTCGTGGAAGGAGAGAACATAGATGGGGAAAGTGATTGCAGTTGCAAATCAGAAAGGCGGTGTTGGAAAAACAACATCGGTAATCAATCTGACCGCTGCACTGGGAAAAGCCGGAAAAAAATGTTTGCTGGTGGATGTGGATTCTCAGGGAAACTCGACAAGCGGTCTGGGCATCAATAAAAGAGAAGTGGAGTGCTCGGTATACGACCTGTTGGTGGGAGACGGTCGGGCATCAGAAGCGATTCTCAAAACTCAGTTTAAAAATGTGGACTTGATTCCATCCAGCATTGATCTGGCAGCGGCAGAAGTGGAGTTGGCAGAGAGTCAGGACAGAACGTTAAAATTACGTCAATCATTGGCGGCAATTCGCGATCAATACGACTATATTCTGATCGACTGTCCACCATCCATGGGACTGGTGACACTCAACGCATTTTCGGCATGTGACACTGTGATTATTCCGATTCAGTGTGAATATTACGCCTTGGAAGGTTTATCCCAGCTGACAGCTACTATCCGTCAGGTAAAACGCTTATACAATCCTGTGATTGAGCTGGAAGGCATCCTTCTGACAATGTACGACGGACGTCTTCGCTTAACAGAGCAGGTGGAAGCAGAGGTTCGAAAACATTTTCCAGACAAGGTATATGACACAGTGATTCCAAGAAATGTCCGTCTGTCGGAAGCTCCAAGCTTTGGAATGCCGGCGATCTATTTTGATGCTTCCTCGAGAGGCGCCAAGGCATATACTGCGCTGTGCAAGGAGTTTTTAAAGAAAAATCGTGCGAAGAAAAAGTAAGAGGTGAGAAGATTGGCACGAGCAAAAAAAGGTGGTCTGGGCAAAGGTCTGGACGCGCTGTTTATTGATAATGAAACGGTGGATACTGGGGTTGTCACTTTACGTCTGAGCGAGATTGAGCCAAACAAGGAACAGCCTCGAAAAGTTTTCTCCGAGGAAGCGCTCAATGAGCTGGCGGACTCCATCAAGGAACACGGTGTTCTGCAGCCGCTGCTGGTGCGTCCGCTTCCAACCGGAGGTTATCAGCTGGTAGCCGGAGAGCGTCGCTGGAGAGCCAGCCGGATGGCTGGATTGCAGGAGGTTCCGGTGGTCATCCGTGATATGGATGAGGAACAGGCGATGGAAATTGCGCTGATCGAAAACCTGCAGCGCGAGGACCTCAATGCGATTGAGGAGGCGTCCGGCTACAAGCTGTTGATGGAGCGCTACGGAATGACACAGGAACAGGTGGCAAAGCGTGTGGGAAAATCCCGTCCGGCGATTGCCAATGCGCTGCGTCTGCTGCATCTGCCACAGACGGTCATTACGATGGTGGAAGAAGGCGAGGTTTCTCCTGGACATGCAAGAGCACTGCTGGCTTTTGAAGATCAGAACAAGCTGCTGTCGGTGGCCCAGAAGGTAAAAACCGGCAAATATTCGGTGCGTGACATCGAAAAGATGTCCAAAGAGAAAAATGAGGAGCCGCAGGATCAGAAGGCGGAAGCTTACCAGGAAAGCTGGAGCGCGCAGGAAACCTTCTTTACCGAGATGGAGCTGGCATTGTCCAACGAATTGGGCCGCAAGGTGAAGATTGTACAGAGCGGCAATGGCGGATTGATTCAAATTCAGTTTTACAGCGAAGAGGATTTGAAACAGCTGGCGGAAAAGATGAGCAAATAATTTTAAACAAAAACAGGGGCATCATGGAGGATGTCCCTGTTTTATGATATTCTGATCGGAAAGAACGCCCAATATTGATTGAGCAGTTTTGAAAAAAGGAATATAATAAAATAAAATCAAGGCTGGAAAGAGGGGTTTTGTTTTGAGCGCAAACATTGATGTATATGAACAGTCATTTATTGTGGGACAGTATGAATGTGACTGCAACGGCAGAATGAAAGCCGGAGCACTGATGTCCCAGAGCCAGGCGATCAGCACCAACCATTGCAATGACATCGGCTTGACGATTGATGTATACCACCGCACCCACACGGTGTTTTTGTTGGCGAAAGCATCGCTGGAGCTGTACGGAGAAATCAAAGTGGGAGATAAAATTCGGATGGTGACCCGTCCATCCCGTCCAAACCGCGCAATCTACAGCAGATATACCCAGTTTTTTAACGAGCAGGGAGTGGAAGTAGCTGCACAGGATTCAAAATGGGTGTTGGTCGACACAGATACCAGAAAGATTTTGCGGAATCCGCCGGAAGAAATGAACTTTCCTTTCCACATGGAGATGGAAAAGGAGCATGATTTCACCATTCCCAAAGTAAAGGATGCTAAGCAAACCGGAACAGAGAGAGTGACCTATTCCCGCACCGATGACAATGGACATCTGAACAATACGCAGTATGCGGATATTATTTTGGACAATCTTCCATTCTCGGCGACGGTGGATCGCCAGATGAAAAAGCTGGTCATCAACTATCACAACGAGGCCAAAATGGGAGAGGAGCTTGCCATCTTTACCAAGGAACTGACAGAAGAAGGCAGCGACTCCCTCAGCTACTATGTCAGTGGATTGGATCAAAATGGTAAAAAATGTTTCGAGGGTTTTGCCCGCTTTGAATAGGAAAGAAATCAAGCAAAAGAGAAAGATGTCCTTTCATGAAAAGGACATCCTTTTTTTCTGTTTAGAGAGATATTTATGCGAATAAAAAGGAGAAAAAGGGATAAAATAAAAAAAGTAAAAAAAATTAAAAAAAGGTGTTGACAAATCCGAAAATATGTTATATAATTTAGCTCGTTGATTACGGCAATGCCGTATGACATGGCGGCATAGCTCAGCTGGCTAGAGCATTCGGTTCATACCCGAAGTGTCGATGGTTCAAATCCATTTGCCGCTACCATCGTTAAAACCTGCTCTTGCAGTTTTTATATATGTGCGGCCCGTTGGTCAAGCGGTTAAGACACCGCCCTTTCACGGCGGTATCGCGAGTTCGATTCTCGCACGGGTCACCAAAAACGGATTCCAGTTTTGGAATCCGTTTTTTTTGTATGTCCGAGAATTTGACAGAAAACAAGAAGTTTTTTAAATGCTGAAAGAAACTTTAAAAATTCCCAATATTTTCTTAAAACTCTTTGAAGCGACTTCCTGTACACTAATAAGAAGCGAACAAAGACAGGGAAAACCAAACTGCACACAAAAGGGGATGAATCTGTTGCTGGAAGTGAAAAACCTCAGCAAGCACTATGGAAACAAACAGGCGCTGGATTCGGTAAGCTTTTCGATCGAAGGGAAGGAAGCGGTCGGATTTTTGGGAATCAACGGTGCCGGTAAAACAACAACAATGAATATTCTGACGGGATATATCTCGGCTTCGGACGGCGATGTGTTGATCGAAGGAGTGGACATCCTGACCGATCCATTTCGCGCAAAAACAAAGATCGGCTACCTGCCGGAACAGCCGCCGGTCTATCAGGACATGAAGGTGTGGGAATATCTCGTTTTTATCTATAATCTGAAAAAGGTCAAAAAGAATCGAAACATAACTCAGCCGCGGGATGAATATTTGCAGAAAATTATGGATCTGGTTGGAATTGGCGATGTAAAAGATCGAATGATTCGCAATCTATCCAAAGGTTACCGGCAGAGAGTGGGATTAGCACAGGCACTGATTGGCGATCCTGAAATTCTGATCCTTGATGAACCAACGGTAGGACTGGACCCTGCACAGATTATTGAGATTCGAGAGCTGATCCGACAGTTAGCCAAGGAGCGCACCGTCTTGCTTTCGTCGCACATCCTTTCGGAGGTGCAGGAAATTTGTGACAGAATCATCATCCTTCATCGAGGCAAAATTGTTGCAGACGGAAGAACGGAGGAATTGGCCGATCAGCTGACCGGACATTTACAGATTCAGCTGGAGATAGAAGGAAATCAAAAGACAATTATCGAGCTTTTGCGTAAAATTGCAATGGTGGAGAAGGCAGAACACCGCAATGGACTGGAGTATGTGGTTTCTCTGTCAAACGACTGTACCGACAGTGCACCGGTCAGAAGAGCAATCTTCAAAACCTTCAGCAAGACCGACTGTGCGATTTTGACGATGAGCCGCAAGAATCTAAATCTGGAAGAAATCTTCCTGCGGCTGACAGCGGAAGGTTTACAGGAAGAACCGGTGGATTTAGCGGATGCACTCACCGAAGGAAATCCGGAAGAAGAAAAAGCATCAACATCCGAGCCGACACAGGAGAAGGGAGAATAAGGGATGACAGCAATATATAAAAAAGAGATGCGCTCTTATCTGACCTCTCCGGTTGGATACGTATTTTTGGCGGTATTTTTTGCGCTCTCGGGTTATTACTTTTTTGCAACCTCGTTGGTGAGCAACACGACCGACATGAGCTATGTATTTTCCAATCTATTTTCGATTGTCATTTTTCTGGTGCCGATTCTGACGATGCGTCTGTTCAGTGAAGAGCGCCGCCAGAAAACAGAACAGGCACTGTTTACGGCGCCAGTCCACTTTACGTCGATTGTCCTGGGGAAATTTTTGGCCTGTTTGAGTATTTACGGGATTGGTATGGGCATCACCATTGTCTATTATCTGGTGATGTGTGCTTTTCAGATTCCAGATGCAGCGGTATTTTGCGGAAATTTCCTGGGACTTTTGCTGCTGGGAGCGGCATTATGTGCGATTGGCCTTTATATTTCTTCCCTGACAGAGAATCAGGTGATCGCTGCTATCGGTTCGATGGCAATCGGTCTGCTTTTGATGTTTATCAACAGCTTTACGCCGGTGGTTTCCAGCGAGGCAGTGTCCAAGCTGATGGATGAACTTTCCTTTTATCAGCATTATCTGGATTTCACCAGGGGAATTTTGAACTTATCCGATCTGACCTTCTTTATCAGTGTGGCGGTATTGTTCCTGTTTTTGACAGTGCGGCATCTGGAACGCCGCCGTGTTTCCTAAGACGGAAAGGAAGGTGCCATGATGAAGAAATTTTGGAAGAAAAAAGAACATCATCCTACAACCAGACGCCAAAAGTATCTGATGCTGTCAGGAGCAACCACCTTTTTGATTGTTGTGGCGCTGGTACTGCTGAATGTATTGACGGCATATCTGACCGAGCACTATCCCATCAGTGTGGATCTGACGCCTGAAAAGGTGTTTCAGCTAACCGATCAGTCCAAGGAGTATCTGTCTGAGTTGAGCGAGCCGGTTTCGATTCAGGTTCTGACCTCCGAAAGCAACTTTGTAGGCAGCGGTGAATATTATGTCCAGGCCAATGAGGTACTTAAACAGTATGCGCAGTACTCCGATCAGATCACGCTGGAATATATCGACCTGCTGGAAAATCCATCGTTACTTTCCAATTACGAGGATGTCCAGATTGGAGATATCATTGTTTCGAGTGCGCGGCGTTCTCAGACGCTGACAGCGTATGATCTGTTCAATGTGGAGTCCGGTTCTTATTATGGAAGCTACATCACCTCCTCCAAGGCAGAACAGGCGATGACCTCGGCAATTATGAATGTAACCTCCGAGACACAGGTTAAGACGGCGATTTTCACAGGCCATGGTGAACAGTATCCAGATGGTTTTGCAGAGTTATTGACCAGCAACAATTTTGAGGTGACCTCGCTGAATCCAACGGTGGATGAAATTCCAGAGGATGTGGATGTTTTGATCTGGATGGCACCGACCAACGACCCAGATCAGGAGGTGCTCGATCGTGTGGATGCATTTTTGTCACAGGAGGGAAAAACGCTGCTGTACTTTGCAGACACGACCCAACCGGAACTGCCTCGTCTGGATGCTTTTCTGCAGAAGTGGGGAATTTCGGTGGAGCTGAGTTCGATTGTGGAGACAAACAACAACAAAGTTATCAACATGAACCCCTATTTCTCGACCATCCAGATCAGCGATCTGACACTGACCGACACGATGTCTGATACATCCATTCCATTGACGATGCCGTTTGCGCGTCCTCTGGAGCAGGTTTTTGAAACCAACATGGATATTTCCACCACCGTTTTACTGAAATCTTCGGACACTTCCTCGGTAATTCCATACGATACCGACAGCGCAGATCTGGAAAACTGGCAGCCGGAGGAATATGGCCCATTCCCGCTGGCAATCCTTTCTACAAAAACGTTTGATGACGGAGAAACCAGTCAGGTTGTTGCCTATGGTTCCTCGGTGTCGCTGAGCGACTCGCTGCTGCAGAGCGGTTCGTTTGCCAACGCGGATTACTATCTATCGGTAATGAACACACTGACCCATCGGGAAAATGTAATTTCCATCCAGTCCAAAACGCTGGGCGGTCAGGAGCTGGGATTAAATACGGCACAGGTATTTACCATCGGTTTGATCTTTATGATCGTTGTACCAATCATGACACTGGGCTGTGGTATGTATCTGTGGATCAAACGGCGCAACGCATAAGCGTGCAAAGAAAGGAAGTTGGTGCATGAAAAAACAAACGACAGCGCTGGCGGCAAGTTTTCTGCTGGTTCTGGTGCTGGTTGGACTGCTGGTTTTTCTGATATTTCGGTTCCAGACGCAGGAAGAGCAGGAAACGGGAGAAACGCAGAGCTCGTCGGAAGAAGTGCTGTTGTCCTTATCGGTCGATGACATCAACACCATCCAGATTCAGAATCCAAGCGATGAGTTTACGCTGGTCAATCAGGGCGATGGTTTTGTCATCGAGGGCTTGGAGGAACTGGATGTATCCAGTCTGAACGTCAGCAATCTGACAGCCTGCTTTTCCAACCTGACCGCACAGAGAAAGCTGCTCAGCCTTTCTGAGGAAACAGAGGCAGAAACCATCGGGGACTCCCAGGAGTCGCTGGTACAATACGGACTGGACACACCGTCCTATACAGTGAAAATCGTGACGGCAGAAGGAACAGAAGAGGTGCTCTATCTGGGAGATGAGGCGCCCAATGGCAGCAGTGTCTATGCACTGTACGAAGATGGTGTCTATCTGCTGAACGACGATATTCTGGACAGCGTTTCCAGGCATCGGTATTCCTTCCTGAACAATGAAATCACAGAGGCAGAACCGGAGTACACACAGGCGGTAATCACCCTGTCGGGATCGGTACGTCCATCTGCCATTACACTGGAGATTCAGACGGTGGAGGATGAGGAAAGCACAGAAGCAGAAGAAACAGAGGAAGTTGTTGTTTCCTCGACCGAAAAAGAGTATAAGATGACGACGCCGATCGAGCAGACCATCAGCGAAGCCTCCGCTTCACAGGTGACCGAAGGACTTTTCTCCTTATATGCAAACTCGATTGAGGCGGTTTATCCGACCGAGGATGAACTGATTAACTTTGGACTGGATGATCCATATTCGGTGATTTCGGTACAGATGGACGGAGTGGAGAGCTTTACCCTGAAAACATCTGCGCCGGACAGCAACAACTATGTCTATCTGATGCGGGAGGATTCCCCGATGGTTTATCTGGTGTCCTCCAGCCGTTTAAGCTGGTTGACGGTACAGGCAGAACAGCTTGTTCAAAGCGTGTACCAGCCGGTATCGCTTGACGAGGTGGTACAGTTACAGGTAACCGGTACCAGTGCAAGCTATGACTTTATCCTCTCTCATTCAGACGATGGCACTACGGTAGACTGCAATGGAACACAGGTAGATACAGAACTGTTTGAGGAACTGTATCAGACAATCACAGCTATTCCACCGGACAAGATGAGCAGCAAAGAACCGACGCTGGATGCGGTGCTCACCATGACTATTTCCTATGTGGATGACACGAGAGAAGCGGATATCTTTGTCCTGACACCAACAGGCGACGGCTCGGTCTATATCTCGCTCAACGGTGAGAACAAATATACAGTGCAGCAGGATATCGTCAATCAGATTCTGAACAACTGCCAGAACGCAGTTGACGGAAAGGAAATTTCCAATCTGGCATAAATAAAAGGCAGCGAAGTTGATGGAAGCTTCGCTGCCTTTTTTGTGATAATTCGACAGTAGAATACAAAAAGTATAAGAAAATATATTCTAAAAGTATACTGAAAGATAAAAATAACATTATGGACAATAAATTCAGATATTTTGCTTTTGGTATCGAAGAAACTATGATATAGTGAAAGGAAGAAAATGAAATGGAAGGATGACAGACAGATGGACATTTTACAGGTGCTGGCAAAGGAGCTTTCTGTGCCGCTCAAACAGATTGAGAGTGCGGTCACACTGATGGATGAGGGAAACACCATTCCTTTTATCGCCCGCTATCGAAAGGAAGCAACCGGCGGTTTGGACGACACCGTCCTGCGCAATCTGAGCGAACGCTTATCCTATTTGCGGAATCTGGAAAAAAGAAAAGAGGAAGTGCTGGGGCTGATTGAACAGAGCGGCAAGCTGGATGAGAAGCAGCTGGCACAGATGAAACAGGCACTGGAACAGGCGCAGATGCTTTCCGAGGTGGAGGACCTTTACCGTCCTTATAAGCAGAAGCGAAAGACCAGAGCTTCGGTTGCCAGGGAAAAGGGTTTACAGGGATTGGCCGACTGGCTGATGCGGCAGAAGGCAGATCAGTCGCTGGAACAAAAGGCAGCAGGCTATATCAATCCCGACAAAGGTGTCGAGGATGCCGCAGCAGCGATTGCCGGAGCCAAGGATATCCTGGCAGAGGAGATCAGCGATTCAGCGGACATCCGTGCATCACTGCGAGATTATTTACAGAAAAATGCCCTGATTTCGACAACAACAGGTACAAATGAAAACAAAATATACAATATGTACTCGGAATTCAGCGAATCGGTGGGCAAAATTGCGCCGCACCGCATCTTGGCAATCGACCGCGGAGAACGGGAACAGGCACTGAAGGTCAAGGTAGAGGTTGACGACAAGGTCTGTCTGGGACGGATGGAGCACAAAGTGATCCGCAGAGATTCTCCGTTTGCTGCCTTACTGCGGGAGGTATGTGAGGACAGCTATCAGCGTCTGCTGTTTCCTTCGCTGGAGAGAGAGCTGCGCGGACAGCTGACCGAAAAAGCATGCAGACAGGCGATCGGTGTATTTTCGGAAAACTTAAAAAATCTGCTGATGCAGCCGCCGGTCAAAGGTGCAGTGACGATGGGGTTTGACCCTGCGTACCGGACCGGCTGCAAAATTGCGGTGGTGGATGCGACAGGCAAGGTGTTGGAAACAACGGTGGTTTACCCGACACCGCCGCAGAATCGCACCGAACAGGCAAAGAAGGTTTTGGCGGGCTTGATCCGCAAATACGGAGTCAGTGTGATTGCCATCGGAAACGGAACAGCAAGCAAGGAGTCGGAAATCTTTGTGGCAGAGCTGCTCGGTGAGATAAACGGTGAAGGAAAGGACAAGGTATCCTATATGGTGGTCAGCGAAGCAGGAGCGTCGGTATATTCGGCATCCAAACTGGGAGCAGAGGAGTTTCCGCAGTTTGACGTTTCGCTGCGCAGTGCAGTTTCGATTGCGCGCAGATTGCAGGACCCGCTGGCAGAGCTGGTGAAGATCGACCCGAAGGCGATCGGTGTAGGACAATATCAGCACGACATGCCGCCGAAGGAGCTGGACACAGCGCTTGGCGGCGTAGTGGAGGACTGCGTCAACAAGGTGGGCGTGGATTTGAACACAGCCAGTCAGTCGCTGCTTTCGTATGTAGCGGGAGTGAATACATCGGTTGCAAAGAACATCGTCAGCTATCGGGAGGAGAATGGTTCCTTTACAAAGCGCAGTCAGCTGATGGAGGTGCCGAAGCTGGGCAAAAAGGCGTACGAGCAGTGCGCAGGCTTTTTGCGGGTGATGGAAAGCGAGAATCCGCTCGACCGCACCGGTGTTCACCCGGAGAGTTATGCGGC
Source organism: uncultured Negativibacillus sp. (assembly GCF_944388365.1). GTDB lineage: Bacteria > Bacillota > Clostridia > Oscillospirales > Ruminococcaceae > Negativibacillus. The sequence continues at coordinate 3,135 of NZ_CALXIN010000001.1, read as the reverse complement.
GGCAAAGAAGCTGCTGCAGCTGTGCGGATATGATTTGGAGGATGTGCTGGGTGCAAAGATTACCCAGCTGCCGCAGCGTGCCGCCCAGTTGGGAACGATGGAGCAGCTGGCCAAACGGTTGGAAATCGGCGAGCCGACGCTGCGGGACATGATTGCGGAGTTGCTCAAACCTGGAAGAGACCTGCGCGACGAGCTGCCAAAACTGATGCTGCGCACCGATGTCATGGAGCTTAAGGACTTAAAGCCGGACATGATTCTGACTGGTACGGTGCGCAATGTCACCGATTTCGGCGCGTTTGTGGATATCGCAGTGCATGAGGATGGATTGGTGCATCTGTCCCAGATCTGCGACCGGTACATCAAACATCCATCCGAAGTGCTCAAGGTGGGAGACATTGTCAAGGTCAGGGTGCTGGATGTGGATTTGCAGAGAAAGCGCATCTCGCTGAGCATGAAAGGGATCGAGCAGAACAAGGGATAGGGAGGAAACGCAGATGGCAAGTCATGAGTTTGGAATCATGCAGGAGGCTCCGGTTCTGGGACAGCGGTTTGATGAATATGAGCCGGACAAGTACCACTGCATCAAGGTGGACGACGATGTGCTGGAGCTGGTTGCAGAGCAGCTCTGTGCGGCGGATTGCTATTGGCATGCGCTGGATGTGCCTGGCAAGGGATTGGCCTATTGTGGAATTACTTTGATTCCACCGGCTTCACTTCCCTTGATGTGTGACATCATTGCAGCAGTCCCAGAACTTGCTGACTTGCACAGGATGCTTATTCAGGCTTGGAAAGAAGATAAGTATGTCATTCATTATGGATTATAGGTTAGAAAGGATGGCGAGATAAGTTGACGGGGCAGCGCCTTCCGGCCCGTGTGCTGACCTATTGGAGAATCAGGCTGCTGCTGTTCTGCATAGGTCCGGCGATGGTCGGAGGATTTCTTTATTATACAAAGGCAAGCTGGTTTACCATTTGGACGTTTGTTTGGATGGCAGTATTTTTGCTGTTATGTTTTGTGTATTATCCGATGTACTATCATTTTTACCACTATGCCGTCAGCGATCGGATGGTGCGGGTCAGCCGCGGCGTTTTATACAATCAGATGGATGCGGTGTATATCCGCAATGTGCAGTATACGACACTCAGTCAGACACCGCTGCAGAAATTGATGAATCTGGCAAGCCTGCGATTGTATGCGGCGGGAGGCGTGATCCGTATCGCTGGGCTGAACTATGAGGAAGCACGTCTTTTGCGGGTACAGTTAGGACGCAAAATGGAGGTGGAGCATGGAGAACACAGTGACAATTAAGCGATGCCGTCCGCATCCGCTGTATATCCTGAGCAACCTGTGGCGTTATCTGTTCATCCTGCTGATTCCAGTTGTCAGAGGTTTATACTTTGTGCTCATCAACAGCTTTTCATTGACAGAGGGATTTACTTTGGGAGTCAATCTGTCCCGATGGCTGCATGGCGCCTGGATGGACCTGCTGGTTCTGTTTGCCTTTCTATCGCTGGGTATCCTATTGTGGGCAACCTTCACGGTGGAGGTGTCGGGAGATGGGTTACTGGTCAAACGAGGTGTCTTTCGCAGAGAGCTGACCTTTTTGCCGGTATCCCGCACCTGCTGCATCTCGGTGATTCAACCGCTGCGCCTGTGGTTATTTGGTGCAGTATATCTGCGGGTGGATACGGCGGGAGGAAGCATCCAGAATGCGGATCTGTTGGTGATGCTCAAAAAGAAGGATTGTCAGAAGATTTTGCGGATGCTGCAGGCACCGGTTCCGCTGGCTCCCTTATCTCCGGTGCGAAGCTACAAGCCAAAGAGCCGATATGTGTTTATTCTGGCACTGATTACCTCCAACTCGTTTGCAGGAATGGTGTTGATCTCTACCTTTATTACCCAGGTAGGCAACATTTTGGGGCAGAGATTTTCCGAGATGATTTATGGTACCTTTGAAAATGTTGCGAGGACGCTGGCCTTTGGAATCCCACCGGCGGCTTTTTCATTGGCAAGTGTGATGTCATTGGGATATCTTTGTGCCTTTGTCGCCAGTCTTGCGCGGCACGCGAATTTTCAAGTGATGCGCCGCCGCAATCTATTGGAGGTCAATGCCGGCCTTTTGACCAGACGTTCTTACCGGATTGAGGTGAGCAAGATTGGTTATCTGGATATTCGGCGGTCGTTGCTAACCTGTATTTTGGGAGTCTATTCTATCTTCCTGTCCACGGTGGGATATGGCAAGTTTAAGGATGATGTTTCCGCACTGATTCCCTGTGTGCGAAGAAGGCAGCTGAACTACAGTTTACGTCTGCTGCTGCCGGAGTATCATCTGTCCGAGCGGACGCTGCGGCCGCATCGCATTCGTTCGGCGTTTCGGTATACATCGAGAACGTTGGCGCTGATTGTAGCGGTGCTGGCTGCAAGGATCGTATTATGCTACTTCTTTCCAGATTGGCGGGAGCTGATCGTATGGGTGGCTTTTATGGCAAACTTTCCACTGATCTGGCTTTTGATCGTAAAGCTGATTGATTTAAACACCGCGGGAATCTCTTTTCAGGATGGATGCTATACACTTCGTTACTCCAAGGGCTTTTCGCTGCATCAGGTGATTATCCGGCCGGAGCGGATCGTGCGCATCCGAAGAGTGCAGAGCTTTTTGCAGCGAAGGACAGGCAGGTGCGATGTTTATGTTTATTCCTATTCGGAAGGGCGTCAGACACACCATATCCGAGATTTAAAGAGGGAAGAAACAGAGAAGATTTTCTGCGAAGAAAATATTTCCTAAAAAATAAAGATAAAAGACCTGACTTCGGTAAATATTGAAGTCAGGTCTTTTATCTTTAAGAACAGAAAAGATGGTCGCCAATCTGGGTGATAACGGTTCGGGAGCGAATCCACTTGTTGGATGTCTTATCAGGATTATAGTAGTAGAGTGCACCGCCGGTAGGATCGGAGCCATTGAGAGCTTCACGGGCTGCACGGCGTGCGGAGTCGGTGACCGCTTCGTTGATCTGCCCGTCGGTAATGGCGGTGAAGGCGCCAGGCTGATAGACAACACCGGAGATGCTGTCAGGGAAGGAGGAGGACTCCACGCGGTTGAGGACAACCGCGCCGACTGCTACCTGTCCGATATA